>JBJMIO010000117.1:0-37029 GCA_045806765.1 Marmoricola sp.
CGCCGTCGCGCGCGACCACCTCGGCGGTCAGGAGCGCGAGCAGGGCGGGGGTGACGTCGAAGCGACCGGTGGGGACGGGGTCGGCGAGCAGGACGCCGGCGGCGATGAGCACACCGATGGTCTCGATCACGTGCGGGAAGTGCCGCCCGACCCCGACCTGCACGATGCCGGGCACGGTCACGAGCACGAACATCACCGGCAGCAGGTCCGGGGGCCACAGGTTTCCGCGCAGGCCGAGGCTGCCGACCGCGCACGCGGTCATCCCGGTGCCGCTGAGGACGGGGATCCACCACGGGTAGACCAGGTCGTGGTCGGCGATGTTCTCCTCGATGCGCGCGCGCACGTACCGCGGCCCGGCCAGCAGCCGGGCGCCGAGGGAGGAGGGGTTCGACGCACGCACGGTTCCAAGAGTAGGGAGTGGCGCACCCGTGAGCATCCGCCCACGGTGGCGCGCAGGCTCCTACCAGGGTCGTAGTCGCATTGGGTACCGCAGGTCGATGGGCCGGGCCGCCGGGATCCGTAGCGTCAGTACCACGAGATCGCGATCCGACCGGGTTCGCGGAAGCGAACCAGAGATCGACAGAGGGTGATCCCCATGAGCTGGACCGAGACGCACCGCCGCTGGCAGGCACTGCAGGAGATCGAGGCGCTCGCGAACGCGGGCTGCGAGCACCTGCCGTGGAACACCGAGTACGCCGAGATCTTCGGCGACCCCGGCACCCTCGCGGACGCGCTGCGCTACCGCTGGCGGCTCAACCGTGACGCCCAGCTCGACACGCACCTCTCCGAGGCGGTGCTGGAGGAGCAGCGGACCCGGATCGAGCAGCGGCACGCGGGAGTCCTGCGGCTGCTGCAGAACTGGGACGCCGGCGAGGCGACGTACGCTCGGTTCTCGTGCGAGGACATCAGCGAACCCGAGACGCTCGACGGCCCGGTCAACGCGGCCTGATGGCCAGCTCGCCGATGGCGCTGCCGCGGTCGTTCGCTGCCTGGTCGCTCGCCCACGGGATCCAGCGCTACGGACTCCGGTACGCCGCCCGCAAGGGTCAGATCACCGCGCAGATCGCGATCGACCCGGCCGCCATGGCCGACCCGTTCGCGGCGTACGAGCAGCTGCGGCGCCACGTCATCGACCGCGGTCCGGTGGTCTGCGCGACCGTGGACCACGCCGCGGCCAACCAGATCCTGCGCAGCGACGACTTCGGCACCGGAGCCGGCAAGGCCGAGCTGCCACGCCCGCTGCAGCGGCTCTTCGACCTCGTCGCCGACCCGTACACGCTCAGCCCGGTCGACCCGCCCTCGCTGCTCGCGACCGATCCGCCCGACCACACCCGGCACCGCAAGATGGTCTCCGGTGCGTTCACTGCGCGGAAGGTGATGCGGCTCAACGAGCGCGTCGAGCAGGTGGCCGCCGACCTGCTGGACAAGATCGTCGCCGAGGTCGGTCCGGGCCGCGACTTCGACCTCGTCGACCGCTACGCGGCGCGCCTGCCGGTCGCGGTGATCGCCGAGCTGCTCGGCATCCCCGAGGAGGAGCACGACGCCCTCCTGGACTGGGGCAACCGAGCAGCAGTCACCCTCGACCCGGGCCTGAGCTTCCGCCAGTACCGCTCCGCAGCCGGTGCGCTGCGCGAGATGCACCACTGGTTCGAGGACCACGTCGAGCGGCTGCGCCGCGATCCCGGTGAGGACCTGCTCAGCGGTCTCGCCCAGATGACCGGCGAGGACGCGATGTCTCCCCTCGAGCTGCGCGCGGTCGGTCTGCTCGTGCTCGGCGCCGGCTTCGAGACGACGGTCAACCTGATCGGCAACGCCGTCGTCGACCTCTCCCGCCACCCCGACCAGCGAGCGATCGCGCTGGCCGGTCCGGACCGCTGGGGCAACGTCGTCGAGGAGGTCCTGCGCTGGGACTCACCGGTGCAGCTGACGATGCGTGCCGCGCAGCGCGACACCGAGGTGGGCGGCGTCGAGATCCACCAGGGCGAGGCGGTCCTCGTCCTGCTCGGCGGGGCGAACCGCGACCCGAATGTCTTCACCGACCCCGCCGTCTTCGACGTCACCAGGCCCAACGCCGACCAGCACCTGGCGTTCTCCGCCGGCGCGCACTTCTGCCTCGGCGCCAGCCTGGCGCGGCTCGAGGCGTCCACCGCCCTGCGGCTGCTCTACGAACGGTTCCCGGACCTCGAGGTCACCGGCACGCCGGTGCGCCGCGGCACCCGGGTCCTGCGCGGGTACGAGCAGGTCCACGTTCTTGCGAATGGTTTGCAACAAGCAAGGTCGGCGTCCTAGGGTCGAAGCGTGACCCAGCTCCTCGAGACGACGACCGCGCGACGCGGGCTCGACCGGGAGCAGAAGGTGGCCCTGGCACGGTGCCTCGCGTTCGTCGCGGCACTGCACGTGCTCGGCTGGGGGCTGCTGGTCGGCGCCGTCGCGCCGGAGCACTTCGAGGTCGGCGGCAAGGTCCTCGGCGTCGGGCTCGGCGTCACGGCTTACACCCTGGGCATGCGGCACGCCTTCGACGCCGACCACATCGCCGCGATCGACAACACCACCCGCAAGCTGATGACCGACGGCGAGCGGCCGATGAGCGTGGGCTTCTGGTTCAGCCTCGGGCACAGCTCGGTGGTCTTCGTGATGGTGATGGGCATCGCCTTCGGGGTGCGCGCCCTCGCGACCGGCGTGGACGACCAGAGCTCCTCGCTCCACCACTTCGCCGGCATCTGGGGACCGACGGTCAGCGGCCTGTTCCTGCTGACCATCGCGCTGCTCAACCTGCTCGCCCTGCGCGGCATCCTGCGCGTCTTCGCCGGCATGCGCCGCGGGCAGTACGACGAGGCCGAGCTCGAGCGCCAGCTGGACAACCGCGGGTTCCTCAACCGGATCCTGGGTCGGGTGAACAGGACCGTGCGCAAGCCGTGGCACATGTACCCGGTCGGGTTCCTCTTCGGCCTCGGCTTCGACACCGTCACCGAGATCGGCCTGCTGGTCATCGCCGGTGGCGCGGTCGCGGCCAGCCTGCCGTGGTGGGCGGTGATCACGCTGCCGGTGCTCTTCGCCGCGGGCATGGCGCTGATGGACACCATCGACGGCGCCTTCATGAACGTCGCCTACGGCTGGGCGTTCTCGCGGCCCGTGCGCAAGATCTACTACAACATCACCGTCACCGCGCTCTCGGTCGCGGTCGCGATGATCATCGGCGTCGCCACCCTGGGCAGCATGCTCGCCGACAACCTCGGGGTCACCTCCGGACCGCTGGCGTGGTTCGCCGACCTCGACCTCGAGTACGTCGGGTACGGGATCGTCGCGCTGTTCGTCCTCGCGTGGGCGGTCTCGGTCACGGTCTGGAAGGTCGGGCGGATCGAGGAGCGGTGGTCCGCGGACCTGGGCTGACCCGGGTACGGTCCCGGGTTTCCCCAAGCGTGAGGTCCAGGGCGATTTGTCGGGATACCGTGGCCCGGTGGTAGGCAAGCTGGGGCTCGTCGGCGCCGTCGGCGCGGCGTGGTTGTTGACGTTCGTCCTCATGGGCGGCGACGTCCTGCCTGCGCTGTCCTCCGCCGGAACCGATCCCACGACCCACCCTCCGGGGAGCCCGACGGGTACGCCGACCGCGACCACCGCGACCCCGCTGGCCACGCCGACACCCACGCCGACCAGCACGCCGACCGCGCCGAGCAAGCAGGCCCTGAACGCCGAGGCCCTGGCCAAGAGCGTGCCGGTAGGCGGCAAGACCCTGGAGGCCAGGCCACCGGCACGTCGCTTCGCCCCGCCCGTGCTGACCTTCCGGATGGCGACGTACAACGTCCAGGGCAGCTCCCACACCTGCGGGCGCTGCGGCAGCTCAGGAACGGCACGTGCGGCGCGCGGGACCCAGTACGTGCTGGACCACGACTTCTCGATCGTCGGCTTCCAGGAGATGCAGTCCAACCAGCGCAGCACCTTCCTCTCCCGCACCGGCGGGAGGTGGGGTCTCTACCCCGGCGGCTCGCAGCGCAGCGGCAACGGCGACAACTCGATCGCGTGGCGGCTCGACACCTGGCAGCTCGTCAAGACCGACGGCGTCCAGATCCCGTACTTCCACGGCGCCGAGCGGACCATCCCGGTGCTGCTGCTGAAGAACAAGCAGACCGGCATCAAGGCGTGGTTCACCAACTTCCACAACCCGGCCGACAAGTACGGTCCGGCGCAGAAGTGGCGCAACATCGCCAAGGGCCGCCAGATCGCGCTGTTCAACCAGCTGAACAGGACGGGCATGCCCGTCTTCTTCACCGGCGACATGAACGAGCACCGCACCTTCGCGTGCGACATCGTGGACGGCTCGGACATGCACGTCGCCGCCGGTGGCGACGGTCGCGGCGGCTGCTCGGTGCAGACCAACCGGATCGTCGACTGGATCGGGGCGTCGTACGACGTGCGGTTCAGCAACTACACCGAGGACCGCAGCTCGGTGGTCGACTACCTGACCGACCACCCGATCATCTTCACCGACGCCACCATCGACAGCCGGGACTTCCCCAAGTCCCTGGGCTGAGCGGTCAGGTGTTCCAGCCGCGCAGCTTCTCGGGGTTCCGCACGACCCAGATCCGCTGGATGCGGTCCTCGGCGATCTCGAAGGAGTAGACCGCCACCACCTCGTCGTCGTAGGTCGCGAGCAGGCCCGGCCGGCCGTTGACGGTCCGGTCGAGCAGGGTGATCGACCCGGCACGCTCGGCCAGACCGACCAGGTAGGTGGCGATCTCCGTCCCGCCCACGACCGGAGCCAGCGACGCCGCTACACGACCTCCGCCGTCGGCGACCGCGACCGCTGCGGGGTCGAGCAGGGACACCAGAGCCGCGACGTCGTGGGAGGTCCACGCCTCGCGGAAGCTGCGGACCACCTCGGCCTGCTCGGGCGCGGGACCCGGCAGGGGCCGGGCGTCACGCACCCGGCCGCGGGCCGAGGAGGCGAGCTTGCGGCACGCCGCCGGGGTGCGGCCGACGATCGCCGCGATCTCCTCGAACGGGTAGCGGAAGACGTCGTGGAGCAGGAAGGCCACCCGCTCGGCCGGGGTCATCGACTCCAGCACCACCAGGAACGCGGTGTCCACCGACTCGTCCAGGGTGATCCGGTCGGCAGGATCCTCAGCGCTGCCGAGGCGCCCCTCGGTCACGTCGATGCTGCCGGGCAGCGGTTCGGGCAGCCACTCCCCGACGTACCGCTCCCGGCGTGCGCGCGCCGAGCCGAGCTGGTCCAGGCAGATCCGGCTGACCACGGTGGTGAGCCAGGCGCCCGGCGAGTCGATCTGGGCCTGGCTTTCCGGTGCGAGCGCGTACCACCTCACGTAGGCCTCCTGGACCGCGTCCTCGGCCTCGGCCAGCGATCCGAGCATCCGGTAGGCGAGGTTGATCATCGCCCCGCGCTCCTCGAGCAGGACGTCCAACCGCTCGTGCTCCTCCACCGCCACCTCCTGGTCCTCTCCCATCTTCGACGACGCAGGCCGGCTGCATGTGAGGTCACCGGCACGACGTCACATCCGCGGTCCGGGCTTCGTCGTAGGGGTGAACCACGAGACGAAGGAGACGCAGATGACCAGGATCGCCATCATCCTCGGAAGCACCCGACCCGGACGGGTCGGTGACCAGGTGGGCAGGTGGGTCCTCGAGACCGCGGCGGCCCGTCGCGACGTCGAGGTCGTGCTGATCGACCTGCGCGAGCAGGCCCTGCCGCACCTCGACGAGCCGTACTCCCCGATGCTGGGTCGCTACCAGCACGAGCACACGCGGGCGTGGGCTCGGATGATCGCCGGGTTCGACGGCTTCGTCTTCGTGACCCCGGAGTACAACCAGGGGATCCCCGGAGCCCTCAAGGACGCCATCGACTACCTGCACGCCGAGTGGGCCGACAAGGCAGCCGGCATCGTGTCGTACGGCGTCGCCGGCGGCGCCAGCGCGGCCGGGCAGCTCCGCCGGATCTGCGGTCAGCTCGGGATGGCCGACGTCTCGCGGCACGTCGTGCTCAACCTGCACCACGACTTCGAGGCCTACTCGCTCTTCGGCCCGACCGAGCAGCACGCCTCCGCGCTCACCCAGCTCCTGGACCAGGTCATCACCTGGAGCACGGCGCTGGCCCCGCTGCGCTCGGAGGTGCGCCCGGCCAGCTGAGCGGGAGTGAAATCGCTCCCGGCCGCGTTGGAAGAGGCATGAACGACTACAACGCAGGCGTGATCGAGGAGTTCCGGGCCAACGAGGGACGGGTCGGTGGCGCGTTCGAGGGAGCGCCGATGGTGCTGGTCCACCACGTCGGCCGGCGCAGCGGCGAGACGCACGTGTCGCCGATGATGTACCTGCCCGGCGATGACGGCGTGATCTACGTCTTCGCCTCCAAGGGCGGCGCCCCCACCGACCCCGATTGGTACCGCAACCTGGTCGCCTCGGGCACCGCAGAGGTGGAGATCGGCACCGAGAGGTACCCGGTCACCGTCATCGAGGAGACAGGCGCCGACCGTGACCGGATCTACGGCGAGCAGGCCAGCCGCTACCCCGGCTTCGCGGAGTACGAGGAGAAGACGGCCGGGATCCGCACGATCCCGGTGCTGCGCCTGACCCGCGCCTAGTCCGGAGGCCTTACTTCCAGACCTTCACGTAGTCGACGTTCATCGTCGCCGGCAGTGGTGCACGCCCGTTGAAGACGTTGCCGGAGCCACCCATCATCTGGCTGAACGCCAGGATGTAGGGCTTCTGGAACGCCGGGTCCCCCGAGGTGTTGACCAGGCAGCTCCTGCCGTTGACGAAGATCTCGATCCGCGAGGCCGTCCACTCCAGGTCGTAGGTGTTCCAGACCCCGCGCGAGGCCGCGCAGCTGTGCGAGGTGTTGAGCCCGTCGACGGTGCCGTAGGCATCGGCCGAGTAGTGCAGGAACGGGATCGAGAGGTTCGGGTAGGAGGAGTACGTCTCGCTCACGTCCATCTCACCGGCGTAGGGCCAGACCCCGGTGGAGTACCGGTCGTCGGGCCAGAGCCAGAACGACTCCTGCAGGCCCGGGAAGGTGGTCGCGGTGTTCTTGATCCGCGCCTCGAACCGTCCGTACTGCTGGCTGAAGAGCCGGTAGGACATCACGCTGCCCGCGACGTAGCTCGTCGAGCCGCTCAGGTTGCCGAAGCTGCAGGTGACCGGGCGGGTGACTTTGCGCAGCGTCAGGTTGAGCGAGCCACCCGCGACGTTCACCACCGACGGGTCGTCGAGGTAGCACGCGTGCGCGGACTGCACGCCGGAAGCGAACTGGGTCTGCGGGACCCACTTGGTCCGGTCGAGCGACGTGCCGTCGAAGTTGTCGGCGAACGTGCAGGTCCACGGCGAGCCGTCGGCCTTGGTGACCGTGGCTCCGCACGGATTGCTCGGCGCGGGCTGCGTCGGCTGCGGCGGGCGTCGCGCGGCAACTGCTCCGGACGGCACTGCGAGCACGGCGAGTGCCGTGGCGACCGCGAGCGCGGGTACGAGCTTCTTCATCGTTCTGGACCTCCCCCTGGGGGAGGTTCACCCGCCGGCGCCTGAGAAACGCGCTCTGTACGCGACCCCACCGCGTGACCCCCCACTGAGAAGAGGATAGGGCAGAATGTCTGAATTGTCTAGAACAGGAACTTGGTCCTGGTCTGGACAGGTTCGCTCGGCCCAGGTCGGCGAACCCTCGAGCGCACCGAGCGCTGCGGGGTGGTCACCGCGACTACCGGTGGACCAGCCGGCGTACGTCGGCTACTTGGCGGCCTTCAGGAACGCCTCGAGCACCGGGCCGGCCGTGCCGGAGCCGGACTGGCCCCGGTCGACGAAGACTGCGACGGCCAGGTCACCCTGGGCACCGACCATCCAGGTGTGGGTCGGCAGCGGCGGGGTCGAGCCGAACTCGGCGGTGCCCGTCTTCGCGATGATCGACGGCGGCTCGATCGCCTGGAGGAAGCTGCCCGAACCGTCGGTCACGACCGCGTGCATCAACCCGCGCAGCGAGGCCGCCTCGGCCTTGGTGAGCGGAACCTTGGGGTCGGCGGTCCGCTTCTCCGCGCCCTGCACGAGCCACGGCACCACGGTCGAGCCGCGGACCACGCTCGCCACTACCGTGGCCATCGCCATCGGAGAGGCGAGGATCTTGCCCTGGCCGATCAGGTCCGCGGCACCTTCGGTCTCACCCGAGGGCGCCGGCGCCTGACCGAAGTACGCCGGGAAGCCGAGGTCGTGGTCGACGCCGAAGCCCAGCGCTGCGGCCGCATCGCCGAGCGCCGTGCCCTTCACCTTCGCGCGCGAGGAGATGAAGGCGGTGTTGCACGAGTTCGCGACCGCGTCGCGCAGGGTGATCTGGCCGATCCGGTTCGACGGGTAGTCGGAGTAGTTCTTGAACTTCTTGCCGTTGACCACCACCGAGAGCGGGCAGCTGACCGGGGAGTCCGGCTTCATCCCCGCGCGCAGCAGCGCCAGCGAGCTGACGATCTTGAACGTCGAGCCCGGCGCGTACTGTCCGAACGTCGCGGTGTTGTAGCCCTTCGAGCCGGGTCCGCTGGCCGCCACCAGGATCTCGCCGGTCGAGGGCTTGATCGCGACGAGCGCGCTCGCCGGGCCGTACCGGTCCAGCAGGGTCTGTGCCGTGGCCTGCAGCTTCTCGTCGAGGGTGAGCTTGAGCGGGTCGCCGGGGACTGCCGCTGCGGAGAACAGCTCGCGCGGCGCGGCACTCGAGCCCTTGGCCGGCACGGCGCTCACCTTGACCCCGGGCGTCCCGCCGAGCTGCTCGTCGTACCGCGCCTCGAGCCCGGAGAGCCCGGCGTCGTCGCCGACGCGCAGCCGGCCCTTGCTGTCCTTGATGATCTCGGCGGTCGCCGGCCCGACGGTGCCGAGCAGCGCCGCCGCGAAGTCCTTGGTCGGCGCGAGCGGCAGGTGGTCGGAGATGGCGCGAGCTCCTGGGATGGCGACGACGCGGCCGATCAGGCCGCTGCTCACCTCACCACGCCGCACCACCAGCGCCGGCACGAACGCCTTCGGCCCGGCCTTGGTCACCAGCTTCACGTACGGCGCGGCACTGATCCCCACCGCTTGGGCGAGACGGCCGGCCGAGGTCACCGCCGCGGCCCCGGCCTGCGCCTTGTCGATCCCGAAGCGGACCACCGGCCGGGGCTCGACGAGCGCCTTGTCGCCGCGGCCGAGGATGTCGCCACGGCGTGCGTTCAGCCCGGTGACGCTGATCGTCTCGCCGGCCACCAGCGAGGACTCGACGATCGCGGGGGACCAGTCGACCTGCCAGGTGCCACCTGCCTTGGTCAGCCGCGCCGTCGTGGTGTGCTTCCACCGGGCTCCGTCGCGGTCCATGGTCCAGCTCAGCTCGGTGGTGGCGGTGCTGCCCGACACCTTCACGTCGCCGGCCCGGACGTCCGAGGCGAACGACTTCAGGGGGCCGACGAGGTCGGTGAACGCCGTCGCGCCGGCGGTGTCGGAGAACGCGATCTTCGAGGCGTCGTACGCCGACAGCCCGGCGGCGAGCGCGTCGGCGGCCTTCTGAGCGGCCGGGTCCTTCGTCGAGTCCTTGCCGCACCCGGCGAGCGCCAGCGCGAGGACGAGCAGAGCGGGGACGACCATGCGGGTCCGAGGCGGCATGCACCGATATGACCAGACGGCTCCGACCTATTCAAGTCGTCGAGGATCCAACCCGTCGCGTAGCCTCGCCGCGTGGAACTCAGGGGCATGCTCGCCGACACCGCCCCGTTGAGGAACCCGCACTTCCGCCGGCTGTGGTCGGCGAACATCATCACCGTCATCGGCGCGCAGCTCACGGTGGTCGCGGTCCCGGCGCAGATCTACAACATCACCGGCTCCTCGGCGTACGTCGGCCTGACCGGTCTCTTCGGCCTGGTCCCCCTCGTCGTCTTCGGACTGTGGGGCGGTGCGCTCGCCGACGTGATGGATCGGCGCACGTTGATGATCGTCACCACGCTCGGCCTGATCTCGACCAGCGCCGCGTTCTGGGCGCAGGCCGCCCTGGGGCTCCACGACGTCTGGGTGCTGCTCGCCCTGTTCTCGGTGCAGCAGGCGTTCTTCGCGATCAACCAGCCGACGCGCAGCGCCATCCTGCCGAAGCTGCTCCCGGCCTCGCAGCTGCCGGCGGCGAACTCGCTGAACATGACGGTCATGCAGGCCGGCGGCATCGCCGGTCCGCTCGTCGGTGGCGCGCTGATCCCGCTCACCGGCTACTCGCTGCTCTACCTCATCGACACGATCACGCTCTTCGCGACGTTGAGCGCGGTGGTGCGGCTGCCGAAGCTCCGCGTCGAGGGAGCGGCCGGTACGCCGGGTCTGCGCTCGGTGCTCGACGGCCTGGGCTACCTGCGCGGGCACCCGGTCCTGCTGATGTCGTTCCTGGTCGACCTGATCGCGATGATCTTCGGGATGCCGCGGGCGCTGTTCCCGCAGATGGCGCACCTCGACTTCGGCGGCCCGAGCAAGGGCGGCCTGGCGTTCGCACTGCTCTTCGCCGCCATCCCGATCGGCGCGGTGCTCGGCGGGGTGTTCTCGGGCTGGGTCTCGCGCGTCCAGCGCCAGGGCGTGGCGGTCGTGGTCTCGATCATCGTCTGGGGCCTGGCGATGGCCGGCTTCGGTCTGGCCGTCGGGTTCGCGAACGGTCACGGCGGCTTCTTCCTCGCCCTCGCCGTGCTGATGCTTGTGTTCGGCGGCGCTGCCGACATGGCCTCGGCGGCATTCCGGATGAGCATGCTCCAGGCCTCGGCCTCCGATGCGGTGCGCGGCCGGCTCCAGGGCGTCTTCATCGTCGTGGTCGCCGGTGGTCCGCGGATCGCCGACGTCGCGCACGGAGGTGCCGCCGCGATCGTCGGCACCGCGACGGCGGCTGCCGGCGGTGGCGTGCTGGTGGTCATCGGCGTGGTGATCGCAGCGCTCGCCGTACCGGGCTTCGTGCGCTACAAGCTCGCGGCCGAGCCGGAGCCCGACGCCGCCAAGGCGGACACTCCGCCGCCGGACCCCGCCTAGTCCTCGCAGCCGAGCATCGCCGGCACGACGAGGGCGGCACCGACCGGGTGCTGGTGGTGCCGCCGCGCCGTACCCCCGACGTCGCCTAGCTGCTGATCGTGATCGAGCTGATCTTCTGCGACGTGATCTGCGCGGGCGTCCACGGGAACGAGACCCACTGCTTGGCGCCGAACATCACCGTCTGGTCCGAGGACCACGGAGAGGTCGGGTCGTCCGACTGCCCGTAGGTGAGGATCGTCTTCGCGTCCACGCCGCCCAGGGCCGTGAACGAGATCGCCTGGATGTGCGAGGACCCGTAGGTGATCGGCTTGAGGAAGCCCGTGTTCTCCAGCGGCGGGTCCGAGGCCAGCGCGTTCGCGTTGCCGGCTTGGTCGCCGAGACCGCCCCCGAGCGGGATCGGCGGTGCACCACGGTCACCGGCCACCTGGAGCGAGCCCCAGGTCGCGTCCATCGGGATGTTCTTGCTGCGCAGGTAGGCGATCGCGTCCTTCATCGCCTTGATCACCTTGCCGTTGGTGGTGTCCAGGTCGCGCGGGGTGTTCAGGGGATCGGCGCTGTTGAACGGCACCTTCCAGTAGAGCTCACCACCGAGCAGCCCGTCGGCGGGCAGCCGCTTCACGAACTCCTCGAAGATCTGGTTGCCGCGCGAGTCGATGTTCGAGTGCTTGTCCCAGGCCGCGAGCACCGGGCAGGCGTCGCCGCCGTCGGCCGCCTGGCACACGGTGACCAGCGCCGCGGTGCCCATGATCTCCGCGCCGCGCACCCGGTTCTGGTGCTCGAAGCCGCGCAGGATCTCCGGGGTCCCCGTCGCCCCGCCCGCGGTGGCGTCGATGACGTCCTGCTGGACCATCTTGGTGCGGAAGGTCCGCAGGCAGTTCTCGCAGCCGATGATGTGCGCGAACCCGGTCAGCCGGACGGTGTTGTTCGGCGTCCAGTAGGAGTCGTTCGAGTTCATCACCCAGCTCGTCTGGTACGTCACCGGGAGGTGGCTCGGACCGAAGATGCCGGGGCGCTCGGCGTCCGCATCGGTCTTCCACTTGCACAGGCTGTCGGCGAACGTGCCGTCCAGCGCGGGCAGCCCGGCGATCCCGTTGATCACCCTCCCGATCGGCGTCATGCAGAGGTTCGCCATCGAGTTCGGCACGTTCGGGACCACCGAGTGGTCGGCGTACACGACGTCGCCGTAGCGGTCGGCGGCGGTGGTGTTGACCCACGGCATGCCGCCGCCCGCGTCCTGCTTGGCGATCAGGTCGTGCACGTTCGCGGCCTTGCCCATGTTCAGGAAGGTGTCGATCGTGCGCAGCTGCTCACCGTTGGCGTCGCGGATCGCGAAGAAGCTCAGCGGCGTCCAGCCCATCAGGCTGCTCGGGGCGTCGATGACGTAGCCCTGCGGGGTGCGGTACATCGTCTTGGTGACCGTGCCCAGCGAGCCGTCGGGGTTCTTCACCGTCACGACCACGGTGCGCTTCTCGAGCTGCTTGAGCACGCCGTTGGCCGAGAGGTAGGTGAACGGCGACCCGACGGTGCGGTACTCGTACGGCGTGAACCGGTACGCCGTGGAGACGGTGTGGCTCCAGGCGACGTTGCTGTTCCAGCCGATGTTGACCACCGGCGAGCCGATCAGGCTCGCACCGGCGACGTTGTACTGGCCGGGGATCGTCAGCTGCTGCTGGCTGAAGCGGTAACGGCCGTTCCACGGGAAGTGGGGGTTGCCCAGCAGCATGCCCTTGCCGGTCGAGGTGTCGCTCTTGCCGATCGCGGTGGCGTTCGAGCCGAACGGCGAGGCCGGGCCCTTGCCGAGTGCCTTCTTCAGCTCCGCGGCGGTCGGCAGGGTCGGCGGCACGATGCCGAAGGTCGCCAGGCTGGGCAGACCGGGGTCGGTCAGCGAGGGCGGCGTCGCGTCGACGATCTCCTTCACGAAGTTGCCGGTCGAGGCCAGGATGTTGGCCAGGTAGACGCCGTACCAGACGTCCAGCGAGGTGATGTCAGGCTGGATGTACGCCGCGCACCTGCACGCCGGGTCGGTGATGTTCGCCGAGCCGCCGAGGGCGGTGATGTACTTGTTGATGCCCGCGGCGTACCCGTCGACCATCTGCCGGGCCTCGGCGCCGGGGCCGGCCTTCGGGTCGGCCAGCAGGCCCTCGACGACCTTGCGGTTGTGCAGGTCGGTGACCAGGGCGTCGACCTGCAGGTTGGTGCCGTTCATCGCGACGTGGTCGTCGTAGAGGCCGTCGGGGCCGAGGTAGCGCGACCGCTGGGCGCGCGCGGTGAGCAGGACGTCGGCCAGCGTGCAGGTCTCGGTCTGCGCGGCGGCGTACCCGGCACCGAACCCCAGCGAGCCGAAGTTCGCCGCGGTGATGTGCGGGATGCCGTGCTCGGTCCGGGTGATCGTCGCCGAGTACGACGGCCCCGCCAGCGGGAGGAGAGCCGCCGAGCTGGGCGTGGCGTTCATCGTCAGGAACGAGACGAGCAGGGCCCCGGCAGCGCCGGCGCAGGCCAGCAGACGGGTACGTGAGGTCACCATGCCTGACTAACTGACCGCGCACGTTCCGGTTACGGCTCGCTAACCCACTGACTAGGCCTGTTCGGGCAGCCGGGGCCGGACTCGGAAGTCAGCGGCCCTTCCACACCGGGGCACGCTTCTCGGCGAAGGCGATCGGGCCCTCCATCGCGTCCTCGCTGGTGAAGACCGCCATCATCTCGGCGTTGCTCTGCTCCCAGGCCTCCGTCTCGCCCGGGATCGTCCCGTCGCGCAAGCCCAGGGCGACCTTCTTGCTCCCCTGGACCGAGAGCGGCGCGTTGGCCGCGATCGTGCGTGCCAGGCGCAGCGCGGACTCGAGCAGGTCCGCGGCCGGGACCACCTCGTTGACCAGGCCCCAGCGCAGCGCGGTCGCCGCGTCGATCGGCTCGCCGGTGAGGATCATGTGCATCGCGACCTTCCGCGGGACCTGCGCGGGCAGGCGGATCACGCCGCCGGCCGCGGCGATCAGCCCGCGCTTGACCTCGGGAAGGCCGAAGGTCGCGTGCTCGGCCGCGATCGCGAGGTCCGAGCCGAGCACCAGCTCGGTGCCGCCGCCCAGCGCGCTGCCGTTGACCGCCGCGATGATCGGCACCGAGACCGGGTGCTGCACCATGCCGGCGAACCCCCACGCCTCGGTGCCCGGAGGGTTCAGCCCCTCACCGCGGGAGATCGCCTTGAGGTCGGCCCCGGCGCAGAAGGTCTGGTCCCCAGCGCCGGTGAGCACCACGGCGCGGATCTCGACGTCGTTCTCGGCCTCCTCCAGGGCGGTGCCGAGCCCGAGCGTCAGGTCGCCGTTGACGGCGTTGCGCGCCTCGGGGCGGTTGAGGGTGACGACCAGGACGTGGTCCTCACGGGTGGTCAGGACGGCATCGGTGCTCATGGCGACATCATGCCGGTCCAGCCGGATCACGCGGTGGCTGCGACCTCGTCCACGAACGCCTCGGCTACCTCGGCGAACTCGGCCGGGCGCTCGACCTGCGGCATGTGCCCGGTGTCGGCGAACAGGTGGGTGCGCGCGTTCGGCAGCGCCGCCGCGGCGGCCTCGAGGTGCGCAGCCGGGAGGATCTTGTCCGCGTCTCCCCACACCACCAGCACCGGGATGCCGCTCGCCGCGAACCGCTCGAGCAGCTCGCGCCGCCAGCGGGCGCGCACACCGACGACCGGGGCGCCCAACGTGGCGGCGGTGCCCAGGAACGTGCGGCGGAAGTCGCGCTGCTTGGCCAGCTTGCCGGCGTGCCGGAGCTGGTCGGTCGTGGCGAGCGAGGGATCGAAGAAGAGGTCGCGGATCGTCTGTGCGCCCGCTTCGCGTGCCCGTGGCCCGAACTTGGAGGAGAGTCCCGGAAGCGCTGCCAGCACGCCGTACGTCATCGGGAGCGCGGAGATGTTGGCCTCGCTGCCGAACCCGACGCTGTTGACCAGCGTGACGCTGGCGACCTTGCCGGGGAAGTCGGCGGCCAGGGTCATCGCGACACCGCCGCCCAGGGAGTTACCCATCACGTGCACCGGCGCGGTAGTGCCGGCCGCGTCCAGGAGCGCTGCCATCGCGCGACCGAAGGCGGGCAGCCCCGGCCGCTCGCGGCCCTTCGCGCTGTACCCGAAGCCGGGCAGGTCGGTGCTGATGACCCGGTGTCCGGAGGCCGCCAGCAGGTCCTGGGCCTCGTTCCAGTCCTCCAGGCTGCGGGCGATGCCGTGGATCAGCAGGATCGGGGCGCCGTCCTGCGGCCCGCTGACCCGCGCGCG
Source organism: Marmoricola sp. (assembly GCA_045806765.1). Classification (GTDB taxonomy): domain Bacteria; phylum Actinomycetota; class Actinomycetes; order Propionibacteriales; family Nocardioidaceae; genus Marmoricola. Next base: position 15,254 of record JBJMIO010000117.1, read on the forward strand.
CAGCGGGATCCCGCCGACCACGAACTCAGCGGTGCCCTCGGCCGGGAACGGCCCGCTCACCGCGCGAGCCCCCTGAGGAGCGGAGCGAGGATCATGCCGACGCCTTCACCCCTGCCACCACGGGCGTGCGGGCGGGGGTGAAGCGCAGCGTCTTGTGCAGGTCGCGGCGCATCGTGGTGGTGGAGTCGAGGAGGTAGTTCTGGCGCACCCGCCACGCTCCGTGGTGCCCCTGCTGCGGCAGGTCGCCGAGCGCGCGCTGGACGTAGCCCGAGGCGATGTCGAGCAGCGGACGGCCCTCGAGCGGACCCTCGGGCACCGGGATGACCTCCCCGGCGCCGACCTTGGTCATCTCGTTGAGCACCTTGCAGACCAGGCGCGAAGTCAGGTCACCGCGCAGCGTCCACGAGGCGTTCGTGTAGCCGACGCACAGGGCGAAGTTCGGCAGCCCGGTGAGCATGCAGCCCTGCCACACGAAGTTCTCGTGCAGGTCGACCGCGTTGCCGTCGACGGTCGGCACGATGCCGCCGAAGAGCTGGATCTTCAGGCCGGTTGCCGGGACCACGATGTCGGCCTCGAGGACCTTGCCGCTCTTCAGGCGGATGCCCTCGGGCACGAAGGTGTCGATGTGGTCGGTGACCACGTCGACCTTGCCGCGGCGGATGGCGCGGAACAGGTCGGCATTCGGCACCGCGCACACGCGCTGGTCCCACGGGTTGTACGTCGGCGTGAAGTGCTCCTTCACCATGGCCTCGTCCTTGAGGGCCTTGGTGGTCATGCCGAGCAGCACCTTGCTCGCGACCTTCGGAGCGCGCTGGCAGAACTGGTAGACGCCCATCTGGTAGGCGATGTTCTTGGTGCGCACGATCCGGTGGGCCATCTGGGCCGGCAGGGTCGCGCGCAGGGTGTCGGCCAGCTTGTCCTTCTGCGGCACCACGCCGATCCAGGTGGGGCTGCGCTGCAGCATGGTCACGTGCCCGGCGTCCTCGGACATCGAGGGGACCAGCGTCACCGCTGTCGCGCCGGAGCCGATGATGACGACCTTCTTGCCGGTGTAGTCGAGCTGCTCGGGCCAGAACTGCGGCTTGACCACCAGGCCCTCGAAGTCGTCGATGCCAGGGAAGACCGGCTCGTGGCCCTGGTCGTAGTCGTAGTAGCCCGAGCAGGCGTAGAGGAAGGAGCAGGTCAGCGTCCGCTTGGTCTTGCGCGAGCTGCTGCGGTCCTCCACGGTGACCGTCCACTGCTGGTTCTCGCTCGACCAGTTGGCGCTGGTCACCTTCGTGCGGAACTGGATCTTCTCCTCGATGCCGAACTCGGTCGCCGTCGCCTTGATGTAGCTCAGGATCGAGGGACCGTCGGCGATCGCGTTCTCGTCGCTCCACGGCTTGAACGGGAAGCTCAGCGTGAACATGTCGGAGTCCGAGCGGATGCCGGGGTAGCGGAACAGGTCCCAGGTGCCCCCGATCGACTCGCGCGCCTCGAGGATCGCGTAGGTCTTGTCGGGGCACTCGGTCTGCAGCCGGTAGCCCGCGCCGATGCCGGACAGGCCGGCGCCTACCACGATGACGTCGAAGTCTGGGGTGCTCATGCCTCGAGACTAACCGCGTTCGGAACGAGTCGTAACTGTGAGTTACGTCTTATTGACGAAAGTTCAGTAACAGGCGTTACTCTCCCACGCGCCCGTCGATCCGCTCCCGGAGCAGGTCGGCGTGACCGTTGTGGCGGGCGTACTCCTCGACGATGTGGACCAGTACCTCGCGCAGCGAGATGCGCCCGTGGTGGTAGTCGGTGACCGCTCCGAGATCCGTCGCAGCGGCGATGTAGGCATCGGTGAACGCCTGCTGCTCGCGCAGGGTCCGCCACGCCTCGGCGACGACCTCGTCATCGGCGACCGCACCGTCCCAGTCGAGGTCGGGCTCGGCCTCGGTGCGGTAGATCCGCGGCACGTCGAGCCCGGCGAGGATCTGCTGGAACCAGCCGCGCTCGACCTCCGCGAGGTGTCGCACCATGCCCAGCAGCGACATCGTGGACGGCTCGACCGCCCGTCGTGCGAGCTGCTCGGCGTCCAGCCCTGAGCACTTCGCCTCCAGCGTGAGGCGCTGGAAGCGGATGTACTCCACCAGGGTCGCCTTCTCGTCGCCCAGCGAGGTCGCGCCCTCCTCGCGGGGGTCGGATCCCGGCTCGAAGAACATGTCGACGCGTCGTTTCGTCATGTGCCGATCATCACCGCTGCGCCGCGGGTCCGGTAGTCCGACCCCGCCTAGGATGGAACCAGGAGCAGACCGAGCGGGAGGAGGGGTGCGATGACCGAGCCGGGCACCCAGCCGGTACGCCGCGCCAAGCACCTCATCGACCCGGCCAATCCGCGCCCGCGCCCCCGTGGCGAGGAGCGACGGCGTGACGAGGCGAGCCTGAACCGGGTCCGCCAGTGGGTGATGTCAGTCCTGGTGGTCACCACGATGTTCCACCTCTCGGTGGGTCTCTCGATCGCTGCGTACTTCACCGACCACGACCGCACCGATGCGCGGGTCGGCCTGAACGTCATCGCCGCGATCATCCTGGTCGCCGGCCTGGCCGGCGCCCGCCTGATCCACAAGAAGCAGCCGGTGAGCGCCTGGTTGCTGCTCGGCGTCGTGCCCGCCGCGGTCGGTCTCTACCTCAGCCTGCGCTGAGCTCGCCCGGGCCTGCACCACCTGTGCTGAGCGTCCTGACGAGGAACGCCAGGATCTCCTCGCGCGCCCGGACCGTCGGCTGCCCGGCCTCGTCGACCAGGTGCGCGGTCACCACGCTGTGCGGGGTGCGCACGACCTCGGCGAAGAACGGTGGCGGGTCCGCGGCTGCGGCGTCATCGGGCAGCACCGTCGGCACGAACCGGTCGCCGAGCGCCGCGGCGTACGCAGCGAAGCGCTCGGCCCGGCAGTGGGCGTCACCGGCGAAGCGGTAGGCGAGCACGGTCAGGTCGTCGCGCTCGAGCCGTTGGGCGACCGCGGTCAGCTCGCCCGGTGCCATGTCGATGCCGGCCGGGTCGTCGAGCGGCAGCGAGGGCTGGCAGAGCACGGGCGCCAGGACGGCGGGCTCCAAGGTCATGGTCAGCGCGAAGTTCCCGGTGAAGCACATCCCGATCGCCCCGACCCCGGGTCCGCCGCAGGTGGTGTGTGCGTGCCGGGCCAGGGCTCGCAGCCAGTGGGTGACCGGGCGCGGCTCGTCGGAGGCGAAGGCACGGAACTCCGAGCTGATGCACGCGCGCTGCAGCACCGCCAGACCCGCGGCCGCCTCCGGGTAGGCACCGTCGCGGCCGAAGAGCGAGGGCATCCAGACGGTGAAGCCGGCCTCGCGCACCCACCGGGCGAAGCGCGCGACGTGCGGACTGATTCCCGGCATCTCGGCGAGCACCACGACCGCGGGCCCGGTGCCGGCGACGTGGACGGCACGCGTCACCCCGAGCAGGGTGAGCTCACGGCGCTCGAAGTCGGCAAGGTCGTCGTCACGGTTCGTCACGGTTGCCATCCCACCGGTCCGCGAGCCATCCTGGCAGTGTCCGGATCGACATCTTTGAGGCGGAAACCGTCATGGCTGATCTCACCGTCGTCGTCCTCGACGACGCCTTCGCCAGCAGCGTGGCCACCAGCCTGGACACCCTGCGCACGGCGGCCGCTCTGGCACCGCGCCTCGGGGCCCCGGCACCGCGATGGCGGGTGGCCTCGCCTCGCGGGGGTGCGGTCCGGATCGGCGAGGGCCTCACGCTCGACACGGTCCGGCTGCCGCGCTCAGGCGACTCCTCGACCTGGCTCGTGCCGGGCCTCGGCACCGAGTCGCCGGCGGCGGTCCTCGCCCGGCTCGAGCAGCCCGACGCGCGTGCCGCGGTGGCGGGCCTGCGCCGTCACGCGCGCGCCGGCGGCCGGGTCGCGGCGTCCTGCTCGGCGGTCTTCCTTCTCGCCGCGGCAGGCCTGCTCGAGGGCCGCCGCGCGACCACGACGTGGTGGCTCGCCCCGGTGCTGGCCGACCTCGCGCCGGGGTGCACCGTCGATGCCGACCGGATGGTGTGCGCCGACGGACCGGTGACCACCGGCGGTGCCGCCTTCGCTCACACGGACCTGATGCTGCACCTGGTCCGCGACCACGGCGGACCCGCGCTGGCCGATGCCGTCGCGCGCACGCTGGTCGTCGACGCCCGCGAGGCACAGGCGCCGTACGTCGTGCCGGAGGTGCTCGCGAACGGGGACGCCCTCGTGCTCGACCTGGTCACACGGATCGAGCGCGCGCTGCCCGACCCGCCGTCGGTCACCGAGCTGGCTGCGGGCCTCGGGATCTCCGAACGCACGCTGTCGCGCCACGTGCACCGAGCCACCGGACGCACGACCTTCGCGCTGGTCCAGAGCGTGAAGCTGCGCCGCGCCCGGGCCCTGCTCGCCGGCAGCACGCTCAGCGTCGACCAGGTGGCCGCAGCGGTCGGCTACCAGGACGCGACCGCGCTGCGACGCGCGATGCGCAAGGTCACCGGCGCGACGCCCAGCCGCTACCGCGGCGGCTGAGCAGCAGATCCCCTGCACCGATCCCCCGCGCCGATCACCCCGCGCCGATCACTCAGGGCCGATCACTCAAGCCGGGGACGTACCGGCCGAACGGAGGAGCGACACCCGTTGAAACCCCAGCGGGAGCGTCGTTCCGACCTTGGGATCCGCCGTGCTCCACCTCCGTCCTCAGCTCCAGCCTCACTACCGGCCCGACCACCTGCCCCAGCGCATCGTCCGCAGGGCCGTCCTCGGCCTGCTCCTGATCACCCTGGCCCTCGGGATGCTCGCGCCCGGCACGCGCACCCCCGCCTCGGCGATCGGCTACTCCCCGCTGCTCGACGCGCTCTCGCCGTACGAGGGCCAGACGGTGTGCACCACCTCGCCGCGGCCCGGCACGGTCGCGCTCGCGCACTGGCTGTTGCGCACCTACCGCGTCACGCGGTCGATGGGGATGATGCGCGCGTGCGGCTCCGGTGGGCAGAGCGAGCACAAGGACGGTCGCGCGTTCGACTGGGGAGCCGACGTCGCCCGGCCGGCGACCCGGCGGGCGGCGTACGACTTCATCGGCAAGGCGCTCGCCCCCGATGCCTCCGGCAACGAGCACGCACTCGCCCGCCGCCTCGGGATCATGTACATCATCTACAACGACACGATCTGGTCCTCCTCCCACGACTTCGTCCCGCGGCCCTACCTCAACTCCGGCTGCAAGAGCTTGCGGAAGTGCTCGCGGACGTTGCGGCACAAGAACCACGTGCACATCTCGCTGGGGTACGCCGGCGCAGCCGCGCAGACCTCCTGGTACCGCGCTCGCAACATCGCCTCGAACCCGGTGCTGCTTCCCGGCACCAAACGGCTCGACCCCGACGAGACCGCGGTCACCGGCTTCACCGTGCCGGCGGACGGCAGGCTCGTGACCTCGCCGTTCGTGCTCGAGGCCGGCGTCACCTACCGCCTGGTCGCGACCGGGGTGGTCCGCCACGGGGCCGGTCTGGGGGACGCGACCTGCACCCACCCCGACGACGGCACCACCTGGTCGCCGACCCCACGCGGCCCCGCCCTCGGCTTGCGGCGCGCGCTGTCCCGGCTGGGCGGCGGCTGGGGTTGGGGACAGCCGAGCACCGGGAGCTCCCACCCGGCCAGCCCGAACGCGCTGCCGCTGCCGACCACGCAGGGACTCGTGGTCCAGGGCGGCCTGCGCTGGGAGGGTGACTGCGACCCGGTGACGCACACCTACCAGGCGTGGTTCACGCCGCTGACCGACCAGAAGCTCCAGCTCAGGTACCTCGACGTGCCGGCCGGCGACGACACCGGCACGTTCAGCGTCTACGTGGCCCGCGACGACATCGCGATGAGCTCGCTCGCCCGTAGATGAGCTGTGTGCCTGAGCACCCGACCGGGGATCAGCCGCGCTCCTGCCAGGTGCACAGGCAGACGCGGTTGCCCTCGGGGTCGGCGAGCACCCAGAACCGCGGTGCCCGCGCGTCGCTGACCAGGGTGCCGCCGGCCGCGACCGCGGCGTCGATCAGGGGTTGCACGCGCTCCGGGCCGACCCACAGATCGGGGTGCCAGCGCTGCCGGTCGGGCTCGGAACCCGACTCCTGGAACCAGATCAACGGGCCCTGGCCGTGGGGGTCGACGACGTCCCAGCCGTCCACCTCCCGGCCGAGCACGGCCGCCCAGAAGGGCGCGATCGCATCCTTGTCGGGGCTGTCGAGGCCGAGCTCGAGGTAGGCCAGGCTCTCGCTGTCGAGCTCGGCGCCGGCCGCGGCGGCGATGTCGCCGATCCGGCGCGCGAGCGCGACGTCGCGCTCGGTCAGGCCGCCGACGTCGTGGCTGGAGAGCCGGACGTCGACGCGCGGGTAGCGCAGGTCCAGGTCGGGGTGGTGGTTCATCTCCTCGGCCGCGGCGCCGATGGCGTTCACGACCGCGAGACCGGTGGCGAAGTCACCGGTGCGGATGCGGGTGTGCAGCACCCCGGCGAGCACGGTCCAGCCGGTCAACCCGGCATCGGCGACCTGCTGGCCGGTCAGCTTCTCGGACGTCATGGATCATCCCTACCCGTTCCGTGGTGAGGTCAAAGGTCCCCGCGGGTCAAAGGTCCCCGCAGGTCAGCGGTCCACGCAGGTCAGCGGCGCCGACGGGTGGCGCCCCACAGGCCGACCCCGATGCCGACGACCGCGCCGCCGAGCCCGACGAACTTCTGCGAGGCGCTCATCTGGTCGTGGTGGCCCCACCCGCCGAGCAGGTCCGCGGCGTCCGCGCCGCCGGAGGCGAGGAACCAGCCGCGGGTGTCGCGCCCGCGCAGGGCAGCCTGGACCAGCAGGCCGCCGATGAGCGCATCGCGGTAGCCCATCGAGCGCAGCAGGAGGCGCGCGGTGCCCTCGGCCGGCTCCTTGTCGCCCCAGAGCCGGTTCGCCTGGTCCGGCGCGACGAGGAAGTGGATGCCCGAGGACATCCTGATGGTGCCGGCGGCGAGTGCGGCGCGATCGATGCTCATGCCTCGGATCCTGCTGCCCGCACGCGGACCTTGTCGAGCTCCCAGTAGGCCCGCATCGAGGTGATCAGACCGTCCTGGTCGACCCGGTAGAGCGTCACGAGGTCCACCTCGGCACAGCTGCCGTCGGGGAAGGTGGTGGTGAAGGTGCCCTCCTGGGTCGCCGAGTCGCCGGTGGCGTAGGAGGCCCGGATCTCGACGTCGAAGCGCTGGACCGGGGCGATGGCCACCTCCCAGAAGTGCTCGATGCCCTCCGGCCCGTGGTGGCCCTCGCCCTCGGGGTCGAAGACCGAGGGACCGACCGGGTCGAAGATCTCGCAGTCCTCGGCCCACAGCGCTAGCCACCCGGCCTTGTCGCCGGCCATCGCGCAGCGCAGCGCGTTCTGCTGCGCCGTACGCGCCGGATGGGGCTCGTCGGTGGCCAGCCAGGTCAAGGTTCCCTGCTCGGGCGACGTCATGGCGGGAGCCTACGACCGTCTCCTGCTCAGGAGTCGGCATGAATTGCCGACAGGACGGGTAAGCCTGACCGACTCCCTGGATCCGGGCTAGACGGAGGAACCCATGACCACCTCGCACAAGCGACGTTGGACCGCACGCCGTGACAAACCGCAGCCGGACGCGCTGCTGGCCCGCGACGGTTCCCCGGTCCCGGTCTGGAGCGCCGAGGCCTCCGACCCGGTGGAGCACCTGGCCACGGTCCTCGACCAGCTCAAGGACTCCCGGAAGGTCGCCGGCCGCTAGCGGCGTCGGACCTCGTAGCGCAGGTGGGTGACCCGCGGCGAGTGCTCGGAGCCGACCTGCACCAGCGCGATCCGGCTGGCGTCGATGCCCTCGAAGAGCCGCACCCCGGCGCCGAAGAACACCGGCGAGAGCGCGATCGAGAACTCCTCGACGAGGCCTGCGTTCAGGTGCTCGAGGATCGTCTCGCCGCCGCCCGCGATGCGCACGTCGCGCTCGCCGGCAGCCGCCCGTGCCTGCTCGAGCGCCGCCTCGATCCCGTCGTTCACGAAGTGGAACGTGGTGCCGCCGGGACGCTCCCATGGCTCGCGCCGCTCGTGGGTCACCACGAAGACGGGCGTGTGGAACGGGGCGTCCTCGGGCCACATCTGCTCACCGGCGTCGAACATCCGCTTGCCCATCACGCTCGCGCCGGTCCGCTCGTACGTCGCGCGCAGGAGGTCGTTGTCGCGGCCCTCCTCGCCGCCCTCGCCGAACCCGACGTTCTCGCGGAAGAAGCGCTGCGGGAAGACCCACGCCTGCAGCTCCTGCCACTGCGCGCCCATCAGCTCGCCCAGCGAGCCGGGTGCGATGAACCCGTCGAGCGACATCGTGACGCTGAAGAACACCGTGCCGGCCATCAGGCCTCCTCTGCTCGTCGTACGACCTCGCCGACGTAGTCGGCCAGCTTGCCCAGCGTCTGCTGCCCGCCCTCGATCGCGCCGTACTGCTCGACCACCTCGTCGCGCTGCTCGCGGGTGGGGAAGACCGTGCGCATCTCCAGCCGGGTCCCGGCGCCCTCGGTCGCGAACGTGAGGACGGAGGTGAAGGCGTCCGGGTCCTCGGCGGACTCACCGTGCAGCAGCTCGATCCGCTCGGGCGCGACGATGTCGGTCCAGCGGATCCACTCGGGGTAGTCGGTGCCGTCAGGCCCGTGCATCACGAAGACCCACTCGCCGCCGGGGCGGAAGTCGAAGGACGTGGTGGTCGTGGTGAACCCGTGCGGCCCCCACCACTGCGCCAGGTGACGCACCTCGGTGAAGGCCTCGAAGACCAGCGCACGTGGAGCCCCGATCACCCGGGCGACGACGATCTCGCGGTCGGCGGTCGCGCTCATCGCTCGAGCCCCTGCACGTAGGCGTCGAGCCGGTCGAAGCTCTCGTTCCAGAACTGCTCGAACCCGCCGGTCCACTCGTGCACCGGCCGCAGCCCGCGGCCGTCGAGACCGTAGAGGCGCTGCTTGCCCGCGCGGCGGTCCTGGACCAGCCCGACCTCGCGGAGCACGCGCAGGTGCTTGGAGGCTCCCGGCTGGGTGATGCCCAGCTCGCTGGCGACCTCGGTGACCGGTCGTTCGCCGCCGCGCAGCAGCACCAGGATCTCGCGGCGCTGCGGCTCGGCGATCGCGTTGAAGACGTCGGAGGTCGTTGCTGCGCGTGCCATGGACCGATCATATGCCCATATGGGCATGCGTCAAGCTCAGGACCGTGTGAGGAGCCGGTCGACGACCGCCTGGGAGACCGAGTGGTAGCGCGGCCGGGCGACCGCGTAGATCTCGCGCGCCCGCGCCATGCCGCGCTCGGAGCCGGCGAGCTTCTCGTAGACCCGACGGATGTAGAGCGCCCGCCCGTGCCGGGTCAGGAAGTCGGCGAGCGCCTGGTCGACCGCCGGTTGCTCGAAGACGTAGCCGGACTCGGCGGCGAGCTCGAGCCACGCGGTCGCGATCTCGATGTTGCCGCTCGTGCTGAAGCCGAAGCTGCTGTCGACGGCGGCGAGCAGGTCGTGGCTGACGTCGAGCGGGAGCCGGCGCACGAAGTGCACCCACTGCTGACTGACCCAGCCCGCGGTGTCGAGCGCTGCCGGGTCGTCGCCGGCGAGCAGCGCCGCGACCTCGACGTCGACGCGGTCGAAGGCGTCCGAGGCGAACTCGGGGGCGTTGCCCGGCACCCCGGGTCCGTGCACCCAGGCCTCGAGCTGCAGGTCCTCCGCACTCACGCCGGTCGGCTCCAGGAGCTCGGTGCGCAGGTACTCGGTGAAGGTCGGGGTGTCCATCGACTCGAAGGCGAAGCGGTCGAAGTAGGCGCGCAGGAACTCGTCGAAGCGCTCGCGCCCGACGCTCGTCTCGACCAGTCGCAGGAAGAGCGCGCCCTTCTCGTAGGGGATCTTGGTCGGACCCTCGTCCGGGTCGCGACCGGCCAGGTCCAGCTCGAGCCAGGTGTCGCGCGGCTCCTCGTCGCGCACGGCGCGGTCGAGGTCGTTGCGCCCGAGCCGCAGGATCATGCTCGTGTACTCCGCGCCGTAGAGCTCCTCGTCGATCCGGGACTCGAAGTACGTCGTGAAGCCCTCGTTGAGCCAGATGTCGTTCCAGGTCGCGTTGGTGACCAGGTTGCCCGACCACGAGTGCGCCAGCTCGTGGGCGATCAGCGTGACCAGGGAGCGGTCACCGGCCAGGATCGTCGGCGTCGCGAAGGTCAGCCGCGGGTTCTCCATGCCGCCGTACGGGAAGCTCGCGGGTAGCACCAGGATGTCGTAGCGACCCCAGCGGTAGGGACCGTAGAGGCGCTCGGCCGCGGCGATCATCTCCTCGGTGTCGGCGAGCTCCCAGGCGGCGGCCTCGACGACGCTCGGCTCGGCGTACACGGCGCTGCGGCTGCCGAGCTCGCGGCGCTCGAGGTCGCCGACGGCGAGCGCGATCAGGTACGCCGGCACGGGCTGCGGCATCGCGAAGCGGTAGCGGCCCTGCGAGGAGATCTCGACCGGGTTCTCCGCGCTCATCACGGCCAGCAGGTCGTTCGGCACGCTGATCGCCGCCTCGTAGGTGACCCGCACGGCCGGGCTGTCCTGGCACGGGATCCAGGTGCGCGCCAGGATCGGCTGGGACTGGGTGAAGAGGAACTCGCGGCCCGAGGCGGTCTGCTCCGGTGCGAGCCACTGGATCGCGCGGGCCTCGGGGCTGGTGGCGTAGTGCACCACGACCCGGTCGGCGGCACCGACGTCGATGCGCAGCGGGCTCCCGAGGACCGGGTCGTGCTCGCCGAGCTCGTGCGGCAGCGCGGTGCCGGCCTGGTCGGTGACCCGTGCGATCTCGAGCTTCCAGGTGTCGAGCAGGAGGTGGGTGGCTCCGGGAGTGCGGTGCTCGAGGTCGAGGGTGACCGAGCCGGTCAGCCTGCGGGCCGCGAAGTCGACGAGGAGGTCGAGCGCGACGTGGCGCACGGCCACCTCGTTCGGGCGCGAGCAGGAGTGCGGGTCAGCGGCGAAGGATCGGGACACCACCTCAACCTAGCCCGGCCCTGCGGGGGACGAGTCGGGGGCAGGGCGAGTAGCGGCGGGGGTTCAGTCGACCTCGACGACACCGGGGCGCGACATGGCCTGCGCCACCGGCGGACCCGCCTGCGTGCCCAGCAGGGTCGCGAGGACGTAGTCGGTCGCGGCGCGCTCGAAGGTCCGGTGCCCGGCGAGCATCGCGTGCTTGCCGTTGCGGATCTCGATGAACCCGACCTGGTTGGCGCGCGCCAGGCGATCAGCCAGCTCGCGTGCCCGCCGTACCGGCGCGATCCGGTCCTTGAGCCCGTGCACGAAGAGGTACTGCCGATCGCGCAGCCCGAGCCCGTCGGCGTCCGCGGCGTAGACGAACGCGGCCAGCGCGACGACGCTGCGCACCCCGGGGAGGCCGGAGGCCAGGATCGCGGCACGACCACCGAGGGAGTGCCCGACCAGGCAGACCGGCACCTGGGCGCCGTGGCGCGCGACGACCTGCTCGAGGGCCCACGTGATGTCGTGCACGGGGGTGTGGCTGGTGTCCCAGCCCCGGTAGGAGTTCAGCAACCGGTAGACCGCGAGACGGTTCGATCCCCGGCGCGCGATCCGCCGGGCCACCGGGATCATCCGCAGCACCGAGAGCTGGGCCGGACTGACCATCACCTGCCCACGCCGGTTCGCACCGCCGTGCACGAGGATGACCACGCCCTCGGCGGACGGGGGCTCGCGCACCGCGAGCAGCCTCGGAGTGCTCACGCGGACGGCCGGGTCAGGCGAGGACGGCGTCGACGGTCTTCTTCAGCGCGCTCGGCTGCGAGGGGCGCTTCGGTGCCTTCTTGCGAGCAGCGAGCATGTCGGCGCCGATCTCTCCGAGCGCCTTGCGGCCCAGGCCGTCGCGGACCTTGGGGAACCACTCCTGCTCCTCCTCCTCGATGTGGTGGGTGACGCTCTCGATCAGGACGGTGGTCTTGGCATCGAAGCGCTCGTCGCCGGGCTTCATCGCTGCGAGCTCGATGACGAGCAGGTCGGCCACGTGGTGCTCCTCGTAGGACTCCAGCACGTCGTCCTCGAGGTCGGGGAGCAGCTCGCGGATCCGCGGGTACATCACCTCGTTCTCGATGTAGGTGTGCACCGTGAGCAGCTCGATGATCTTGTCGACCAGCTTGCCCTTGCGCACCTCGGCTCCCTCGCCTGCCTGCTGGAAGTCGCGGAAGAGGCGGCGGATCTCCTGGTGGTCCTGCTTGAGCATGACGATGGCGTCGGTGGACATGACGATCTCTCCTGGGGGTGCGGGGCGCGGGGATCGTTGGTGTACCCATCGCGCGGCCGTCGATGCGCACCGGTCGACGCGGTGGCGTCGGCCCGGTCATGGCTCCTCAGTTCCTGATCAGCGTGATCGGCTGGCCGTCCTTGGGGAAGGGCAGCGAGTGGTGGTCCATCGGCGGCACGTAGCCGGGGTCGACACTCCAGTGGTACTCGCGCAGGAGCCGGTGCATGATCGCCTTGATCTCCAGGCCGGCGAAGTACATCCCGATGCACTTGTGGACCCCTCCCCCGAACGGCTCCCACGCGAAGCGGTGCGACTTGTCCTCGCGCCGCTCGGGACCGAAGCGCTCGGGGTCGAAGACCATCGGATCGGTCCAGTAGTCCTCCATCAGGTGGGTGAACTGGATGCCGACCGCGACGTCGGTGTTCTTCGGGATCCGCACGCCCTGGACGACGGTGTCCTTCACCGCGTACCGCACCAGGACCGGGACGGGAGCGCGCAGCCGCAACGCCTCGCGCATCACCAGGTCGATCGAGACCAGGCCCTCGAGGTCTTGCGCGCTGGGAGCCGGGCCGAGGGCGAGCGCCTCGGCGCGGCAGCGCTCCTGCCACTCCGGGTGCTGGCCGAGGTACTGCAGGATCGTTGCGGTCGTGATGGTCGAGGTGTCGTGCGCGGCCATCATCAGGAAGATCATGTGGTTCACGACGTCGTCGTCGCTGAAGCGCTCGCCGTCCTCGGTCTCGATGTGGCAGAGCACCGAGAAGATGTCGTCGCTCTGCTCGGCGCGCTTGGCAGGCAGGTAGTGGCGCAGGAAGTCCTCGAGCACCTTGCGTCCGCGGTAGGCCCTGCCCCAGCGGCTGAACGGCACGTCGGCGCGGACGATGCCGCCGGCTGCCTGCACGCAGCAGATGAAGGCCTTGTTGACCCGGTCCATCTCGGCCTGGCTGGTGTCGGTGGCGCCGCCCATGAAGAGGTCGGCGGCGATGTCGAGCGTGAGCTGCTTGAGCTTCCAGTACGACGGGAACTCCTCGTCGGTGCGCCAGCCGGCCATGCCCTCCTCGATCGCGGGGTGCAGCCGGCGGGTGTAGCCCTCCAGGCGCGAGCGCGTGAACGCCTCCTGCATGATCCGCCGGTGGCCGTGGTGCTCCTCGAAGTCGATGAGCATCAGCCCGCGGTTGAAGAACGGACCGACCAGCTGCGCCCAGGCCGGCTCGTTGGCGAACGCCTTGTCCTTGTTGACCAGCACCTCGCCGCAAGCATCCGGGCCGAGCACCATCACCGAGGTCCTGCCCAGCGCGTAGAACGGCGCCACCGGCCCGTAGGTCTCCCACTGACCCCGGAAGAGACCGACCGGATCCTTGGCGTAGTCGAGCAGCCGGCCCAGCCAGGGCGTGCCGCGGTCCTCGCGACGCACGGACGGGATCGGGCGAGTGGCTGCGTTCACGGTGAGCTGCTCGGTGAGGTGCTCGGCGGTCATCGCGTCACCTCGTGCTCCGGGGTCGGGTCATGCCTCAGCCTGATTCAGGAAGGATGCTCTGTCAACCTTCTGCCCGGGGTGGGTCTGTGACAGGGTGAACGGCATGGCCGTGCAGTCAGGGGTGTACCGGGGCGTCAGCGCCGCGGACCGGGTGGCGGACCGGCGCGGGCGTCTGCTCGAGGCCGCGCTGGCCGTCTGGGCCGACCCCTCGAGCCGCACCACGATGACCGCGATCTGCGCCGAGGCCGGGCTGACCGAGCGCTACTTCTACGAGAGCTTCGCCGGTCTCGATGCCCTCCTCGAGGCGGTGATGGACGCGATCGCCGTCGAGATCGAGGAGACGAGCCGCCACGCCGCCGAGCAGGCCGGCGAGGACCCGGTCGCCCGCGTGCACGCCTCGATCGCCTCATTCGTCCAGCTCCTGCTCGACGACCCGCGCAAGGCGCGCGTCGCCCTCATCGAGTCGGTCGCGGTGCCCGCGCTGCGCACCCGTCGCACGGCCCTGCTGCGCCACCTCGCCCACCAGTCGGCCCTGGATGCGCGCGACCTCCTCGGCCTCCCCGGTCGCACCGAGCACGAGGACGAGACCGCCGGCGTCCTGTTCATCGGCGGCATGGCCGAGCTGATCACCGCCTGGCTCGAGGGCACCCTCGAGGCGACCCCCGAGGAGATCGTCGCGGCCGCGTCCCGGGCGTTCCTCGGCTTGTACGGCTGAGGTCACAGGTTTCACCGGGTACCCGGTGAAACCAGGCGAAACAACGTCTGCCGACTACCTTTCGCCGAGGTGACCGACTCTCAACCGCTGTGCTCGGGCCCGCAGCGGCCGGTCAGCCAAGCGGGGCGAAGAGCAGGTAGTGCATCGCGCTGTCGTCGGTCATCGGCTTCGAGGCAGCACCGCTGGCCGAGGCGAGCGGGGTCGAGGTCTGGTCCGACCACTGGGTACGACGGCTGTCCAGGTCGTACGTCGCGACGGGTGCGCGCGGAGCCACGCCGGCCGGTGCGTTCTGCGCACCACGGGCGTTCGACTTCGAGGCGGCCTCGGTGCACTTCGCGTCCATGTCCATCGGCTTGTTCGACCCGTCGGCCGGCGAGCGGCGCTCCTTCACGTCGTACCCCTGGTGGCAGACCGCGGGGACCTGGGTGAGGATGAAGCCGAACCGTGCGTCGTAGCCCTCGGCGTTCTTCGCCACCACCGTGAAGCCGCTTCCGACCATGTAGGGGTAGACGACGAGGATCTGGCGGATGCCGGGCAGGTACTTCACGATCACGTTGCCCGTGGTGACCAGGTTGTTGATCAGGCTGCCCAGGTCGACCTGGTTCTGCTCCAGGAACGTCCGGAGCTCGTTCGCCGTGGCCGAGCCGTTGTCGATCAGCGCGCGCAGCTGCTTGTCGTTGCCTGCCAGCGTGCCGGAGAACAGGGCGAGGTCGCGTGCGAAGCTCCGGATGGCCGAGCCCTTGTCGGCCTGCGTCGCCAGTACCGTGTTGCCGTCCTTGATCAGCGCGGTGGTGACGTCGAAGTTGTCGTTCGCGGCGGCGATGAACTCGTTGCTGGTGTCGATGATCCGCGCGAGGTCCGGTCCGGTGCCCTGGAAGGCAGCACCCAGCTCGTCGACGACCGTGCGCAGCGAGCCCTGCGGGACCGAGGTCACCATCTTGTCGAGGTTGGTGAGGATCTCGGTGGTGGAGACGGGGACGGCGGTGTCGGCCGGCTGGATGATGGACCCGTCGTGCAGGTAGGGCCCGTCGTCGGTCCTCGGGTCGAGCTCGACGTACTGCTCACCGACCGCGGACTTGTTGCCGACCAGCGCGAGGGTGTCTGCCGGGATCTTGTCGTGGCTCTTGTCGATGCGCAGGACGACGTCGACCCCGTCCTTGATCACGCTCATGTCGGTCACCTGACCGATGCCGACGCCGCGGTAGGTGACCTCGCCGCCGACGAAGATGCCGCCGGACTGGGGGAAGTGCGCGTGCACGTCGTAGGAGGAGTCGTAGACCAGGCGGTCCAGGCGGGCGTAGCGCGCACCGACGTACGACACCCCGACCAACGTGATGAACACGAAGATCAGCAGCTGCCGCTTGGTGCGCTGCGTCAGCACAGCCTCACGCTCCCTCGCCCTCGCAAGTCGGACCCCGGTGCTCACCCTCGCACACGCCGGGAGGGGCGAACGCCGCCTTCCGGGGGATTGCGGGCCAGGTCACACGACGCGAGGCGTCAGTGCGAGATGTCGACGAAGCGCGAGTAGTGGCCCTGGAAGAGCGCGGTGACGTCGCGGATCGGTCCGTTGCGGTGCTTGCCGACGATGATGTCTGCCTCGCCGGCACGCGGGGACTCCTTCTCGTACATGTCCTCGCGGTGCACGAGCATGACGATGTCGGCGTCCTGCTCCAGGGAGCCGGACTCACGCAGGTCGGAGACCATCGGCTTCTTGTCCGCGCGCTGCTCCGAGCCACGGTTGAGCTGGGCGAGCGCGACGATCGGGACCTCGAGCTCCTTGGCGAGCAGCTTGATCTGCCGGGAGAACTCCGAGACCTCGACCTGGCGGGACTCGACCTTCTTGCCCGAGGTCATCAGCTGGATGTAGTCGATCACGATGAGCTTGAGGTCGTGGCGCTGCTTGAGCCGTCGGGCCTTCGCGCGGATCTCCATCATGGTCATGTTCGGGGAGTCGTCGATGAACATCGGGGCGCTGGAGACGTCGCCCATCTTGCGGGCGAGCTTGGCCCAGTCCTCGTCGCTCATGCCGCCGTTGCGAATGTGGCCCAGCGGGATCCGCGCCTCGGCAGAGAGCAGGCGCATGGTGATCTCGGCCTTGCCCATCTCGAGGCTGAAGATGACGCTGGTCAGGCCGTTGGCGATCGAGGCAGCCCGGCAGAAGTCCAGGCCGAGCGTCGACTTACCGCTGCCGGGTCGGCCCGCGACGATGATCATCTGGCCGGGCTGCAGCCCGTTGGTCAGCTCGTCGAGGTCTGCCAGGCCGGTGGGCACGCCGCGCAGGTTGCCGTCGTGGTTGGAGATGGCCTCGATCTCGTCGAGGGTCGACTCCATGATCGCGTTGAGCGGGAGGTAGTCCTCGGAGGTCCTGTTCTCGGTGATCGCATAGATCTCGGCCTGGGCGCGGTCGACGGTGTCGTCGACCTGGCCCTCGCCGGAGTAGCCGAGCTGGGCGATCTTGGTGCCCGCGTCGACCAGGCGCCGCAGGATCGACTTCTCCCGGACGATCTCGGCGTAGTACCCGGCGTTCGCCGCGATCGGGACGCTGGCCGAGAGCGTGTGCAGGTACGGCGCCCCACCGATCTTGACCAGCTCGCCGCGCCTCTGGAGCTCGGCCGAGACGGTCACCGGGTCGGCCGGCTCGCCCTTGGCGTAGAGGTCGGTGATCGCGTCGAAGATGGTCTCGTGGGCGGGACGGTAGAAGTCGTGGGCCTTGGCGACCTCGAGCACGTCGGCGATCGCGTCCTTGGAGATGAGCATCGAGCCCAGCACGCTCTGCTCGGCGTCGATGTCCTGCGGCGGCATCCTGCCCGCCCAGTGCTCCTGGCTGCCGCTGGAGTCGAAGGCACCGAACGCCTGCGTCGGGACGCCCGGGTAGTCCTCGGCGCCCATGCCGGGGAGACCGGTCGACTCGGTCATGCTCATCGCTGCCTCACCCTTCAAGAATCCGTCATCCGCACGGTAGATAACGGGCCCGACACGTCCTGCGTGTCATCCCGGCGCCGCACCCGGTCGCGTGACACTAAGACCTCGGGAGGCAGCGTTCCAAGCCGAGTTATCCACAGGCCCTGTGGATAACTACGCAAGGATGTGGAGTACCCGCGGAATTGTGTGCACAGGTCTTTCCACCGCTGTGGACACATTCCGCGCGCCGACCCGAATCAGGCCTCTGACCTGCGGTTTCACTGATCCACCAGGTGTGGATCGAGAAAAGATGGCCCGATTGCGTTCACTGTTTCGTCATCTGGGACGGGGCTGTAGGCATGTCGACTTATGCCCGGCGATTTCCGAGAACCCACAGATCCCATGACTGCCTGTGAGGCCAGGAACCGATCCACGCAAGGACCCCGGAACGGGCCGGGACGGGTCGCGGGAACACCCCCGAGCACCCATCCGGCCGGGGCCCTACGCTGCGACCCATGACGAGCCGGCGGGAGGAGGACGCGGAGATCCTCCGCCTCGCCGTACCGGCCTTCCTGGCACTGGTCGCCGAACCTCTCTTCCTGCTCGCCGACTCCGCCGTGGTGGGCCACCTCGGCACCACCCAGCTGGCCGGGCTGGGCATCGCCGGAGCGGTGCTGAGCACGCTGATCAGCCTCTGCGTCTTCCTCGCCTACGGGACCACCGCCGCGGTGGCGCGCCGGATCGGTGCCGGCGACCTGCGCGGCGCGCTCACGCTCGGCAACGACGGGATCTGGCTGGCGGTGGGCATCGGCGCGCTGACCACGGTCGCCGGGAGCCTCGGCGCACCGTGGCTCGTCGGCCTCTTCGACCCCGGACCGGCGGTGGCCCACCAGGCCACCGCCTACCTGCGCATCGCCCTGTTCGGCGCCGTCCCGCTCCTGGTCTCGCTGGCGACGACCGGGATCCTGCGCGGTCTCCAGGACACCCGCACCCCGCTGGCGGTCGCGGTGCTCGGGAACCTGGCCAACATCGGGCTCAACGTCTGGTTCGTCTACGGCCTCGACCTCGGGATCGCCGGGTCGGCCACCGGGACCCTGGTCGCCCAGGGCGGGTCCGCGGCAGTCCTGCTCCTCGTGGTCGCCCGGGCGGCCCGGACCCACGGTGCCGCGCTGCGGCCCTCGCTGTCCGGGGTCAGGCTCGCACTGCGCGCCGGCGTACCGCTGCTGCTGCGCACCGTGACCTTGCGCGCGAGCCTGCTGGTGATGACCTACGGCGCTACCACCCTGGGGGAGCGCGACCTGGCCGCGATGCAGCTGGCGATGACGATCTGGACCTTCCTGGCCTTCACCCTCGACGCCATCGCCATCGCAGCCCAGGCGATCACCGGTCGCTACCTCGGCGCCGGCGACCTCGAGGGCACCCGCGCGATCACCGCCCGGATGCTGCGGTGGGGCCTGCGCTCAGGAGTCGCGACCGGGATCGCCCTGGCCGCCGCCGCACCGCTGCTGCCGGTGCTCTTCACCGAGGACCACGACGTACGCCGCCTGCTGGTCCAGGTGCTGCTCGTCGCCGCGCTCGCCCAGCCGCTCGCCGGGGTCGTCTTCGTCCTCGACGGCGTGCTGATCGGCGCTGGCGACGGTCGCTACCTCGCGTGGGCGGGCCTGTGGGTGCTGCTCGCCTTCGCACCGGCCGCGTGGGCGGCGATCGGCTGGGGCGGCACCCTGGTCTGGCTCTGGGTCGCGTTCGGCGCGGTCTTCATGGGCTCGCGGTGCGTGGTCCTGGTGGCACGTCAGCGGAGCGCGGCCTGGATGACCGTAGGCTGAGCGCCGTGAAGCAGGGCGCCATGTCTCCGTTGCAGAAGATCGCGATGGGCCTGGTGATCGTCTTCGTCCCGGCGAACTTCGAGATCGCCCACCACGTCTACGACGCGCTGCCGGATCCGCTGGGCTGGCTGCTGGTGCTCTCGGGCATGAAGGCGTTGCGTGCCCACCTCGACGTCGACGTCGCCTACTGGTTGACCTGGGTGGCGCTGGTGATCAGCGTCCCGCTGTGGGTGCCGCAGCTGACCGAGCACCTGCCCGACATCCCGGACCACCTGCGCACGGCCTCCGAGCAGGCGCAGGCGACCAAGGCGGCGTCGATCGCCTGGGCCCTCGCGCTGCCGCAGTCGGTGATGAGCGCTCTGCTGGTGCGCGCGATCGGGCAGGAGGCGATCGGCCGGCAGCCGCGCGACACCTTCGTGGCCGGCCGGTTCGGCGTGCTGCTGTGGGGCCTGGTGGCCACGATCGTGCTCCCGCCGGTCGCCTACGGCGGCGACGTGGCGAACCTGGTCACCCCGACGCTGATCGGCGTCGGTCTGGTGAACGCGGCGTTGATCTACTACCTCTTCCGGGTGCACCGCCGTGAGTGGCTCGGCGGTCCGGGGCCGCTGGAGATCCAGGCGTTCCGGCCGAAGGACGACCCTGCGTGACCGGCGTCGACCACCCTGCCCACAAGCACGAGGGCCGCCCTCCCCGATAGGGAGAGCGGCCTCCGAGGAACCTGTGCGAAACCTCAGGCAGAGACGACGTTCAGGTTCACCTGTGCGGTGACGTCGTCGTGGACCTTCACGGTCACGGTGTGCGCGCCGAGCGACTTGATCGGGTTCGCGACCACGATCGTGCGCTTGTCGACCTCGCCACCGGCCTCGGTGATCGCCGAGGCGATGTCGGCGGCGGTGACGGCGCCGAACAGGCGGCCACCCTCACCGGCGCGGACCTTGACCTGGAAGGTCGAGCCCTCGAGCTTGGCCTTGACCTCGGCTGCGTGGTCCGCGTCGCGGACCGAGCGGGAGTCGCGGGCCTTCTTGATCGACTCGATCGTCTTCTCGCCGCCGCGGGTCCAGCGGATGCCGAAGCCGCGCGGGATCAGGTAGTTGCGGCCGTAGCCGTCCTTGACCTCGACCACGTCGCCGGGGGCGCCGAGACCGGTGACTTCCTGCGTCAGGATGAGCTTCATCTGTCCAACTCCCCTTTCTCAGCGAGCCGTCGAGGTGTACGGCAGCAGAGCGACCTCACGGGCGTTCTTGACTGCGATGGCGACGTCGCGCTGGTGCTGCACGCAGTTGCCGGTGACCCGACGCGCGCGGATCTTGCCGCGGTCGGAGATGAACTTGCGCAGGAGGTTGGTGTCCTTGTAGTCGATCTCGGACGCCTTGTCCTTGCAGAACTGGCAAACCTTCTTCTTCGGCTTGCGAATCACTGCCTTGGCCATTGTGGTGCTCCCTTTCGTAGAGCCCGACACGAGGTCGGAATGGTGGCTGGATGGATGGTGTGGATCAGAACGGGGGCTCGTCGGAACCGCCGGGCACGGCCCACGGGTCCTGGGCGGGCGCGCCGCCGGTCGAGCCGCCCTGCGGAGCGGACTGGCCGCCGCCCTGCTGACCGCCCCAGCTGCCGCCGCCCTGGGGCGCGGACTGAGGAGCCGACTGAGGAGCGGACGGCTGCGAGGCCCACGGGTCGTCCCCGCCGGAGAACCCGCCACCACCGCCACCGCCGGAGCGGTTGGCGCGGGTGACCTTGGCGGTGGCGTACTTCAGGCTCGGGCCGACTTCCTCGACCTCGATCTCGAAGACGGTCCGCTTCTCACCCTCACGGGTCTCGTAGGAGCGCGCCTTGAGGCGGCCCTGCACGACGACCCGCATTCCGCGGGTGAGCGACTCGGCAACGTTCTCCGCGGCCTGGCGCCACACCGAGCAGGAGAGGAACAGCGCTTCGCCGTCCTTCCACTCGTTGGTCTGGCGGTCGAAGTTCCGCGGCGTCGAGGCGATCCGGAAGTTCGCCACGGCAGCACCCGAGGGGGTGAAGCGCAGCTCCGGGTCGTCGACGAGGTTGCCGACGACGGTGACGTAGGTGTCTCCGTTGAGTGCCATGTGGTCTCCGTTTTCTCCGGTCAGACGCTCAGTGAGCGTCGGGACGAAGGACCTTAGTGCGAAGCACCGACTCGTTCAGCGTGAGCTGACGGTCGAGCTCCTTGACGGTGGCCGGCTCGGCCTGGAGCGTGACGACGGCGTAGATGCCCTCGGCGTTCTTGTTGATCTCGTACGCGAGGCGACGACGACCCCAGACGTCGACGTTCTCGACGACTCCGCCGTCGTTGCGGACGACGTTGAGGTACGTGTCGAGCGACGGTGCAACCGTCCGCTCTTCGAGCTCCGGGTCGAGGATCACCATGAATTCGTAGTTACGCATAGCGTTCTCCACCTCCTTCGGACTTGGCGGCCACGGCGTTTCCGTGGCAGGAGGGCTGTGCGTTGTCGACCCCTCATCGGGAGAGGGAGACGCGCAAGAGTAACCGGAGCGGGGCCACCGGAGCCAATCGGCGGATCCACAGGTCGGTCGCAGATCACCAGCGCGCGGTGCCTGTGAGGCGTCCCTGGGCGGCGAGCCGGCGCCGCGAGA
>JBJMIO010000118.1:0-16867 GCA_045806765.1 Marmoricola sp.
CTCGTCGCGTCGTACAGCCGCGGCATGAAGCTGACCCGGATGGCCGGCGGCATCACCACCACCGTGCTGGACGACAAGATGCAGCGCGCGCCCGTCTTCAGCTTCGACTCCGCACGCGAGGCCAAGGCGTTCGCGGTCTGGCTGGAGGAGCACTTCGAACCGATCGCCGAGGCGGCCCAGACGACCACGAAGTCCGGCAAGCTGATCGGGATCCAGCAGTTCCCGGTCTCCAAGCTGCTCTACACGCGCTTCAACTACACGACCGGTGACGCGGCCGGCCAGAACATGACCGGCAAGGCGACGTTCGCCGCCTGCGCGTGGATCAAGCAGAACTACCCGCAGCCGCTGCACTTCCTGCTCGAGGGACAGTTCGCGACCGACAAGAAGACCTCGATCGTGAACATGCTGCACACCCGCGGCAAGCGCGTCGTCGCCGAGATCACACTGCCGGCCGCGCTGGTCGAGGAGCAGATGCACGTCAGCACCGACAAGCTGTACGCCGCCCGCATGCGCGGCCAGCTCGGCTCGATCATGTCGGTGACCAACAACAACGGGAACCACTCCGCGAACGGCATCACCGCCATGTTCATCGCAACCGGCCAGGACGTCGCGAACGTCGCGGAGTCCTCGGCGCTCTACGGCTTCTCCGAACTGCTCCCGAACGGCGACTTCTACGCCTCGGTCACGCTCCCGTCACTCATCATCGCCACGTACGGCGGCGGCACCGGGCTCGCGACCCAGCGCGAGGCACTCGAGATGCTCGGCTGCTACGGCACCGGCGGTGTCTACAAGCTGGCCGAGATCATCGCCGCGACCGTGCTGGCCGGGGAGCTGTCGCTCGGGTCGGCCGTGGTGGCCGAGGAGTGGGTGCAGGCGCACGACGACCTGGGGCGCAACCGCCCCTGAGCGACTCGGGAGGACATGCGTATGGCGTACAAGGCATATTCGAGGCGGATGCTGTCTGGAGGCGTTCGTGCCTGGATGCGAGGCAACGCGAAGTTCGTGTCGTTGTTCGCATGCGGCGCCCTCGTTGCAACAGGCGCTGCCACGGCATCGATTGCTCTGACTGTTGATGCGACGCGGCCCAAGTGGTTCTTGCTCGGCGCCGTGCCAGTGGGCTTGCTGGTCTACTCGTGGCACATGCTGAGCGTTGCGCGCATGGCTCACGACCGTGACGCGATGCGCCATCTGCGGGGAGCTTGGGGTGAGGAAACAACCCGCGATGAACTCAACCGTGCCCTCCGCAAGCGCCTCATCTGGGGCTGGGTCGACAGCGTCACAGTCCAAGGCGGCGACATCGATCACCTGGTCGTCACCCGCGACGGCGGGGTGATCGCCATCGACTCCAAGTTTCGAAGTGCGGAGTCCCTCGATCTTGCGCCGCTGGTCCGCTCAGCCAGCGTGGCGCGCCTTCGAGCTGACGGAGTCGTCCGCACAGTCGTAGCCGGTCGAACCCGCGGGTCGCACCGGTTGCCAGGAAACCCATTGAACTGTCGCGCCGCGATCGTTCTTTGGGGACCGGCACAACACGACGTCGGGATGACGCGACTAGGTGACGTCGACGTGATTCCAGGCAGGCAGTTAGTTGAGTGGCTGCGTGGCCTCTCCGGGGAACCGGTCGGCGAAGAAGCTGCGTTAGCGGTGTTGCGGGGCGTCGAAGAGTTCCGGAATCGGGCTTGGGCTTCGACGACCGGTTCGCGCGAACATCGATAGCCGCCCTCAGACCTACACGCCCGCAGCGGTCACCACGGCATCGGTGACGAAGCCCGCGATCAGCCCGATCAGCAGCCCGTAGGCGAGCAGATCCGTCCGACGCGAACGAGCTGCGACCCCGAGGAGCTGGGCGACGACGTACACGATCGAACCTGCGGCCAGGGTCAGGAAGATGACGCTGACGGGCTCGGAGGTGAAGTGGTGCCCGACCGCTGTGCCGACGAACGTCGGACCACCGCCGATGAGCGCCATGGTCAGCAGGAAGCCCCAGCTCGGGCGGACCTGGGCACCCTGCTCGTCGAGGTCTCCGGCCAGCGGAGCGACGATCCCGAATCCCTCGGTGGCGTTGTGCAGGGCGAAGCCGACGACCAGCAGCGTGGCGAGCCCGATCTCGTCGCTGGCGGCAGCCTGGCCGATCGCCAGGCCCTCGGCGAAGTTGTGCAGGCCGATGCCGACCGCGATCAACAGCGACATCCGTCGCGCCATCGACCACGTGGCCACCCCGGCACCCGGCGAGGTCGCCACGCGTGCGAGGTAGCGGTCGTAGGCGACCAGGCCGAGGAGGCCGACGGTGAGGCCGCCGGCGAAGAGCGCGCCGTACCCGAAGGCCGGACCGAGACCGCCGGTGTGCTCGTGGTGCGCGGCGAGCGCCTCGTCGATCGGTTCCCAGGCAGCGGAGAAGACGTCCCAGATCAGGAACATCAAGATGCCCACCGCGACACCGTTGAGCACGACCTTCGCCGCGAGCATGGGCCGGTTGATCCGGCCCAGCGGGATCCCGAGGAGGATCGTCACGCCGGCGATGAAGCCGAGCAGCAAGGTGGTACCGAGGGACATGGGAACTCCGGTTCTCGTAAGGACAGGCTGACCTTACTAGTCCAGTACCCACGAGGCACATCCGCACCCGAACGCCGGACAGCCGCGACCGGTGGCCTAGGAGCTGCCGTGAACCCGATCGACCGGAGCGAGGAGGTTCGCTACCGGCGAACGAGATCCAGGATTGAGCCGACCCGGCTCAACGTTGGACACGGTGAAGGCCCCAGGAGGGGCCCCTGGGTCCAAGGAGCAACCATGAGCAAGTCCGTCTACGTACGTCAGCCCTCCCGCGAGTTCGACAACCTGGTCACGTGGGCGTTCGGTCCGCAAGCCGTCCAGCCGCAGCGCGGGTACTCCCCGGCTGCGGAGTCGCACCGCGACGGTGACGACCTCGTCCTGCGCCTCGAGCTGCCCGGCGTCGACGTCGCCTCCGACGTCAGCGTCGAGGTGGTCGACGGGCGCCTCGTCATCTCCGGCGAGCGCCGCGACCAGCGCGAGGAGTCGACCGGGCGTCGGCTGAGCGAGTTCCGCTACGGCGCCTTCAAGCGCACCTTCCGCCTCGGCGGACAGGTCGGCGCGGACCAGGTCTCGGCCTCCTACGACGCCGGCGTGCTCAGCGTCCGGGTCGCGGGTGCCTATGCCAAGGCCGCGGGTCAGAAGATCGAGATCGCGACGACTCCGGTCGCCGAGGTCGAGGCGCCGGCCGCTGGGGACGAGCAGGCCTGACGCCACGACGAGAGCCCCGGTCCGCAGCTGCGGGCCGGGGCTCTGGTCGTCCACAGGGGATTTCTGACCAGGGTTATCCACAACTTCGGGAACGGCCTTGTGCTGACTTCGAACACTTGTTCGAATAGAGGTCATCCCGAGGAGACCCATGACGACGACCATCACCCCGTACGACGGACCGCTGCACCCGGTCCGTCGGGGTGTGCACGCGGTGCTGCAAGCGTTGGCCGACCTGGGGGACCTGCCCACCGAGCACCTCGCCGTGGACGACAGGGCCTTGGCACTGCTCGAGCTGGCGGTCCTGGAGGCACGGGTCAGCGGGCTCAAGCTCGACCTCCTCGCGGGGGCGGACGACGTCGCGGCGCGCGACGGTGCGCGTGACGCGGGAGCCTGGCTGGCCCACGAGTCGCGCAGCGACCACGGCCCCCAACGTCGCGATCTCCGCCTGGGCGAGGCGCTGCGGGACCGCTGGCACCGGGTCCGGGCCTCCCTCGCCTCGGGCGGGATGAACCAGGCGCAGGCCGAGGTGATCGTCGATGCGCTCGATGCGCTCGACCTGCCGCGGCTGGACGCCACGGTGATCGCGGACGCAGAGACCCACCTCGTCGCCCTCGCGCAGGAGTTCGCACCGAAGCAGCTGCGCATCCTCGGGCGTCGCATCCTCGACGTCGTCGCGCCCGAGATCGGCGAGCAGCAGGAGGCGCGTGCGCTCGAGCTCGAGGAGCAGCGCGCCTGGGAGCAGTCCAGGCTCTCGATGCGCCCGCTGGGCAACGGCACGACCCGCATCACCGCCCTCGTGCCCGACGCCACCGCACAGCGTCTCCGTACCTACCTCGAGTCCTTCACGTCCCCGCGCCACGAGGGCTTCGGCGAGGCTGACCAGATCCCGTCGTACCGGCAGCGGGGGCGGGCGTTCTGCACGCTGCTCGAGGCTGTCGATCCCAGCAGGCTCCCGCGTCACGGCGGCGGTGCCACCGCGGTCTTCGTCACGGTCACCCTCGATGCGCTGCGTGCCGAGCTGGCGACTGCCGGGATCGTCTGTGCCTCCGACGAGCGGTTGTCCGCCTCGGAAGCCCGGCGGCTCGCCTGCAACGCGGACATCATCCCGGTGGTCCTGGGCAAGAAGTCGGAGATCCTCGACATGGGCCGCGCCTCCCGCCGGTACACGACCGCCCAGCACAAGGCGCTCCGCATCCGCGATCGACGGTGCCGCGCCGAGGGGTGCACGGTCGATGCGACCTGGTGCGAGGCGCACCACTTCGATCTGTGGTCCCTGGGAGGCAGGACCGATCTCGCGCGCGGGGCGTTGCTCTGCCCGCACCATCATCATCGAGCGCACGATCGTCGGTACGTGATGACCCTGAGATCAACCGGCGATCTGGCGTTTCACCGGCGGACGTGAGCCAGGACGGGAGCCGAGTGACGTCAGTCGGAGACGAGGTGGAGGTGGGCCGGATCGATGACCTCAGCCGTGGTCGAGCGGTTCTTCTCACGCACCACCACCGCGGTCCGGCCATCGGTGAGGAAGGTGTCGATGTTCGCGCTCGGACCCACGCGGACCGTCGCCGCGGGGTGCCGAAGGTCGGTGACCATCACGCCGTGACCGTTCTCCCACACCAGGTAGTCGCCGAAGATCACCAGATCAGTGGCGAAGTCGTCGAGGTCGGCGAGCTTCTGCTGTGGACCTCCGCCCGAGAAGAACAGGTGCCGCGGGTCGTTGGTGTCGGCCGTCTCCGTCTTCGGGTCCGCCTGCTCGGTCCAGGCGATCCAGTCGTCGGTCCGGAAGCACGCGCCGACGAGCTCCGGGTGAGTGGTCGACGGCGTGCACTCGTTGGCGTCGCCCGGGTCCACGTCCTCGCGGTGCGGTCCCCGCTGGCTGGGTCTCCAGGAGAACGTCCGGAAGTCGTGATGCGCGTCCGGGTACGTCGTCCACGCGGCAGCGCCCTCGAGCACGTCGAGGTCTGGGCTCATCGTGACCTTCTTGCCTCCGCTGGTGGCGAGCACCTTCCGCTGGGCGTGCGGGCCGAGGGCGACGATGCGCCACAGCGCCTGGCCGGGCGTGTAGATGCCGCGACTCGACTCCTCGCCGTACACGAGCCACGCGCCGGTGCGTTCGACACCGATGATCTGGCCGCCGGGGTAGGCGACTCGAGCGCGATCGGTCCGCTTGCCGGTGGTCACGTCGAAGGTCCCCGCCCGGTCGTCCTCGCTGCGCGCGCGGTCGGTGTACTCGATGACCAGGGACGTGCCGTCGAAGCTGGACGCCCGCGCGTCGGCGGCGATGCGGGCTTGGGACCCGCTCCCGTCGTAGGTGAGCTTCCAGACCTTCGGGGCGTGTGTCGGCCGGGCCTCCGGCTTCGACGCGTGCGAGCACGCGCTCAGGGCCAGCGCCGCGACAGCAGCAAGGGCAACGATCCGAGACGTCCGCACGAGCGGATCGTCCCGGAATTCCGTGCGGCCGTCCAGAGCGCCGCCTACTTCCCGAACGCCGGCTTCTCCTTGGCCAGGAACGCCCGGACGCCCTCGGCGAAGTCCGGCCCGCCGTACACCTCGTCCATCAGGGCGCGGTCGCTCTCCGGCTCGGCCTCGAGCAGGCGGGCCCGCTGGGCCAGCTGCGCCTTGGTGGCGCGCATCGTGACGCCGGAGGCCTCCAGCAGTCCGCCGAGGACGGCATCGACCTCGGTGTCGAGGTCCTCGACGACCGACATCACCGCGCCGACGGCGTACGCGCGGTCGGCGGTCGTGAGCCGCGAGGTCAGCAGCATCTCCTTGGTCAGCGACTCACCGAAGACGCTCGCGCAGCGGTAGACCACCGAGGCCGAGAGCGCGTTGCCCAGCGTGCGTGCGATCGGGGAGCCGAAGCGCGAGGACGGCGTGCAGATCCGCAGGTCGCAGTGGGTCGCGACTGCCAGGCCACCTCCGACGCAGACCCCGTCGATGGCCGCGATCGTGACCTGCGGCAGCTCGAAGAGCGCGACCAGCAGCTCGCGGATCGACTCCTCGTAGGCGACCGCGTCCTGGGTCAGGAAGTCGGAGATCTCGTTGCCCGCCGCGAACGCCTTCCCGCCCGCGCCGCGCAGCACCAGCGCGCGGACGGACACGTCGGCCCGCAGCTCGTCGCACAGCTCGCGCATCCCTGCGTACATCGCCGCGGTGAAGGCGTTGCGGCGCTCGGGGCGGTTGAACACGACCTCGACGACGCCCTCGCGTCGCTCGATCAGCAAGTCCTCGGTAGTCACGGGAACGAGGGTAGAGGCGGCGTGCGGTCCCTATGCTGCCGGGATGCACGGCGACACGCTCCACGACGCCGCCCTCGAGGCCGCGTACGTCGACCTGGCCGCCGAGCTCGGGGTGGCGGTGCCGGCCGTGCTCACCATCGAGGGACTCGGGCACCTCTACGAGGACCAGCTCGACGCGACCGCCCGCCAGCACGCCGGCGCGCACTACACCCCGCGCGAGCTGGCCGAGGAGGTCGTCGAGCACGCACTCGGACCGCTGACGCACGACGCCGCGGGTGACGTGCTGCCGCTCGAGGGGCTCCTCGACCTGCGCATCGCCGACATCGCTGCCGGCACCGGAGCGTTCCTGCTCGCCGCAGCGCGCTACCTGGCCGGGTGCGTCGAAGCAGCCGGGGGAGGCAGGGGAGCCGGGGGAGCCAGGGGAGCAGACGCCCTGCGCCAGGTCGTGACCACGTGCCTGTACGGCGCGGACCTCGACCCGCGTGCGGCCCGTCTGTGCCGGATCTCGTTGGCGCTCCTCGCCGGTGATGCCGGCCTGGCGACCGGGATCCTCGAGCAGCGCGTGCTGCACGGCGACGCGCTCCTGGACGCGGCGCCCGCCGGCACCGAGCGGCCCGTCGTCGACTGGTGGGCGCGACTGCCGGAGATCGCAGCACGCGGCGGCTTCGACGCCGTGATCGGCAACCCGCCGTTCCTCGGGGTCAAGCGGATCCGCGGCGCGGTCGGGGCAGTGGTGCGCGACGCCTACGCCGACACGCTCCTCGACGGGGAGTCCGGCCGATCGGACCTGGTGGTCTTCTTCCTCGCCCGGGCGGGCCGGCTCTCGCGCGACGTCATCGCGTTCGTCCTTCCCGACGCCGTCCTCGAAGGCGACACCGCGCGTTTCGGCATCGGCCGTTTGCGAGAGCAGGGGTTCAGCGTGACGCGGCAGGAGACCTCGCGCCCGTGGCCCGGCGAGGCGGGCGTGCGGATCTGCCTGGTGTGGTTGGCGCGGACCGGAGACTCCGATGGTTCCGAGGCCGCCACCTCGCCCGCGCCTCGACCGACGGCCCGCGCGAAGCCCGACTGGATGCCGCACGGCTACCAGGCCTCGATCGTGCTCGGGAAGTCGCTACTCCTCACCCGCGAGGAGGCTGCGGAGATGGTCGAGGAGGACGCGCGCGCGGCCCGCTGGATCCGCGACTACCTCAGCGGCGACGACCTCGTCTCGAGCCCCGGCCCGACGAGCTCGCGCGCGGTCCTCGACCTGGGCGCCACCGATCTGGAGACGTTGCTGGCGATCTCGCCGATCGCGCGCCGCCTGCTCGCCGTACGGGCTGAGCGGGTCGAGCAGCTGATCCGCTACCCCCAGCTCGCGCCGCGGTGGTGGGGCTTCCTGAACCGGGTCGACCGCCTGTACGACGACATCGGGGAGCGGCCCGAGGTGATCGGCTTCGCCAAGCACGCCAAGTACCTGTGGCCGGTGCTCGTGGGAACCGGTCCGGTCTTCAGCAACGGCGCGATCCTCTACCCGACGGCCGACCGTGCGATCTACGGCTTCCTGGCCTCGACCCCGCACCGGCTGTGGGCCACCCAGGAGGGAGGATCGCGGCTCAACCAGAGCCACCGCTACAACCCCTCGCGACTGCTGCGGACCTACCCGTTCCCGACGTCCTTCGAGCAGGTCCGGGCACCGGGCGCAGCGCTCGCCGACGCGGTGCGTGCCGCGTGCGACCAGCTCGGCACCGGCGTGACCGCGTTGCTCAACCGGGTGCACGGCGGTGACGACCACGTGCTGGTCGAGGCGGTGCGTCGTGCGAGCGCCGAGGTCGACGGCGCCGTGCTCGCCGCGCACGGGATCGCGCCAGGTGCGGACGACGCGATCACCGCCGCGCTGCGCGAGCAAGCCGCCTCAGCCGACCAGACCAGCTGAGCACAGGAACGGCTTCGCGTGCGCCGGGTCGAGCGCGTTGGTCACCATCTTCCAGACGTTGAGGTCGTAGGCCTCGTTGAGGTGACCGACCGGGTCGAGCGGGCACAGGTCCTGCACGTAGGCGTTCTTCACACCCGGCTCGTGGACGAACGCGGTGCTCGTCGGGGTCACCAGCTCGTCGTAGCGCGAGGCGATCACCGTGTAGGAGACCCCGGGCTGCGCGATCGGCCCGTTGTTCAGCGTCGCGACCGCCGACCCGCCGGTGATCAGGTTGTCGCACGCCGGGCAGCCGTACTTCTCCAGCGCCTGGGAGACCTGGGAGCGGATGCCGAAGGAGTAGGCGAGGTTCACCAGGCCCGCGAACGTGGTGCCGTGGGTGGGCGGGGCGATCGAGACGACCGACCCGATCCGGTCGGCGATGCCTTGGGTCTTGGTCACGTACAGCGACTGGAAGCCGCCCTCGGAGTGCCCGACGATGTCGACCTTCGCGGCGCCGGTCTCGGCGAGCACGTGCAGGATGAAGGCCTTGATCTCGGCCGCCGAGTCCGCGACCGGGCGCAGGCCGCCGACGTACGGGAAGCCGGGGTAGGCGCCGTACGTCGCGCTGAAGGTGCAGTAGCCGCGGTTGGCGAGGTAGTTCTGCAGGAAGTTGAGGTCCTCGTAGTACGTCGCCCCGAGGCCGTGCAGCACCACGACCGGGTAGGGGTGGGCCGTCGAGGTGCACGAGGGGTCGTTGTTGCCGGAGCCGGCCGCGTCCGCCGGAGCCAGGACGAGGGTGGCCGCGAGCGCGAGCGCGCCGGCGATGACTGCGTGGGTGAGACGACGACGCATTACACGCTCCCGTTCGATACCGCTTGGTATTGGATACCGAGTAGTATCGACCCGTACCCGCAGAAGTCAAGACCCGCAGCAGCCCAGACCCGCAGCAGTGACCCAGGAGGATCGATGGCCCGCACCCGACCGTTGCGCTCAGAGACCCGGCGCAACGTCCTCGACGCCGCCTTCGAGGTCTTCGGCGAGCGCGGGATCGCCGCCTCCTCCCTGACCGAGGTGGCCGCCCGGGCGGGGCTGACCAAGGGCGCGGTCTACTCCAACTTCGCCTCCAAGGACGAGCTCGTGCTCGCGCTGATGGAGGAGCACGCCGCGCACCGGATCCAGGCCAGCCTGGACGCGATCGACCTCGACGACCCGCGCGACGTGCTCGACCTGGTCGCCGGGGTGCTGGTCCACGAGATGCGGGTCGACGCGACCTGGCACCGGTTGCTGGCCGAGTACTTCGCGATGGTCCACCACGACCCTTACCGGCGTGAAGCCCTGCGCGACCGCCGGCGCGAGGTGCGCGCGAGCGTCACCCGGGCGCTCGAGGCGGTCGGCACTGCGCTCGAGATCACCTGGCCGATGCCGACCGAGGACATGGCCAGCACGATGCTCGCCCTGAGCAACGGGCTCGGCGTCGAGTCCGACATCGACCCCGACGGCGTGCCCGAGGACCTGCTCGCCCGTGTGCTCACGTTGATCGCCGGGGACGCTGTCGCACAGGTCCGGGCGGCTGCGGAACGCACAACCTCCTCCTGAGGTCGGTTGCCCGACGGGCTGTGGATCGCGCGAGCGCGGCCTCGCCGCAGCGGCGCAGGATCGTCGGCATGAGCATGCGCCGCCCGCCCTCCGACCAGAGCCCGATCAGCAGTGCCGAAGGGCTGACCGCGCGCTGGGACGACTACCTCGCGCACGAGCCGTTCCGGTTCCGCGCGCTGTGGCTGATGTTCCTCGACGTGGCCGGACGCCCGACCGGTCCGGTGATGACCATCGACGACCTGCCCGACGGGCCCTACGACATCGATCCGCTGGATCTGGTGCTGCTGTGCCGCGGGATCCTCGACGGCCCGGGCGGCGCCGGATCGGTGGCGATGCTGATCTCCCGCGACGGTGGCATGCCGTGGACGGTCAGCGACCGGGCGTGGGGGCGGTTCCTGCTGATGTGCGGGGAGGAGATCGGGGGACAGGTCTGGCCGGTGCACCAGGCCCACCGCCAGGACCTGGAGGTCTTCGTGCTGCCCGTGGTCGCCAGCCGTGGCTAGGAGGTGCAGGATCGTTGCATGGCCGACAGCTTCCTCTCCTACCAGTCGGAGGGCTCGATCCTCTCGATCCGCTCGAAGGGCTCGATCCTCTCGATCGGCAGCATCGGGTCGATCGCCTCCGTGGGCTCGATCGGTTCCTTCGGCTCGGCGTTCTCGATCGGCTCGTTCCTCAGCGTCATCTCGGCGCTCTCGGGACGCTCCGTCGGCTCGGCGATGTCGTGGCGCAGCCCGGGCGCCGCACTTTCGGGCGAGAAGGCGGCATGGTTCCGCGACCCGCACGGCAACGTGCTCTGCGTGCACCAGAACCTGTAGGAGAGCTCAGCTCCCGAAGTGCTCGAGCAGCACCGGCACGGTCGCCTTGGCCTTGACGATGTGGGTCAGGCCGGGCAGCACCGCGAGCTTCGCGCCCGGGACCGCCTCGGCGATCGCGGCCTGCGCGTTGCGCATGTACTCCGGGCTGCGGCCACCGGCGATCACGAGCGTCGGGACAGCGACGTCGGCGTAGTGGCCGGCCGGCAGCGGCGTGCACTGCTCGAACGGCAGGACGATGTCGAAGTCGTGGGGCAGCGTGTGGGCCACCGCCTTCAGGCCGCGCCAGACCGGGAGCAGCGGCATCAGGGCGAGCACCGGTGCCGGGACGCCGACGGTGCGCAGGAAGGTCTTGACCGCCTCCGAGCGCTTGTCCGCGGCGACCAGCTCGCGGACCTGGTCGCCGAGGCCCGGGTCGTTCGGTGCGTGGGTGTCGTCGAGGATGAAGGGGGCCTCGTAGAGCGCCAGGGATGCCATCGCGACGCCCTGGCGCGCGGCCTCGAGCGCGAGCACGGCACCCGAGGAGGCGCCGAGGACCAGCGGGTCGCCGCCGGCCGCATCGATCACCGCGGCCAGGTCGTCGATCTCGCGCTGCACCTCGAACGGGGTCTCGCCCTGACCGCTCTCGCCCCGACCGCGCCGGTCGTAGGCGTGGACGGTGTAGTGCTCGCTCAGCGCGGGGGTGACGGTCTTCGCGGTTCCCATCGCACGGTGGCACAGGGCGCCCTCGACGATGACCAGTGCCGGGCCGGTGCCGGTGACGTCGTAGGCGATCCGGGTCTCGTCGGCGGAGATGGCGTAGCGGGTGGCACTGCTGGTGGTGGTCGTGCTCATCGGGTCTCCTCGGGGTGCTGGCTGGTACCCCTACGTCGAACGGCTCAGCGGTTCCTCGACATGGCTTCGGTGCTTTCCTGGGCCCGGCTCAGCAGCAGCTCGCGCTCGGAGGCGTTCGCGGTCAGTCCGGCCGCCTCGCGGAAGGACTCGGCCGCCTCGCGGTGGCGCCCCGCCCGGGCGAGCAGGTCGCCACGCACGCTGGGCACCAGGTGCGAGCCGGCCAGGGCGTCCGGCGGCAGCTCCTCGAGCACCGCGAGCCCGGCGCCGGGATCAAACGCGCGCCCGTGCGCCACGGCTCGGTTGACCTCGACGACGGCGCCCGGCGCAGCCTGGGCGAGCACGTCGTACAGGATCGCGATCTGGCGCCAGTCGGTCTCTGCGGGCGTCGCTGCCTTGGCGTGCTGCGAGGCGATCGCTGCCTGCAGGAAGTAGCGTCCGACCGGCTCGCCGCGGGCAGCCAGGAGCTCGGCCCTGCCCAGGGCCGCCAGGCCGCGCCGGATCAGCAGCTCGTCCCACCGCGAGCGGTCCTGGTCCTCCAGCAGCACCGGCCGCCCCTCGGCATCCGTGCGCGCGTCGAGACGCGAGGCCTGCAGCTCCAGCAGCGCCTGGAGCCCGTGGGTCTCGGGCTCCTCGGGCATCAGCTCGGCGAGCATCCGCGCGAGCCGGATCGCCTCGTTCGTCAGCTCCGGGCGCATCCAGTCGTCCCCGCTCGTCGCCGTGTAGCCCTCGTTGAAGACCAGGTAGATCACGGCCATCACGTCGTCCAGGCGCTTCTCGCGCTCGGCACCGAGGGGCAGCTCGAACTCGGCGTGCGCCTCGGCCAGGGTCTTCTTGGCCCGCGAGATCCGCTGACCCATCGTGGACTCGGTCGCGAGGAACCCGCGGGCGATCTCGGCGGTGGTCAGACCGGCGACCAGGCGCAGGGTCAGCGCCGCCCGGGTTTCCGGGGTCAGCGAGGGGTGGCAGGAGAGGAAGATCAACCGCAGGACGTCGTCCTCGATGTAGTCCACCTGGGAGTCGAGGTCGTCCATGCCCGCCTCCCCAGCTCTCTCGTTCTCCGTCAGGGCGTGACCGAGCTCCTCGGTCTTGCGGCGCAGGTTGTCGGCGCGCCGGAAGTGGTCGATCCCGCGGCGCTTGGCGGTCGTCATCAGCCAGGCCGCCGGGTTGGTGGGCACGCCGGTCTCGGGCCACTGCTCCAGAGCAGCGACCAGGGCGTCCTGCGCGAGGTCCTCGGCAAGCTCGACGTCGCGCGTCATGCGCGTCAGGGCGCCGACCAGGCGTGCCGACTCGGCACGCCAGGCGGCGGTGATCGCCTCAGAGCTGGCCGTCTCGGCGGTGGGGGGCTCGGCTGGCACCTGGCCAGCCTAGGGCCCACCACCGCCGCGAGGATCAGGCCTCGGCAGCCTCAGGCATCTCGTCGGGGATCTGCCGGAGCTGGGAGACCATCGAGCACTCGGGCCAGTACTTGGCGTGCAGCTCGGCGAACTCCTTGCTGCCCTCGATGGCCTCCTCGAGGGTGTCGTACTGCAGCAGCGCCCAGCCTCCGACGACCTCCTTGGCCTCGGCGTACGGGCCGTCGACGCGGGTGACCTCGCCCTTGCGGACCACGAAGTTCACCGCGTCCTCGGTGCCGAACAGGCCGCCGCCGTCGAGGAAGTGGCCCTTGGAGGCCTGCTCCCCGACGTAGACGTCCATCGCGTCGAACATCGCCTGCGGCGGCGCGTCGTGTCCCTCTTCCATACGAACGAATCCCATGAAACGCGGCATCTCGATCAGTCCTTCTGCTTGGGGGGTTCCTGCTTCTTGCCCGTACGTCGAACGGCTCCCGCACCCTTCGACATCGCTCGACAAAAAAGTTTCGACGGGACAGACCTACCCGTTCAGGAGCGCCAGGTCCAGCCTCGCGCCCCTACGATGCCGCTGTGTCCCTCGTCGAGCGCGATGCCGAGGTCGAGCGGATCCGTTCCGCGCTCGCCTCGGCCCGAGCCGGGGCCGGTGGCGCCGTCGTGGCGGTCACCGGGCAACCCGGCGCGGGCAAGAGCGCCCTGCTGCGCGAGGCGCTCGCCGAAGGGCTGGCGTACTGGGGCTGGTGCGAGCCCGGCATGACCCCTCGGCCGCTCGGTCCCTTCCGCGACGTTCTCCGCAGCGGCGCCATCGGGAGCCGCGTCGTGGCCGACGACGTCGACGAGGCGCTGCTCGACGCGATGCGCGCCGCCCCGCTGGTGCTCGTCGTCGAGGACGCCCACTGGATCGACGCGGCCAGCGCGAGCACGTTGCGGTTCCTCGGGCGCCGGATCCACGACAGCAAGGGCGTCGTGCTCCTCAGCTACCGCGACACCATCGGTCCCGACCACGTGCTGCGGTCTGTCCTGGCCGACCTCGCCACCGCGCCCGCGCTCGAGCGTGTCGTGCTCGGCCCGCTCACCGAGGCCGGCGTCGCCGACCTGCTCGAGGGCACCGGGCGCGACGCCACGGAGGCGCACCGCGTGACAGGCGGCAACGCGTTCCTGGTCTGCGCTCTGCGCGATGCCCCCGAGGAGGAGCTCAGCGCCAGCGTCCGCGACCTCGCCTGGTCCTGGGCCAGGCGCCTGGACCCCGGGCCGCTCGACCTGCTCAAGGAGCTCGCGGTCCTACCGGGCCGGATCCCGCTCGAGGACGTCCGCGACCGCGCCGGCGACCTGGACGCCCTGGTGACCGCTGGCATCCTGCGGCCCGACGCCGCACACCTCGAGTTCCGCCACGAGCTGGTACGCCGCGCGCTGGACGCCGAGCTGAGTGCGGAGGAGCGGTTGCGTGCGCACGACGCCGCCTACGCCCGGTTGCTCTCGCGTCCGGAGGCCGAGCCCTCCGAGCTCGCCTTCCACGCGTTGCGCGCCGGCCGACCTGACGAGGCTCTCGTGCACGAGCGGGCCGCGGCCGGCCGCGCGATCGCCAGCAAGGCCCACCTCCAGGCCGTCGAGCACCTGCGGCGAGCCGTCGAGCTCGCCGAGGGCCGCCTCGACGCCGCCGAGCTCGCCCGCACCTGCATGCAGCTCGCCGAGCACGAGTACTTCGTCGGCCACGACGCCGACGCCCGGCGCTACGCCGCCAAGGCACTCGCGCTCACCGACCCCGCCGACCCGCTCCTGCACGCCCGGGCTCTGATGGCCCGCTCGCGGGTGGCGGCCTCGGAGAAGGAGTGCCTGGAGTTCGCCGAGCGAGCACTGCCGCTGCTCGAGGCGATCGGGGGTGTCGAGCTGGCTGAGGCGTGCGCGCACCTGGCGACGCGACGGATGGTCGCGCGCGATCTGGAGGCTGCCGAGCAGTGGGCGCGGCGCGCGCTGGACATGGTCGGCGCCGAGGAGAGACCGGACATCGTGGTCAACGCACTGCAGGCACTGGGCAGCGCGCTCACGCTCGGGGGGCGCGACGACGCCTGCGCGCACCTGCGCGACGCCGTGGAGCTCGGCACCCGCGCCGGCGTCGACACGGTGACCGGTCTCGCGCACTGCAACTTGATCTCCGCCGCGGGCGAGGCGCGGCTCTACGCGGTCGTCGACGACGCGGCGCCGGCGGCGCTGGATTTCTTCGAGCACCACGACCTCGATGCCCTCGACGGCTACACCCGGGCGTGGATCGGGCGCTGCGAGCTGGAGCAGGGACGCTGGGAACGTGCGCTCCAGCGCGCCGACTCGGTGATGGCGACGCGGCACCGCAGCTCGGACATCTCGGTGATCGCCGCGCTGCTCGTCCGCGGCCGCGTCCAGGCGCGGCGCGGTGACCCGGCAGCGGCCGCCACGCTCGCCGAGGCGCGCGAGATGGCCGGCACCACCGGCTCGCTCCAGCGCGTGGCGCCCGCAGCGTCCGCCACTGCCGAGCTGGCCTGGCTGACCGGGACGGACCTGGATCCTGCGATCCTGCGCGACGCGCTCGCGCTCGCGCTCGATCGGGGCAACGCGGGCTACGCGGCGGAGCTCTCGGTGTGGCTCGGTCGGTTCGGTGAGCCCGTCACGGTCGTGGGTGCGCCCGAGCCGTGGGCGTCGTGGCTCGCGGGCGACGTCTCCGGGGCGGGCGAGCGTTGGCTCGCGCTCGGGTGCCCGTACGAGGCGGCCGATGCGTTCTCGGGCTCGACCGACCCCGAGGTGCTGCGCCGCGCCCTGGAGATCGTCGACGACCTCGGTGCACCGCCGTTGCGCGCGCGGATCGTCCGGGCGCTGCGCGAGCTCGGCGAGCGCTCCATCCCGCGCGGGCCGAGGCGCGAGACCGCTGAGGATGCGCAGGGCCTGACAGCCCGCGAGCAGGAGGTGCTCACCTGGTTGCGCACCGGCAGCACCGACGCCGAGATCGCCGCCGGCCTGCACCTCTCCGTCAAGACCGTCGGCCACCACGTCTCGGCGATCCTGCGCAAGACCAGGTCTGCCTCGCGCCGTGACCTGCGCGGGTGAGGAGTTCCTGGTCCCCAACATGGGGAGTCGCTCCCCATGTGGGCAGGGGCTGGAGGTCCGTAGCGTCGAGGACGTCAACGATCCCCTCTTCAAGGAGTAGTCCGATGCCTCGTTACCTCGTGGAGCGCACGTTCACCGACGGCCTCGTCATCCCGACCAACGACGCCGGAGCCGCTGCGTGCAGCACCGTCGTCGGCAACAACGCCGCGCAAGGGGTCACCTGGGTGCACTCCTACGTCACCGCGGACAAGCAGACGACGTTCTGCATCTACGACGCCCCGTCGCCCGACGCGATCCGGTCCGTCGCCGAGGTGAACCAGCTGCCGGTCGACCGCATCACCGAGGTCCGGGTGCTCGACCCGTACTTCTACGTCCAGGAGCCCGTGGGCTGAGCCGGCTCACCCCAGCGCGCTCGGGTCATCCGGTACGTCGACCGCGTGCTGGCGCAGCCACTCGATCGGCACCAGCTCGAGCGCGCGCTCGCTGGTCGAGGCGAGCACGACGGGCGCGGCCACCCCGTCGGCGTATGCCTGCTGCCAGCGCGCGGTGACGACGCACCAGCGGTCGCCGGGCACCAGCCCGGGGAAGTTCCACTGCGGCAGCGGGGTCACCAGGTCGTTGCCGACCGAGCGCTGGTGCTCGAGGAACTCGGTGGTCGTCACCGCGCAGACGGCGTGCAACCCGTGGTCCTCGGGACCGCAGGTGCAGGTGCCGTCGCGGTGGAATCCCGTCATCGGATCGGTGCCGCACGGCTCCAGCGGACCACCCAGCACGTTGAGCTCGCTCATGCCCCGAGCCTGCCAGAGCACCGCGCAC
>JBJMIO010000119.1:0-13712 GCA_045806765.1 Marmoricola sp.
CGCCGAGTCGGCGAGCACGCGTGCGGTGTGCGCCCGGTCGGCAGCCGAGATGCCGGTGGAGACGCCGTCACGCGCGTCGACCGAGATCGTGTACGCCGTACGCAGCTTGTCCTTGTTGTGCGGGGTCATCAGCGGGATCTCGAGCCGGTCCAGCATGTCGGCCGGCATCGGGACGCAGATCACGCCGGAGGAGTGCCGGATGGTGAAGGCCATCAGCTCGGGGGTGGCCTTGGCGGCGGCGAAGATGATGTCGCCCTCGTTCTCGCGGTCCTCGTCGTCGACGACCACGACCGCCTTGCCCGCGGCGATGTCGGCGATCGCCTCCTCGACGTCGTCCAGGCGGATGCCGGCGTGCTGCCGGTCGGCGGGGTTCTGCTCAGTCATGTGCCTTCACCATCTTCTCGACGTACTTCGCGATCACGTCCACCTCGAGGTTGACGGGGTCGCCGGGTTGCTTGAAGCCCAGGGTGGTCCGGGCGAGGGTCTCGGGGATCAGGCTGACGCGGAACGACTCGGCACCGACCGAAGCCACCGTCAGGCTGATCCCGTCGACGGTGATCGAGCCCTTGTCGACCAGGTAGCGGTTCAGCTCGAACGGGAGCGAGATGTCGACATAGGTCCAGTGCTCGCTCGGGGTGCGCGCCAGCACCTCGCCGGTGCCGTCGACGTGGCCCTGGACGATGTGCCCGCCCAGTCGGGTGGCCGGGGTGACCGCGCGCTCGAGGTTGACCATCGAGTCGATCATCAGGCCTCCGAGCGAGGAGTTCGCGAGCGTCTGGAGCATCACGTCGGCGGTGAAGATGCCGCGCTTGTTGGTCACCACCGTCAGGCAGACGCCGTTGACCGCGATCGAGTCGCCGGGCTTGGTGCCCTCGGTCACCTCGGGCGCGCCGATCGAGAGGCGCACGGCCTCGTTCAGGCGTTGGATGCTCGTGACGACCCCGAGCTCCTCGATGATGCCGGTGAACATCTCAGTCCTTCCTCCGTTGCGGACGACCGGTGATCCGGACGTCGTGGCCCAGGACGACCACGTCCTCCACCTCGATCTCCAGCGCTCCGGTGATGGATTCGATTCCCAGGTCGGCTACCGCGCTGCGGCCGGACCCGAGGAGCTTGGGGGCCACGTAGGCCACGACCTCGTCGACCAGGCCGGCGGCGAGGAACGCCGCCGCGACGGTCGGGCCGCCCTCGAGGAAGACGTGCTGGACACCGGCCTCGTGCAGCTCGACGACCGCCGCGGCGACGTCGCGCGTCTGCAGGTGCAGCGTCTGTGCGGCGTCGTCCAGCACGCGAGCACCGGCGGGCAGCTCGCGCTCGCCCAGCACGACGCGCAGGGGCTGGTGGTCGACCAGCTCGCCGATCTCGTCGCGCACCGTCAGCGCAGGGTCGTCGGCGAGCACCGTGCCGGTGCCGACCAGGATCGCGTCGCAGCCGGCCCGGAGCAGGTGCACGTCGCGGCGTGCCTGCTCCCCGGTGATCCACTTGCTCGTCCCGTCGGCCGCTGCGCTGCGGCCGTCGAGTGTCGCGGCCACCTTCCAGGTCACGAAGGGGCGACCGTGCTCCAGGGCGAAGGTCCACGCGCGGTTGAGCCGGCGCGCCTCGTGCTCGAGCAGGCCGGTGCGCACCTCGACGCCCGCACCGCGCAAGGTCGCGGACCCACCAGCGGCGAGCGGGTTGGGGTCGGGCTGGGCGAAGACGACCTCGGCGACGCCCGCGCCGATCAGAGCCCGGGAGCACGGTCCCGTGCGGCCGGTGTGGTTGCAGGGCTCGAGGGTGACGACAGCGGTGGCACCGCGGGCGGCGTCGGGACCGCCCAGCTCGTAGGCCGTCGCCAGGGCTGCAGCCTCCGCGTGCGGCGTACCTGCTCCGCGGTGGAAGCCCTCGGCGATCTCAGCGCCGTCGGGGCCCAGCAGCACGCAGCCCACACGCGGGTTCGGGCCGGGCGGGACGCCGGGGGTCGCGGCGATCTCGAGGGCGCGACGCATCGCCCGCTCGAGCGTCTGCTGATCGATGCTCATGCGTCCCGCCTCTCCGCTCGGCCCGCGGGCGCTGAGGTGGGAGGGGACGCACGGGTGGGCGAACGGGCAGAAAATCCCGTACGACGACCCAGCGTGCAACTTCCCATCCGGACTCTCACCGTCGGTCCAGGATTTTCACCTGGTCAACCGATCGCTGGCTGCGAACGGGTCGCGGACTCTCACCGCCGGCTCGGACTTTCACCGATCCCAGTGCACGCGAGTTTGTGTACTCGTCACCCACAAGCCTGCCACACCAGCGCGCGAAGTGGCGCGGGTGTTCCGGTGTGAGCCCACTCACGCCCCGTCGACCGGGCCCGTTCCGCCTGTGGAGCCGGGCCTTGGGGCAGGTGGACTCAGGCTGGGGACCGAACCGACTCGGCCTTCGCCTTGAGCTCGCGCACCATCGCGTCGGGATCGTCGGCCGAGAAGACCGCCGAACCGGCCACGAACACGTCAGCCCCGGCCTCGGCGCACCGCTCGATCGTCTCGAGCGAGACTCCCCCGTCGACCTGGAGCCAGACGTCGAGGCCACGGGCAGAGATCAGCTCGCGCGAGCGCCGGATCTTGGGCAGGCAGACATCGAGGAACTTCTGGCCGCCGAAGCCCGGCTCGACGGTCATGATCAGGAGCATGTCGAGCTCGCCCAGCACGTCGGCGTACTGATCGATGCCGGTGGCGGGCTTGAGCGCCATCGAGGCGCGCGCGCCCTTCGCCCGCAGCTCGCGTGCCAGCCGGACCGGAGCCTTGGCGGCCTCGGCGTGGAAGGTCACCGACCCGGCGCCTGCCTCGGCGTACGCCGGAGCCCAGCGGTCGGGATCATCGATCATGAGGTGGGCGTCCAGCGGTGTGTCGGTCGCCTTCGCGAGCGACTCGAAGACCGGCACGCCGAGGGTCAGGTTGGGAACGAAGTGGTTGTCCATCACGTCGACGTGGATCCAGTCCGACGACGGGATGCGGGCGACCTCGTCGGCGAGGCGGGACAGGTCGGCGTTCAGGACGCTCGGCGTGATCTGGATACCCATGGCGCGGACAAGCCTAGTGCCCGGCCGATTCGTGCTCGCGAGGTGACCTCGACCCGGGGCTCAACCGGCAGAAGGCCGTACTGGACCGGAGGAACGGGCCCACTCGGCGGGTAGAACGGGCCCGGTCAACGGGAGCGGCGCAGGAGGGCGGCGAACATCGCGTCGGTGGCATGGCGGTGGGGCCAGAGCTGGAGGGCGCCGGGGAGGTGAGCCGACGCGGCGTCCACGACGCCCTCCGGCTCGGTGAGCGGGACCAGGGTGGCACCCGGGCATTCCTCGAGCACGGTGGCCACTACCCCGGCCGTCTCGGCGAGGACCGGTGAGCAGGTCGCGTAGAGCACCAGGCCGCCGGGCCGCACCGCGTCGAGGGCCGAGCCGAGCAGGGCGACCTGGAGCGGGACCAGCTCGGCGAGGTCCTCGGGTCGGCGGCGCCAGCGGCTCTCGGGGCGCCGGCGCAGCGCCCCCAACCCGCTGCACGGTGCGTCGACGAGGACGCAGTCGAACGAGCCCGGAGCCCACGCAGGCCGGGTGCCGTCACCGGCGATCACGCCCAGCAGGCCCGATCCGGCGGCCCGGACCCCCTGCGCGACGAGCTGGGCCCGGTGCGGTTGCCGTTCGTTCGCGAGCACCTTCGCGCCTCGCTGGGCGGCGAGTGCGGCGAGGAGCGCGGCCTTTCCGCCCGGGCCGGCGCACAGGTCGAGCCAGCGTTCGTCCTCACCGCCGAGCTCAGCGGCTGCCAGGAGCAGCGCCACCAGCTGCGAACCGGCGTCCTGGACCCCGGCGCGGCCTTCGCGGACCGCGGCGAGCGCACCCGGGTCACCGCCCTGGAGCACTGCTGCGTACGGCGAGGCCGGGTGCGGCGAACCGCCCAGCTCCTCGGTCGTGGCCAGGCCGGGGCGCGCGACCAGGACCACCTCGGGCCGGGCGTTGTCGGCGGCCAGCAGGTCCTCGAGCTCCTCGGGTCGACCCAGCGCCTCGGCGAGCGCGTCGATGACCCACTGCGGGTGCGAGGTCCGCGCCGCGAGCGAGCGGCCGGACGTCCAGGCCTCGAGGTCCTGGGCCGAGACCTTGCGCAGGACCGCGTTGACCAGCCCGGCCGGGCGGTGGCCGATCCGCTCCTTGACCAGGTCGACGGTGGTCGCGACCGCGGCGTGCGTGGGGACGCGCATCGCCAGGAGCTGGTGGGTGCCCAGCCGCAGGGCGTCGCGCACGTCGGCCTGGAGGGTGCCCTTGACCAGGCGGTCGAGCACGTCGTCGTAGGTGCCCTGACCGCGCAGCGTCCCGCCGACGAGCTCGGTGGCCAGGGCCGCGTCGCGACCCGAGATCCCCCGTTCACGCAGCAGCCGGGACAGCTGGAGGTTGGCGTAGGCATCCTGCTCCCCCACCGCGCGCAGGACGTCGAAGGCGACCAGGCGGGCGGCGTCAGTGCGCGGCACGGCCGCCCTCGGCCAGGAACTCCTTGACCATCCGCTTCGGAGCACAGGTGCACCAGGCGTCGGTGATCACCTCGGCGAGCTCGTCGCGGCTGATCTCCCCCAGGCGCGAGACCTGCACGAGCACGGCGTTGTAGCCGTTGAAGTGGTCGATGGTGAAGAACGGACCGTCGGCCTCGACGAGCGCGGTCTTGTCGGCCTCGCTCGCCGTCCGGATCACCAGCAGGTCCTGGTACTCCTCGCCGCTGACCGGGTCGATCGCGCTCTTGTGCGGCTTGCGGTAGAGCACGAAGCCACGTCCCTTGTCGACACCGTCGCGCACGCGGTGCGGCGCCAGCCACGTCGGTACGTCGCCCCAGCTGGTGCCGAACCACGTGTTCGGCAACGACCCCGCGATCGCATCGACGTCCTCGGGCCGGGCCTGCCGCGAGGCCATCAGTCGCCCAGCACCGGGTCTGCGCCGAACTGGGTGCCGCGCGCCCAGTCCGCCGCCGGCATCTGCTTCTTGCCGAACGCCTTGACGTCGCCGAGGCGCACCGGAGCCGTGCCGGTGCCGACGTAGACGGCATTCTTGGTGATCGCGAGCGCGCCCGGTGCCAGCGCTCCGAGGTCGTCGGGGGCCGTGCCGAGCCTCACCGGTCCCAGCTTCATCCGCTCCCCGCCGTACGTCGTCCACGCACCCGGCGCCGGGGTGCAGGCCCGGATCTGGCGGTCGATCCCCATCGCCGGGTCGGTCCAGTCGACGTGCGCGTGCTCGACGAGGATCTTCGGAGCGATGCTGATCCCCTCGGCCGGTTGCTCGCGCGCCTCCAGCGAGCCGTCCTCGATGCCGTCCAGCGTCGCCACGAGGAGACCGGCACCGCCCTCGGCCAGCTTGGCGAGCAGGCTGCCGGCGGTGTCGTCGTCGTGGATCAGCTGGGTCATCACGCCGTAGGTGGGCCCGGCGTCGAGCTC
Source organism: Marmoricola sp. (assembly GCA_045806765.1). GTDB lineage: Bacteria > Actinomycetota > Actinomycetes > Propionibacteriales > Nocardioidaceae > Marmoricola. The sequence goes on from JBJMIO010000119.1 coordinate 5,428, forward strand.
CTTGACGATCCGGAAGGTGGTCGCGCCGGTGACCTCGTCCCCGGCGAAGAGCGCGTGCTGGACCGGTGCGGCGCCCCGCCAGGCCGGCAGCACCGAGAAGTGCAGGTTGACCCAGCCGTGCTCCGGGATGTCGAGCGCCGACTGCGGGATCAGTGCGCCGTAGGCCACCACCGGGCAGCAGTCGGGACGAAGCGCCCGCAGGGCGTCCTGGAACTCGGGGTCACGCGGGTGCTCGGGCTTGAGCACGGGCACCCCGAGGCTCATCGCCAGCTCCGCGACCGGGGACGGTGCCAGCTTGCGGCCGCGACCCGCCGGCGCGTCGGGCCGGGTGACGACCCCGACGAGCTCGTGCGGGCTCGCAGCGATTGCCTGCAGCGCGGGCAGGGCGGGCTCGGGGGTGCCGGCGAAGACGACGCGCACGGGCCTAGATCCCGAATCCGTTGGTGGAGTGGGGCGAGACCCGGACCCGGGTGTCGTCGGAGAACCAGTCCGCCGAGCGGATCTCACGCATCGCCTCGCGGCGCGCCTCGCGGTCCAGGCGGTCGAGGAACAGGATCCCGTCGAGGTGATCGGTCTCGTGCTGGATCGCCCGGGCAAGGAGCTCGGAACCCTCGATCCGCACCGGGTCGCCGTGCATGTTGAAACCGGTCGCGACCACCGACATGGCGCGGATGCAGTCGATCGAGAGGCCCGGCAGCGAGAGGCAGCCCTCGAGCCCGTCCTGGGTCTCCTGCGACAGCTCGAGGACCGGGTTGACCAGGTGTCCCACCAAGCCCTCGACGTTCCAGGTGAACACCCGCAGGCCCACACCGATCTGGGGCGCGGCCAGGCCGGCTCCCGGGGCGTCGATCATCGTCTCGGTCAGGTCGGTCACGAGCTGACGCAGGTCCTTGTCGAAGCTGGTCACCTCCGCCGCGCGGGTGCGCAGCACCGGGTCCCCGAACAACCTGATCGGCCTGATCGCCACGCATTCCTCCTCGAGCATCGACCGGCCAAGTCTAGTGGGCGCAGGTCACCCGAGCTCGGCTGGATCGACCTCTACACGCAGGTGTGGTTCCTTGCGCGCCGAGCGCTGCGCCTGCAGGGCCACCAGCGCCGCTGACAGCTCGGCGCCGGCCGTGCGCGGGACCCGGACGACGTACCGCTGCTCGTCGACCTCCGCCCCGGTCGGGACCGGCCCGAGCACCTCGGCGCCAGCCGGGAGTGCGAGCGCCGCGAGCGCCGGCTCCAGCAGGTCGGCGGGCCCGGTGATCGTGGCGACCCGCGACGCCGGCGGCAGGTGCGCGTCCTGCCGCTCGGTGATCTCGCGCTGGGCGAAGCCTGCCGGGTCCCAGCGCACGAGGGCCTGGAGCACCGGACGGCCAGGATCGCCGACGACGACCACGGGACCGGGCCGTCCTGCGGCGTGCCCGACGAGGGCTGCTGCGTTGGACCACCGGCGCAACGCCTCCTCCTCGGCCCGGAGGTCCGAGCGCACCAGCAGCAGCCAGCTGTCGAGGAGCACGACGGCGGCGTAGCCACCCTCGACCACCGGTTCGGCACCCGGGGTGGCCACGACGATGGCCGGACGGTGCTGGACCTCGCTCAGGACGCGGTCGGCCGAGGAGGTTTGCACGGGCACCGAGGGGAACGCCCGGCCGAGCTCCTCGGCGGTGCGCCGGTCCCCGAGCACCGGTGCACGCAGCCCACGGCCACCGCACTCCGGGCAGCTCCAGCCGGGCGCGGGCGTCCCGCACCAGGTGCACGTCGGGGGCGCCTGGGCGCCGGTGATCCGGAGCGGCCCGTGGCAGGCCGGACAGGCGGCCGGGGTCCGGCAGGAGTCGCAGGCCAGCCGGGTCGCGTAGCCGGCCCGCGGGGTCTGGACGAGGACCGGGCCGCGGGCCAGCGCCTCGCGGACGACCTCGAAGACCTCCTTCGGCAACCGGGCGCTGCGCGCGGCCGGGTCGCGGGCGAGGTCGAAGTCGGAGTCTCCGGTGACGCTGACCGCGACGCGGGCGCGCAGGCCGTCGCGCGGCACCGCGACCTCGGCCGCCCAACCGCTGCGGACCAGGTACTCCGCCTCGACGCTGCGCGCGTGCGCGGCCAGCAGGACCGCGCACCCCTGGCGCTGGGCGCGCATCAGGAGCACCTCGCGGGCATGGGGGTACGGCGCTCGCGGCTCGGCGTACAGGTCGTCCCCGTCGTCCCACATCGCCACCAGCCCGAGGTCGTGCACGGGCGCGAACGCGGCGGCGCGGGTGCCGATCACGATCCGCACCGCGCCGCGCGCGATCGCGAGGAAGGCGCGGTAGCGCTTGGCCGGACCGGCGTCAGCGGTCAGCACGACGTGCTGGCCGGGCTCCAGGCGTGCGGCCAGGGCATCGTCGAGCCGGGCGACGTCGCGCACGTCGGGCAGGCACACCAGCGCCCCCCGGCCGCTGGCAGCCGACGCGACCACCGCGTCGGCGAGCAACGCCGCGCCGTCGTCGCCCGGCGCGACCGTCCAGACCGCACGCGGAACCGCCCCGCGGACCAGTGCGCCGAGCACGTCGGCACCTCCGGCGTAGGCCCTCCACGCGGCCGGCTCGACCCCGGCGGTCACCGGCGCCGCTCCCGGGCTCGGCGCCTTCTCGGTGGTGGCGTGCCGGGCCGGGATCGCCAGGCGCAGCACGTCCGAGCGGGTGCCGGCGTACCGCGCCGCCACCTCCCCGACCAGATCGGCGATCTCCGGTGCCAGCACCGGCTCGGGGCTCACCACGCGGCGCAACGGCGCGAGTCGCCCGGGGTGGTCGGACTCCGCGCCGCGCTCGAGGACGTAGCCGTCGACGTCCTGGCCGGCGAAGCGGACCTTGACGCGGGTGCCGGGCACCGCCGTGTCCGCCATCGTCGCCGGGACGGCGTAGTCGAAGGGCCGGTCGAGGTGGGCCAGCGGCAGGTCCACCAGGACCCGGGCGACCGGGTCGACCTCGGCACGCGCGGCCGCCTTCGTCTCGGCCGGCGGCTTGGCCTTCCGGGCCGCCGCGCGGGCCAGGCCGGGCAGCGAGAGCTGCTCCTCGCCCTCGACCCCTGCGCTCATGGGCACATCAAAGCAGCCGGGCCCGACGAAGCACCGAGCCCTCCCGGTCCGTGTGGACCGGGAGGGCTCGGGGGCAGCCTGTGGATCAGACGCCGGCGGCCTTCTTCAAGGCGTCGGCGCGGTCCGTGGTCTCCCAGAGGAACTCGGGCAGCTCACGGCCGAAGTGACCGTACGCCGAGGTCTTGGCGTAGATCGGACGCTTCAGGTCCAGGTCGCGCACGATCGCGGCCGGGCGCAGGTCGAAGACCTCGAGGACGGCCTTCTGGATCGCCTCGTCGGAGACGACGCCGGTGCCGAAGGTCTCGATGAAGACGCCGACCGGGGCGGCCTTGCCGATGGCGTAGGCGACCTGGGCCTCGCAGCGGGTCGCGAGACCGGCGGCGACGACGTTCTTGGCGACCCAGCGCATCGCGTACGCGGCCGAGCGGTCGACCTTCGAGGGGTCCTTGCCGGAGAAGGCCCCGCCACCGTGACGGGCCATGCCGCCGTAGGTGTCGACGATGATCTTGCGACCGGTCAGGCCGGCGTCACCCATCGGGCCGCCGACCACGAAGTTGCCGGTCGGGTTGACCAGCAGGCGGTAGCCCTCGGACGGGATGTCGAAGGTGTCCAGCACCGGCTCGATGACGTGCTTCTGGATGTCGGGCGCCAGGGTCGCCTCGAGGTCGATGCCGTCGGCGTGCTGGGTGGAGAGCACCACGGTGTCGATGCGGACCGGACGGTCGTTCTCGTCGTACTCGATGGTGACCTGGGTCTTGCCGTCGGGGCGCAGGTAGTCCAGCGTGCCGTTCTTGCGCACCTCGGTCAGCTTCTCGGCCAGTCGCTGGGCGATGCTGATCGGGAGCGGCATGAGCTCCTTGGTGTCGTCGCAGGCGTAGCCGAACATCAGGCCCTGGTCGCCCGCGCCCTGGCTGTCGAGCTCGTCACCCGAGCCGTCGACGCGTGCCTCGAAGCCCTTGTCGACACCCTGGGCGATGTCCGGGGACTGCTGGCCCAGGGCGATCTGGACGCCGCAGGAGTTGCCGTCGAAGCCCTTGACCGAGGAGTCGTAGCCGATCTCGAGGATCTTCTCCCGGACGAGCTGGGCGATCGGGGCGTAGGTCTTGGTGGTCACCTCGCCGGCGACGACGACCAGGCCGGTGGTCAGCAGCGTCTCGCACGCGACCCGGCTGTCCGGGTCGTCCTTGAGCAACGCGTCCAGCACGGTGTCGCTGATCGCGTCGGCGATCTTGTCCGGGTGTCCCTCGGTTACGGACTCCGAGGTGAACAGACGTCCAGTCACTTGTTTCTCCTGCATTTCCCCGGCCGGATCACGGCCGGTACGGGCATGGTTGGATGCGGAGCGGCCAGCCTAACCACCGGGTCCTCATCGTGAGACGGCATCTCAGAAATCTGCGCCGAAGTTCCTCATGACCCGGCCAGGAGCGCCGCGACGCGGTCCCAGATCACCTGGGCGACCGCGCTCTTCGAGCCTCGCGGAACGGGCGTGGAGGAGCCGTCTGCGCCGAGCACGACGGCCTCGTTCTCCTGCTGGCCGAAGACCTTGCCGCCGCCCACGTCGTTGACCACCAGCAGGTCGCAGCCCTTGCGGGCCAGCTTGGTCCGGGCGTGGTCCATCACGCTGCCGTGGGCATCGCCGGTCTCGGCGGCGAAACCCACCACGACCTGGCCCGGGTGGGCACGGTCGGCTGCGAGCCCGGCCAGGATGTCGGGGTTCTGGAGAAGTCGGATCTCGGGGACCGAGCCGTCCTCGGCCTTCTTGATCTTGGCGTCGGTGAAGCTCGCGGGCCGGAAGTCGGCGGGCGCCGCGGCCATCACGACTGCGTCGGCGCTCCGGCTGGCCAGCACGACCTGCTCGCCGAGCTGCGCGGTCGTCTCGACCCGGACCACCTTGACCCCCGCGGGGTCGGGCAGGGTGACGTTCGCGGCGACCAGGGTGACCTCGGCGCCGCGCGCGGCCGCGGTGCGGGCCAGTGCGTAGCCCTGGAGCCCCGAGGACCGGTTGCCCAGGAAGCGCACCGGGTCGAGGTACTCGCGGGTGCCCCCGGCCGAGACCACCACGTGCCGTCCGGCGAGGTCCTGGGCCAGTGCTCCCCCACGCGCGAGCAGGTCGGTGGCGAGCGCGAAGATCTCGCCCGGCTCGGGTAGACGGCCCTTGCCGGTGTCGGCGCCGGTCAGCCGGCCCTCGGCCGGCTCGATGACGACCGCGCCGCGCTCGCGCAGCGTCGCGACGTTGGCGACGGTGGCCGGGTGCTCCCACATCTCGGTGTGCATCGCCGGGGCGAAGACGACCGGGCAGCGGGCGGTGAGCAGGGTGTTGGTGAGCAGGTCGTCGGCCAGGCCGTGAGCAGCCTTCGCGAGCAGGTCGGCGGTGGCCGGGGCGACGACCACGAGATCGGCGGTCTGGCCGATCCGGACGTGCGGCACCTCGTGGACGTCGTCCCAGACCTCGGTGCTCACGGGCTTGCCGCTCAGCGCAGACCAGGTCGGTGCGCCGACGAACCTCAGCGCGGCCGCGGTCGGGACCACGGTGACGTCGTGACCGGACTCGGTGAACCGGCGCAGCAGCTCACAGGCCTTGTACGCAGCAATCCCGCCGCTCACGCCGAGAACGACGTGGGGGCGGGACTCACTGGTGGACTGGGTGCTCATCTCACCGCATCTCGACAAGCTCGGTGTCGGGAGGGATCAGGCCTTCGCCTGGTCCCCGTCCTCGTCGGGCTCGATGTCCTCGCAGACGAGCAGGTCCTCGTTGATCTCACGCATCGCGATCGAGAGGGGCTTCTCCTGGACGTGGGTGTCCACGAGCGGACCGACGTACTCCAGCAGGCCCTCGCCGAGCTGGGAGTAGTAGGCATTGATCTGCCGAGCACGCTTGGCGCTGTAGAGCACCAGCTTGTACTTGGAGTCAGTCTTGGTCAGCAGGTCGTCGATCGGGGGATTCGTGATCCCCAGGGCAACGGGCTGGGTGCCGGACACTCTCATCGAGCCTCTCGAAGAAGGAAAGTCGTACGATCCCAGGCGATTCGCCCTCAGGACCTCATCAACTCTACCAACTCCTGGACCGCAGCGGGAATCGTGTGGTTCACGACGGTCGCGTCGAACTCCGTCTCGGCGGCCAGCTCGGCCCGCGCAGACTCCAGCCGGCGCTCCCTCTCGGCCTCGCCCTCGGTCCCCCGGCCGACCAGGCGGCGTACCAGCTCCTCCCACGAGGGCGGCGCCAGGAACACGAATCGGGCCTCCGGCATGCTCGCCCGCACCTGCCGAGCGCCCTGGAGGTCGATCTCCAGCAGCGCCAGCCTGCCCTGCGCCAGGGCGTCGAGCACCGGCCCGCGCGGCGTGCCGTAGCGCGCCTGGCGGTGGACCACCGCCCACTCGAGGAGCTCGTCGTCGGCGACCATCCGGTCGAACGTCGCATCGTCGACGAAGTGGTAGTGCACGCCGTCGACCTCGCCGGGACGCTGCGCACGGGTGGTGGCGGAGACCGAGATCCAGACCTCCGGGTGGTGCTCGCGCAGGTACGCCGTGACGGTGCCCTTCCCGACCGCAGTCGGTCCGGCGAGGACCGTCAGCCGCGCGGGCGTGGCCTCACTCACCGGAGGGGAACTCGGCGACAAGCGCCGCGACCTGCTTCGCGCCGAGACCGCGCACGCGCCGGCTCTCGGAGATCTTGAGGCGTTCCATCACCTGCGCCGCCCGCACCTTGCCCAGGCCCGGCATCGACTGGAGCAGCTCGCTGACGCGCATCTTGCCGATGACCTCGTTGCGCTCGCCCTCGGCCAGCACCTCGGCGATCGAGGCGCCGGAGTGCTTGAGACGGTTCTTCACCGCGGCCCGCTCGCGACGCGACGCCGCGGCCTTGTCCAGAGCAGCCAGGCGCTGTTCGGGAGTGAGCGGCGGCAGAGCCACGTCGAGGACCTCTTCTGGTGGGATGGGCGTGGAGAGCAATCTAGTCAGCAGTGCTTGCTGGCTGCAACGAGGGTCGCGGATACGAGACGTCTCAGAGGCCGAGCTGGAGCTGGCAGACGTCCCTCGCCTCCTGGTCGATGCCGTCGAGCGCCTCGGCGACCGAGTCGCTGCCCAGCCCGTTGGCAGCCGCCCTGATCGCGGCCCACTGCGCATCGCTGACACCGGCGGGCTGCTTGCCGCCGACGATGTCGGAGGCCTTGACCCCGGCCGAGGAGATGGCGGTGCTCAGGTCGCCGAGGGCGTCGAGGAAGACCTGCCACTCATCGGTCAGGTCGTCGGGCGCCTTCTTCGCCAGCGCCCGCAGGTCGGCGAGGTGAGGCAGGAAACCCTGACCGCTGTCGTCGTCGGCGAAGATCGTCTGCTTGGCGTGCAGCGCGTCGCAGTAGGTCTGCTCCTGGTCCTTCCCGCACCCGGCTGCGAGGAGCACAAGGGCGGCGAGCACGACGGCGCAGGCGCCGCCACGCACCGGTGGCGTCATCGGCGTACGAGTACGGCGAACGACGCGGCCGCCTGCTCCGAGGCGGACGCGAGCGCGGCGCGGTCGGGGCCGGCGCCGAGGATCTCGCGCGAGCTGGACGGGAGGACGAGGTCGAGCACGTCGCCGAAGATACGCCGCACGTCCTCGGCCGTCCCGCCCTGCGCGCCGATCCCCGGCACCAGCAGCGGGCCGTTGATCGCCAGGTCAGGCGTGGGTACCGCGATCGTCGCCCCGACGACGGCACCGAAGGAGCCCAAGGGAGCGGCGCCGGCGTTGGCCTCGCGCAGGGAGTCGAGCACCGAGGCGGCCACGGTGCGCCCGTCCGGCTTCACTGCGTGCTGGAACTCCGGACCCTCCGGGTTGGAGGTCAGCGCGAGCACGAACATGCCGGCGTCGTGCTTGCGCGCCGCCTCCAGCATCGGTCCCAGGCTGCCGAAGCCCAGGTAGGGGCTCGCGGTGATGGCGTCGGCAGCGATCGGCGAGGACGGGTCGAGGTACGCATCGGCATAGCCCTGCGCCGTCGTGCCGATGTCACCGCGCTTGACGTCGAGGACCACCAGGGAGCCGGCCTCGCGGCACACTGCGATCGTCTCCTCCAGCACCGCGACACCGGCAGACCCGAAGCGCTCGAAGAAGGCCGACTGAGGCTTGATCACGGCCGTCACCGGGGCGAGTGCCTCGGCCGCGGTGAGCGCGAAGCTGCGCAGGCCCTCGACGGTGTCCGCCAGGCCCCACGAGCCGAGCAGCGAGGCGTGCGGGTCGATGCCGGCGCACAGCGGTCCC
>JBJMIO010000120.1:0-9397 GCA_045806765.1 Marmoricola sp.
ATCTGGATCGCCTGGTACGGCGCGGCATCGCACACCGGGACGGTGACGACGAGCGCCTGGTCCTCGGTCAGGTCGTAGTGCCCGAGCGAGGAGAACTGGCTGGCCAGCCCGCCGGGCGTGGAGCGCGGCGGGGTCAGGGTGTTGACCGGCTCGGAGTAGGTGAACCACTCCGGGAAGGAGAACCAGGTCTTGATCTTGCCGATCAGCATCTTCGCCGCCACGCCGTACCGCTTGGCGACCCGGTCCATCGTGAACGGCTCGCGCGGAATGCCGGCGGTGTCGAGGCGCTGGATGCGGATGGTGCCGCGGTCCTCGCCCGTCCAGTCGTCGTAGACCTCGCGGATGATCAGCGTCGCGCCCTTGCGCAACCCCATCTCGGGCCCGAACCTCCACGAGAACGACCCGTCCTCAGCGACGTCCAGCTCACGGTCGTCGAACGCGGCCAGCGAGGTCGGCGAGCCGTCGGCGGAGTAGTTGCCGTCCATGACCTGGAAGGACAGGTCCGCGGTCGTGCCCCGCACGCCCGAGACCTCGTAGGACGCACCCTCGTCGCGGTCGGCGTTGAAGTAGATCGCGTCGGGGTTGTCGAGACCCTGGCGCGCGTACTGGTGCGTGGGGTTGATCAGCACCGGGTGCACGAGGTCGTAGTCGAAGGCCATCTGCAGCGAGCTGCGGATCGAGCCGGCCAGGTAGTCGTAGCCCTCGGCCCGCTCCTGCCCGCTGATCTCGAACGGCGGGTTCGCGATCAGTGCCTCGGCCTCGGCGACCGCGTCGCTGAAGACCTTCGTGATCTCGGCTGAGGTCACAGCGAGACCTTGCTGATGATGTCCTCGGCGTACCGGTTGAGGTTGTCGATCTTCTTCTGCAGCGGCTCCTCGTCGGGGCCCATGATGTAGGGCACCCGGAAGCCGACGATCGCGTCGGTCACGCCCTTGTCCTCCAGGCGCTTGATGCCGTCCAGCGTGTAGGCGTCGTAGGAGATCACGTGGATCTCGAAGTCGTCGCGGTCGTCGCCCTCCTCCTTGCGGATCTCGGCCAGGCGCGTGAGCAGGCGGTCGAGCTCCTCGCCGTCACCGCCCGCGTGCATCCAGCCGTCACCCTTGACGACAGCCCTGCGCAGCGCTGCATCGGCGTGCCCACCGACGAGCAGCGGGATCTTCGCAGGAGCGCCGGGGCACTGCTTGAGCGCCTGGATGTCGTAGAACTCGCCGTGGTACTCGAAGTACTCACCGGTCGTGAGCCCGCGCAGGATGTCCATGCACTCGTCCATGCGCTTGCCGCGCCTGGCCCAGTCCACGCCGAGCGCCTCGAAGTCCTCGGGCCACGGCGAGATGCCGACGCCGAGTCCGAGGCGGTTGCCGGAGAGGAACGCCAGCGAGCTGGCCTGCTTGGCGGTCAGCACCGGCGGGCGGATCGGGAGCTTGAGCACGAACGGCGTCAGGCGCAGCGTATCGGTGACCGCGAACAGGTGCGCGCACAGGATCATCGTCTCGATGAACTCCTTGCCGTCGAGGAAGTGGCGGTCCCCGGTGTCGGTGTAGGGGTACTTCGAGTCGGACTCCTTGGGGAAGATCAGGGAGTCCGCGATGGTCATCGAGGTGTACCCGGCCGCCTCGCAGGCCTGGGCCAGCGGAGCGTAGTACTCGGCCTTGGTCATGCCTTCGGCAAAGGAGAATCGCATTGGCCAAGACTAGAACGTGTTCCAGTTTGGTGGCTAGAGTGTTCAAGCAGGTCAGGGTGCCTTTTTTCTGAAGGCGCCTCTCGCAGAGAGCTCAGGAGCGCACCGTGGAACTGTCACACATCATCGACCGGACCGAGATCCGTGACGCGATCACGAACTACACCTTCGGCATCGACCTCGCCGAGTGGGACCGCCTCGACAAGGTCTTCACCCCGGACGCCGCGATCAACTACGTCGAGTCCGGCGGGATCGAGGCGACGTACGCCGAGGTGAAGCCGTGGCTGGCCGAGAACCTCGCGCTCGCCCCGAGCCGGGTCCACATGATCGGCCAGATCGACTTCGAGCAGCTCCCCGACGGGGAGATCCAGGCGAACGCCTACTTCCACAACCCGATGACCTTCGACTTCGGCCCGGAATCGCGGTACCCCGTCGAGGTGACCGGCATCTACCGGCACACCTTCACCCGCACCGAGGCCGGCTGGCGCTCGCGCAAGCTGCACGAGACCGTGCTGTGGAAGCGCGGTTTCGAGGCGCTCGGCGTCTGATGGACAAGAAGCCGAAGGGTCTCGACGACCCGGGGACCGTGAAGGTCATGAAGGTGATGGCCGCGGTCAACGTCTGGCTCTACCGACGCACCGGCGGCCGGCTCGGCTCGCACTGGCGCGTCGGGGCGGGCTTCCGCAACCCGGTGCCGATCTGCCTGCTCGAGCACACCGGGCGCAAGACGGGTCTGCCGCGCACGACGCCGCTGGTCTACCTGCGCGACGGTGCGAACATCGTCGTGGTCGCCTCCCAGGCCGGCCGCCCGGAGAACCCGATGTGGTTCGGCAACGTGGTCGCCGACCCCGAGGTCGTCGTCCAGGTCGGCCGCGAGCGCATACCGGCGCGGGCGCACGTCGCCGGCCCCGAGGAGCGGGCCGTGCTGTGGCCCCGCCTCGTCGCGCTGTACGCCGACTACGACAGCTACCAGTCGTGGACCGAGCGGGAGATCCCCGTGGTGGTCCTCGAGCCGCGCTGACCGGCCGCCCCCTATTCTTGCCTCGTGAACGAGGAGGAGCCAGGACCGACGCGGCAGGAGCAGATCGTCTCCGCGCTGCTCAAGGTGCTCGCGGTCGCACTCGTCGTCGGCGCCCTCTTCGCGATCGGGTTCCTCGCGCTGTACAAGGGCGCTGGTCTCGGCGACGTCGGCGATGCCGGCAAGCCGATCGAGGTCCAGCCCAAGACGCCGAATGTCTTGCCGACCACGGCCCTGCCCTCGCCCACCGGCAGCCCGACCGGCACTCCGACGGGCAGCCCGACCGACGACTTCACCGACCCGGGCGTCCCGACGCAGTCGCTGACCCCGGTCCCGGGCAGCGGGTCGCTGTTCCTCAACGCCTCGCCCCTCTTCGTCAAGCCGATGGAGCGGATCAACCTCACCGGCCAGTGGCCCGGTCGGGACAACGTCTCGCTCCTGGTGCAGCGCAAGGAGGGCGGCAAGTGGGTCGACTTCGGCGTGCAGACCCAGGTCGACGTCGGTACCTTCGCGACGTACGTGCTCACCGGGCACACCGGCGACAACGAGTTCCGCGTCTTCGACCCGGACTCGGAGACCGCCTCGAACTCCGTGGTCGTCACGATCCAGGGCTGATGCAGCACTGCCCGGACCCGTCAGCCGGGCCCGGGCAGCGCGTGGGTTGCCTCAGGACGGGGTCATCGCCGTGTCGTCGATGACGAAGGACGTCTTGAGCGACGAGTCCTCGCTACCGCTGAAGCTGATGGTGACCGTCTGCCCGGCCAGCGACGAGACGTCGAAGGACCGCAGCGTGTACCCGGTGGCCTTGTTCAGGTTCGAGTAGGTCGCCAGGGTGGTGGTCCCCGCCTTCACCGTCAGCTTGTCGTACGCCGTCGACGCGGTCGTCTCGGCCGAGTCGATGTGCAGGTAGAAGGACAACGTGGCGTGGCACCCCGACGGGATCGTCACCGACTGGGTGACGGTGTCGGTGTGGGTGGTGCCGTAACCGTCCAGCCACGCCTTCCAGCTGCCCGAGTGGGCCGGCTGCGAGGTGGAGCTGTCCAGCACGCCGGCGCTCATCGTCCACGGTGCCGCGGTGCCGGTCTCGAAGCCGGGGTTGCCCAGCTTCTGGCCGGTGCAGCCGCCCGTGCCGGACGGCGAGATCGTCCAGCTGAACGACGCCGATCCGCTCGCCCCGGTGCTGTCCTTGGCGGTGACCACCGTGGTCGAGGTGGACGCCGTGGTCGGTGTGCCGGAGATCAGCCCGCTCGAGGCGCTGATCGTCATCCCGGCCGGGAGCCCGGTCGCGGAGTAGGTCAGCGTCTGGGTCGAGGACGAGTCGGAGGCACTGATCTGCAGGCTCTTCGCCGTGCCGACGGTGCCCGTCTGCGCTCCCGGGTTGGTGACGGTGACCGTGTTGCCGGTGCTGCCGCCGCCGACGATCGGGTGCGAGATGGCGCACGAGTTGGTGTCGTTGGACCACGACGCCTGCTCGGCGTACGTGCCGAAGGACCCGAACGAGACGTTGGCCGCGCCGCCTGCTGCACCCGGAGCGATCCAGGCGCACTCATCCGAGTTCTCCTGGCCGTCGTAGGTGCCGCCGGTGTGGTTCGTCCAGCCGCCGGCCGGGTTCTGGTCCGACATCATCTCGTGCCACTCGTGGCCCAGCGTCATGGTGTAGCCGTCGAGGGTGCCGGCCGAGCCGGAGTTCACGAAGTTGACCCCGCAACCGCTGCCGGAGTCGATGTTGTACGGCTGGTTGCTGAAGGCGATGTCGCCGTACGACGAGGACACCCCGACGTCACCGTTCCAGTCGTGCCACGCGCAGTACTGTCCCTGGTAGCTGTCGGGGTTGGTGCCGTGCGGGGACAGGATGACGTAGTAGGCGTCCCGGTTCGAGGCCGCGGTGGTGTTCCCGAAGTGGCCTGCCGCGGCGACCGCCTCGGAGCCGAGCTGGGCCGCGGTCGCGGTGGAGGGCGACGCCTTGCTGTTGTCGTACCAGACGCCGGAGAGGACCCCGCCGCTCTGGTAGGGCACGAACGCCGCGTTGGCCGGACAGCTGGTGGCGCCGGTCGCCACGTTGGGGCCGTCGCACCACTGGGTCAGGTCGGCGGACCACAGCTCGTTGTTGGTGCCGATGCCCTTGAACATGTTCTGGGCGGCCTCGGCCGCGTGGCTCGCGTCACCGGAGAAGCTGCTGATGCCGTTGGAGGTCGTCTGGGTGCCCCACTGGGTGCCGTAGAAGACCAGGTACACCTTCGAGTGGCCGCTCTGCACGCCGATCCCGTCGACACCGCCGCCGTAGGAGAGAGTCTTGGGGCCGGTCGCTGCGATGTTGGCGTGCTGCCACGCCTTCATCTTGCCGTTGAGCTCCTGCGTCGGCACCGCGCCGTGGCGGTAGGGGTGCCCGGTCGCCGGGTCGTAGGGGTTCTGCGGGTGCTTGCCGGGCTGGTGCCCGGCCGCCGCGGCGGAGCCGCTGATCGCGGAGGCCGCGACCAGCGCGATCCCTGCGACGGTGACGGCCAGCGGCCGCCACCCGGTCTCGAAGATCTTCATCGTGGACCTGATCCCTTCCGGGCGGCCGATCGGGCCGCCCGACTCGTGGAGGCTGGTCCGATCGGACCGGCTGGGGATCATCCTGGTGACGCCTCAGGGCGCCAACAACTGCCAATCGCTGCACCGCAGCTTCGTGCAGATCCGAGTACCGTAAATGGGCTCCGACGTGCTCGAGGCCTCGCGCGGTCGCGACCTAGGGGATCCAGTCGAACGTGCTCGGGTTCGGGCCGCGCCGGCCGTCCTCGCCACGGTCGAGACCGGTGATCGCCGCCATGTCGTCGGCGGCCAGCTCGAAGTCGAAGATCGCCGCGTTCTCGCGCATCCGCTCGGGCGAGAGGGTCTTGGGGAAGACCACGTCGCCGCGCTGCACGTGCCAGCGCAGGGTGACCTGCGAGGGGGTGCGGCCGAGGCGCTCCGCGATCGCGGTGACCACCGGGTCGTCCAGGACGGCACCTTGGGCGATCGGGGACCAGGCCTGGGTCAGGATGCCGGCGGCGGCGTTCGCAGCGCGGACCTCCTCGTTGCCGAAGTAGGGGTGCACCTCGATCTGGTTGACCGCCGGGACCACCGAGGTCTCGGCAGCGAGTCGCGCGAGGTGGTCGACCTGGAAGTTGGAGACCCCGATCGAGCGGGCGCGGCCGTCGGCTTGGAACTCGATCAGCGTGTTCCACGTGGAGACGTAGTCGCCGTCGTACTTCGTCGGCAGCGGCCAGTGGATCAGGAACAGGTCGACGTGGTCGGTGCCGAGCTTCGTCAGCGACTCCTCGAGCGCGCGCCGGGCGTCGTCGGGTCGGTGGAAGCCGTTGTTGAGCTTGGTGGTGATCCACACGTCGTCGCGGGCCAGTCCGGAGGAGGCGAGCGCCTCGCCGACACCCTGCTCGTTGCCGTACATCTGCGCGGTGTCGATGTGCCGGTAGCCGGCCTCGAAGGCGTCAGCGGTGACCTTGGCCGTGTCGGCGGGCGGGACCTGGAACACGCCGAAGCCGAGCTGGGGGATGGTGCGGCCGTCGTTCTGGGGGAGCTCTGGGATCGCAGTCATGTCAGGCATGACAAGACTCGACCTCCACGTATTCCCCGACCGTGAACTCCTGCACCTCGACCTCCCGCACCTCGACCGCAGGAGGCGTTCGGACCAGGCGCTGCCCGGCGAGGACCCCGCCGAGGACCAGCGCCATCCCCAGCGCCTGGGCCCAGCCGAATGCCTCGCCGGCGAAGACCACCCCGAGGACGGTGCCCACGGCGGGGTTGACCAGGCCGATCAACGAGGCAGCTCCGGCAGGCATCCGGGACAGGCCGGTGAACCAGCAGAAGTAGGCGACGCCGGTGCCGGCGACCGCGATCCAGGCGAAGCCGGCGAGGGCCTGGCCGTCGACCGCGGGCGGCGCGCCCTCGACCAGGAGCGCGACCGGCAGCAGCGCGAGACCACCGACCACCAGCTGCCAGCTGACCACGGTGATCATGCCGGCGGCGCCGGCCGACCGGATCTCCTCGGGAGCCGGCCACCGCTTGACCAGCACGAAGCCGACCGCGGAGACGAGCACGGAACCGAAGGCGCCGACCAGGCCGAGCGCGTCGACGTGACCGGGGTTGCGCAGCACCAGCAGGGCGACCCCGACGATGCCGACCAGGGCCGCACCGACCCGGACGGCCGGCGGGCGCTCGCGGAGAAGCGGCCACGCGATCGCCATCACGGCCAGCGGCGAGGTGGCCTGCAGCGTCGCGGCCAAGCCGCCGGGCAGGTGGTAGGCGGCGAGGAAGATCAGCGGGAAGAACAGGCCGATGTTGCACAGGCCCAGGGCGACCGCCTTCAGGCGCCACCCGCGCGGAGGCAGCTGGCGCCGGATCGCCAGCAGGACCAGGCCGACGGGGAGTGCGCGGACCAGGGCGGCGAACAGCGGCCGGTCGGGCGGCAGGAAGTTCTCGGTGACGATGTACGTCGACCCCCACGCGACCGGTGCGACCGCGGTCAGGAGCACGGTGCCGAGGGAGTAGCCCTGAGAACTAGTTTCCATGGAAACAATATTAGTTTCCGTGGAAGATATAGTCAACCCATGAGTGCAGCCGAGCAGGACGCCGTCGACCGGATCGTCGCCCAGTGGGCCCGCGAGCGCCCCGAGCTCGACAGCAGCCCGATGGAGGTGGTCGGGCGGATCCACCGCGTCGCCGACCTGCTCGAGGTCGGGCTGCGACCGCCCTTCGCCGCCGCGGGGCTGGGCAACGGGGACTTCGACGTGCTCGCCTCGCTGCGGCGGGCCGGAGCGCCGTACCGGCTCAGCGCCACCGAGCTGACCGCGACGATGATGGTCACCTCCGGTGCGGTGACCAAGCGCGTCGACCGCCTCGCCGCGGCCGGGCTGGTCACTCGCGAGGTCTCCGAGCACGACGCCCGAGGACGGCTGATCGAGCTCACCCCGCAGGGATTGGAGGTCGTGGACCGGGTCGTGGTGGCGCACTGGGCCAACGAGGAACGACTCATCTCCGCCCTCGACGCCGACGAGCGCTCGGCCCTGGTCGCCGCACTGCGCAAGCTGCTGCTCTCCCTGGAGGATCCGGATGCACCGGCCCGCGAAAACTTTTCTCCCCGGGGCGGAACAATCCCCGCCTGATCCTGCGTTGGACCTCATGACAAGAGTTGAGTTGAAGCGACTCAAGTTATTTGCAATCCTCGGTCCGGCGGAAGAGCATGACGTCGCAACCAGGGCTCGCTCCCACCAGTACTTCAACACCAGCGCCCGGAGACCGGGCACGCAACCGGAGGTAGAACCAACATGGCACGTGCGGTCGGAATCGACCTCGGCACGACGAACTCCGTCGTCGCCGTCCTTGAGGGTGGCGAACCCACCGTCATCGCGAACGCTGAAGGCGCGCGTACGACTCCGTCCGTCGTCGCCTTCGCCAAGTCCGGCGAGGTCCTCGTCGGCGAGGTCGCCAAGCGCCAGGCGGTCACCAACGTGGATCGCACCATCCGCTCGGTCAAGCGCCACATGGGCACCGACTGGAAGGTGAAGATCGACGACAAGGACTTCACGCCCCAGCAGATCAGCGCCTTCGTGCTCCAGAAGCTCAAGCGCGACGCGGAGGCCTACCTGGGCGAGCCGGTCACCGACGCGGTCATCACCGTGCCGGCGTACTTCTCCGACTCCCAGCGCCAGGCGACCAAGGAGGCCGGCGAGATCGCGGGCCTCAACGTCAGCCGGATCGTCAACGAGCCGACCGCGGCCGCACTGGCCTACGGCCTGGACAAGGGCGATGCCGACCAGACCATCCTCGTCTTCGACCTCGGTGGCGGCACCTTCGACGTCTCCCTGCTCGAGATCGGCGAGGGCGTCGTGGAGGTCAAGGCGACCAGCGGTGACAACCACCTCGGTGGCGACGACTGGGACCAGAAGGTCGTCGAGTGGATGACCAAGAAGTTCAAGGACGGCAACGGCGTCGACCTGGCCCAGGACAAGATCGCCCTGCAGCGTCTGCAGGAGGCGGCCGAGAAGGCGAAGATCGAGCTCTCCAGCTCCGCCGAGACGACCATCCACCTGCCCTACATCACCCACGGTGAGTCCGGTCCGCTGCACTTCGAGGAGAAGCTGACCCGGGCCGAGTTCCAGAAGCTGACCGCCGACCTGCTCGAGCGGACCAAGGCGCCGTTCCAGCAGGTCCTCAAGGACGGTGGCGTCGCGGTCTCGAACATCGACCACGTGGTCCTGGTCGGCGGTTCCACCCGCATGCCCGCGGTGACCGACGTCGTCAAGGAGCTGCTCGGCGGCAAGGAGCCGAACAAGGGCGTGAACCCGGACGAGGTCGTCGCCGTCGGCGCCGCCCTGCAGGCCGGCGTCCTGAAGGGCGAGGTCAAGGACGTGCTGCTCCTCGACGTCACCCCCCTGAGCCTCGGCATCGAGACCAAGGGCGGTGTCTTCACCACCCTCATCGAGCGCAACACCACGATCCCGACCAAGCGGTCCGAGATCTTCACCACCGCCGACGACAACCAGCCGTCGGTCGAGATCAAGGTCGCCCAGGGCGAGCGCACGATCTGGGCGGAGAACCAGCCGCTCGGCAACTTCGAGCTGACCGGTCTGCCGCCGGCGCCGCGCGGCGTGCCGAAGATTGAGGTCACCTTCGACATCGACGCCAACGGCATCGTGCACGTCTCCGCGAAGGACCAGGCGTCC
>JBJMIO010000121.1:0-10483 GCA_045806765.1 Marmoricola sp.
AGGTAGGAGACGAGCACGTCGACCTGGGCGTCCTTGAGTGCCTGGACGATGTCGACCGGCTCTGCGTCGGACTCCTCGATCGTCTCGCGGTAGTACTTGCCGAGACCGTCGTTGGTCACACCGCGCAGCACCGTGACGCCGGTCGGCGGAACGTCGCTGATGCGGATGGTGTTGTTCTCCGAGTTGTTGATCGCGTCCGAGAGGTCGAAGCCGACCTTCTTGGCGTCGACGTCGAACGCGGCGACGAACTCCACGTCGGAGACGTGGTAGTCCCCGAACATGACGTGCATCAGGCCCGGCACGGTGCCGGACGGGTCGGCGTTCTTGTAGTACTCGACGCCCTGGACGAGGGAGCTGGCACAGTTGCCCACTCCCACGATGCCTACGCGAACCTTCGCCATGGCTTCTCCTCCTGCTTTCTAGCTAACTGATTTCGGTGCTGATGTCGGTCGGCACGACCGGGGTGCTGGTGGGTCGTGACGTGCGGTGGGGCCGGTCGCCGCTGCGATCGGAGTTGGAGCGCTCGGCCTCGATCAGGTCGGTCAGCCAGCGCACCTCGCGCTCGACGGACTCGGCGGCGTGGCGGCGCAGCTCGGTCTGGTACCGGTCCGACCCGCTGGCCAGGGCGCGCGTGCGGTCCAGGCGCTCCTGGAGGCGCGAGCGGCGCCCCTCGAGGATCCGCAGCCGGACGGCGGCGTCGGTGCGGGAGAAGAACGCGAACCGCATGTTGAAGTTCTCGTCCTCCCACGCGGCGGGGCCGGCCTCGGTGATCTCGGAGGCGAAGTACTCGGTGCCGGCCGGGGTGATCTGGTAGACGATCCGCTGGCGGCGCGAGACGGCGGGGTTGGTGGCGACGACCTCGGTGATCCAGCCGGCGCGCAGCATCCGCTTGAGCGCCGGGTAGAGCGAGCCGTAGGAGAGCAGACGGGTCCAGCCCAGGAGCAGGTTGAGGCGCTTGCGGAGCTCGTAGCCGTGCAGCGGGGACTCCTGGAGGAGCCCGAGCGTTGCAAGCTCGAGGGTCGCGCCCTTGCTCGGCGGCATCTGGTCTGCTTTCGTCGTTTCCGTTCGTCATATCGAACGGTGCTATCGAAGTAACCTATCGCATCGATATATCGCAAATCCAATTCATCCGCCGTTCACCTGGGAGAGTCGCGCCACACCGCACGTGGGCTGACAGGTCAGCGTCAGGATCCAAGCCGTAGGCTGGTCCAGCCCCCGACCAGCACGCTTCCCCTGGAGACACCGAGTGAGTTCGAGCACCCCGAGGCCCCCCGGAGGCGGCGGCGCCGCCAAGCGCCCCGCGAAGAAGGCCGCGACCTCCCGGCGTGCGACGCCCGCGCGGGGGGCCGCCAAGGGCCCCGGTAGCCCGAAGGGCCGCAAGGAGAAGCTCACCCGCAAGGAGCTGGCCCGCAAGATCGTCAAGTACACGCTCATCGCCGGCCTGGTGGGCACCCTGCTGCTGGTCTCGATCTTCTACTTCGCCTACAAGAACACCAAGATCCCGGACCCGAACACGGCGTTCCAGGCGCAGACGACCAACGTCTACTACGCCGACGGCAAGGCGAAGATCGGCCGGTTCGCGACCCAGAACCGTGAGTCGGTCCCGCTCTCGGAGATCGCCAAGCCGATGCAGGACGCCGTGGTCGCCGCCGAGGACCGCACCTTCTGGACCAACAAGGGCATCGACCCCAAGGGGATCCTGCGCGCTGCCTTCTCCAACGCCCGGGGCAACGCGACCCAGGGCGCGTCCACGATCACCCAGCAGTACGTGAAGATCCTGTACCTGAACCAGGAGCGCACCTTCAAGCGCAAGATCAAGGAAGCCTTCCTGTCGCTGAAGATCCAGCAGCAGCAGTCGAAGTCCCAGATCCTCGAGGGTTACCTCAACACCATCTACTTCGGCCGTGGGGCCTACGGCGTCCAGGCGGCATCGCTGGCCTACTTCAACATTCCGGCCAAGAAGCTCAACGTCGCCCAGTCCGCCATGCTCGCGGCGATCGTGAACTCGCCGAACTACCTGAGCCCGGACCGCAACGACGCCGCGCGCCAGGCGCTCATCAGCCGCTACGACTACGTCCTGGACGGCATGGTCAGTGCCGGCAACCTCGACGCAGCGACCGCCGACCGGGTCAGGGACAAGCTCCCCAAGCTCGCCAAGCAGGCGACCAGCAACACCCTCGGCGGTCAGACCGGCTTCATGCTCGACATGGTCAAGAGCGAGCTGCTCAAGCACGGCTTCACCGACGCCGAGATCGAGGGCGGCGGCCTGAAGGTCACCACCACCTTCACCCAGAAGGCGATGGACGCGACGAAGGCCGGCGTGGACCAGGAGAAGCCCACGGGTCTCAAGCAGCTGCACGCCGCGGCGGCCTCGGTGGACACCAAGACCGGCGCGCTGCTCGGCTTCTACGGCGGCCAGGACTACCTCAAGAGCCAGCTCAACTGGGCCACCCTCGGCAACGCCCCGGGTTCCTCCTTCAAGCCGTTCGCGCTGGCGGCCGGCCTCAAGGCGGGCTTCACGCTGAAGTCGACGTTCCAGGGGTTCTCGCCGTACCGGCTCCCCAACGGCGACACCATCAAGAACGAGGGCCAGGGCGACGGGCACAGCTACGGTTCGAAGATCGACCTGGTCAAGGCGACCCAGGAGTCGGTCAACACCGCGTACGTCGACCTGACCGAGTCGATCCCCGACGGCCCGGCGAAGATCCGCGACATGGCCTACGCCATGGGCATCCCGACCAGCACCAAGCTCGACGCGGTGCCGAGCATCGCGCTCGGGTTCGCCTCGGTGAGCCCGGTGACGATGGCCAACGCGTACTCGACGATCGCCGACGGTGGTCTCGAGCACGGCGTGTACGTCGTGCAGAAGGTCACCCGCGCAAGTGACGGCGAGGTGCTCTACACCGCGCCGAAGACCTCGAAGCGTGCGATCAGCGCCGACATCGCCTCGAACGTCAGCTACGCCCTGCAGCAGACCATCAAGGGCGGCACCGGCGCGTACGCGAACAACCTGGGCCGCCCGGCCGGCGGCAAGACGGGCACCGCGACCGACCAGAACGGTCAGGTCATCTCGTCGTGGTTCGTCGGCTTCACCCCGCAGGTCTCCACCGCGGTGATGTACGTGCGGGGCAACGGGCGCAAGTCGCTCGAGGGTTACCTCGACCCGTTCTACGGCGCGAACTTCCCCACGCACACGTGGACCGCGATCATGAAGCTGGAGATGGAGGGCGTGCCCACCGTCGACTTCCCGCCGGCGGCCAAGCTGACGCTCAACGCACCGGACACCGGTCACGCGCCGGCCCCGACGTTCAAGCCGAAGCCGCCGAAGAAGACGAACACCCCGTCGAACACGCCCTCGGCCCCGGTCACCACGCCGACGGCACCAGTCAGCACGCCGCCTCCGACGACCACGACACCGACCCCGTCCTGCGTCCCGCCCATCGTCGGGCCGAACACCTGTCCGCCGAATCCGTGATCCAGCCCAGCCGCGACGACGGCGTCGCGGAGGTCCTGAGCGAGGTCGTCGGGGGCCCGGTCGGCGATCGGGCGCGTGCCGGCTCCTGGTGGACGCCGGTGCGGGTGATGATGGCAGTGTTCACGATCGTCTTCGGGCTGAGCCTGGTGCGCGACTACCCGTGCGGGCAGACGCACTGGGACAGCGAGACCGTCCGCTACTCCAAGATGTGCTACTCCGACGTCCCCTACCTCTACACCGGGCGCGGGTTCGCGGAGCACAAGTGGCCCTACGGCCAGAGCAACGGCCGCTACCCGGCCATGGAGTACCCACCGGTCATCTCCTACTTCGCGTGGGCGGCCTCCGAGGTCACCGCGCTGATGCCCTCGGCCCCCTCGCAGTCGGTGCGCGCCGACACGACCACCGGTGCGCTGTGGGGTCTGCCGGGGATGGCGAAGGAGGTCAACACCTACTTCCTGGTCACCGCGGTGCTGCTCTTCGTCTTCGGCCTCGGCGCGGTCTACTTCCTCGCCGGCGCCAGCCCCGGGCGACCGTGGGACGCCATGGGCCTGGCGCTGTCCCCGGTGCTGCTGGCCAGTGCGCTGGTCAACTGGGACCTGCTCGCGGTGTTCTTCACCGCCGGGGCGCTGTGGGCGTGGACCCGAGGTAGACCGGGGTGGGCCGGGGTGATGGTCGGCATCGGGTGCGCCACCAAGCTGTACCCGCTGTTCCTGCTCGGCGCCTTCCTCGTCGATGCGATCCGCCGGCGCCGGCCCGAGCGGATCGCGGTGGCGGTGGCGACAGCGACCGCCGCGTGGATCGTGGTGAACCTCCCGGCACTGCTCGGCAACGCCTCGGCCTGGAAGGTCTTCTGGTCCTTCAACTCCTCGCGGGGCGCCGATCTCGGGTCGTTCTGGCTGGTGCTCGCCCAGCGCGGCCACACCACCAGTGCGCACACCATCAACGTGGTCTCGGGCATCATCTTCGTGATCGCCTGCGGCGCGATCCTCGTGCTCGGCCTGGCCGCGAAGCGTCGTCCGCACGTGGCCCAGATCGCCTTCCTGGTGGTCACCGCGTTCCTCGTGGTCAACAAGGTCTACTCACCGCAGTACGTGCTGTGGTTGCTGCCGCTCGCCGTGCTCGCGCGGCCGCGCTGGCGCGACCTGCTGATCTGGCAGGCGTGCGAGCTCCTGTACTTCGTGGCGGTCTGGCTCTACCTCGGTGGCTGGCTGGCGCCCTCGGGCACCGGCGAGCCGACGACGGCGTACCACGTGGCGATCCTCGTACGGATCCTCGGTGAGCTCTACCTGGCCGCGATCGTGGTCCGCGACATCTGGACCGCCGAGCCGCAGTGGGAGGACGAGCTCGACGACCTCGACGAGGACGAGCTACGAGAGGTCTACGGCGTCGAAGGTCGTGGCGGTGAAGCGCACCCGGACCTGGACCTGGTCGCCGACCGCGGGGATGCTCGTACCTGAGGGCAGGAACAGCATCGAGGACTGCATGTGCGGGGGCTCGGCGAAGTAGCGGCCCTTGCCGTCGACCGTGTACGGAGAGCGCGCCAACCCGACCGCGTCCAGGCCGCCGCGCGCCAGCGACCCGACCCGGGCCCGGGCACTCGTCTCGCCGGTCGGTGACTCCAGGCCGATGCCGTGCGCGGTCCCGCCGGAGACCACCAGGATCGTCCCGTTGCGCGGTGCCGTGCGGCCGCGGTACCCGAAGACCTCGCCGCGACGGACGGGGTGGCTGTCGAGGACGTGTGCGGTGACGTGCAGCGCGCTGCGGTCCCCGAGCCAGAGCTCGGTGCCGATGCGCTGGCGGATCCGCAGCTCGGGGTAGCGCGCGGCGAGCGTGGCGGCGTCGCCCGCGCCCAGGTGCGAGACCCACAGGGTCGGCGTCCCGTGCGCGGTCTCCAGGAGGCCGGCAGCGACCAGGTCGGTCATCAGGGCCTCGGCCTCGGCGAGGTTCGCGCCACCACGCCCGAGCGGCAGGTGGATCGAGGCGCCCTCGATGCGTACGCCGCCGGCGCGGGCCTGCGCCACGGCGTCGCGCAGGTCGCGGGCGCTGAACCCGTGCCGCTTCATCGAGGTGATCAGCTCGAGCACCACGCGCGGGTGGTCGTGGTGGCCGGCGAGCGCGGCGAGGTCCTCGGTGCGACCGACGGTGTGGATCACGCGGTCGGCTGCGACGCCCTCGAGCAGCGGCGCCTCGAAGGAGCGCCAGGGGGTGAGCACGACGACGTCTCCGTCGAAGCGGCTCGCGACCTCGGCGACCTCACCGGGCGTGCCGACCGCGACGCTGTCGACGCCGA
Source organism: Marmoricola sp. (assembly GCA_045806765.1). GTDB lineage: Bacteria > Actinomycetota > Actinomycetes > Propionibacteriales > Nocardioidaceae > Marmoricola. The sequence continues at coordinate 5,766 of JBJMIO010000121.1, forward strand.
GCCACGCGGACTTGCGCGCCAGCCGGGCCAGCCCGAACCCGTAGCCGTTGCCCTTGATCACCGGCACCAGACCGGGTCGGGCCTCGGCGACGCCGCGGAGGTGGGCGCGCCAGCGGTCGCCGTCGACGTCGAGCACCAGACTCATCCGCGCCTCCTGAGGTAGAGCTGGAAGGCAGCGTAGATCGCGCGGTTGAGCGGGAGGTCCCACTCCCCGACGTACTCGACCGCCTCGCCGCCGGTTCCGACCTTGAACTGGATCAGGCCCAGGTGCGGGTCGTCGGCGGCGAGGGTCTCGGTGATGCCGCGCAGGTCGTAGACCGTCGCGCCGGCGGCGAGCGCGTCGCGCATCATCTGCCACTGCACGGCGTTCGACCCGCGTACGTCGCGCTTCTCGGTCGAGGAGGCGCCGTAGGAGTACCAGCTGTGGGTGCCGACCCGGATCCAGATCGTCGCCGCGACCAGGTCACCCTCGTGGTGGGCCAGGTAGAGCCGGATCCGGTCCGGCTCCTCGCTGCCCAGCGCCTCGAACATGGTGCGGAAGTAGGAGAGCGGGCGCGGAGTGAAGTGGTCGCGCTCGGCCGTGTGCGCGTAGAGCTCGTGGAACGCCGGCAGGTCATCGGTGCCGCCGAGGCTGACCTCGACGCCGGCCTTCGCAGCCTTCTTGATGTTGCGCCGCCACTGCTGGTTCATCCCGGCGAGGACGGCCTCCTCGCTCAGCGGCCCGTCCTCGTCGGCCAGCCGGACCCAGAAGTTGTACTGCGGCTGGCCCGCGGCGAACCCGCCCTCGACCGACTGGCAGACCCAGCCGAGCTCGCGGAGCTGGGAGACGACCGCGGCACCGCTCGGGCTGCGCTCGGTCGGCGCCAGCGCGGTGAGCGAGGTGACGGTGTCGTCGGCGATGCCCTCCTTGATCACGGCCGCATCCCAGCGCCGGGTGATCACCGGCGGCCCGATCCGGATGCCGAACGCGCCCTGCTTCCTCAGGTGCGCGGCCATCGGGTCGAGCCAGGCGGACAGGTCGTCACCGGACCAGTCGATGACCGGGCCCTCGGGCAGGTAGGCCAGGTAGCGCTTGACCTTCGGGAGCTGGCGGTAGAGCACCAGTGCCACCCCCGCGAGCGTCCCGTCGCGGAACCAGCCGAGCGACTCGGCCCGCCACTCCTTCTTCACCTGCGCCCACGCGGGCGTCTGCAGGAACGAGGCGGACTCGCGGGTGCGCAGGAAGGCGAGGTGCTCCGGACCGGAGATCGTCCGGACGGACAAGGGCGTGGTCGCACTGGTGGGGGACATCGGGAACGAGCCTAGGGGCTGGCGCGAAGCAGGTCGTCCGGGCCTCGCTCGGGTCGTGACCTCGACCACCTCACGCGTCACGAGTTTCACCGGTTAACCGGTGAAACCTGACGAGACACAGCCAATAAGGCGACGTTCGCCGAGTTTGACGTCGTTCGCGAGCCGATCAGCGTCCGAGCAGGGTCACGACCTTCGCCCAGGCGGCACTTCCCGGGTCGATCAGGTCGAAGTGGTCGCCCGGCACCGTGACCAGCCCGGCCGCACCACCGGCGGCGAGATCGGCGTTCACGTACGTCGTGCTCTGGGTCAGCGGCACGTTCTGGTCCGCGCGCGCGTGCACCGCGCTCACGGAACCGTACGCCGGGACGAGCTGCGTCGGATCGGACCAGGTGTAGTCGTTCGCCAGCACCTCGGGTGTGCCGCCCATGAGCTGCACCGTCGCCCCGTTGCCGAGCTGCTCGCGAGCCGCCGCCCGCAGGTCCAGCACGCCGGAGAGCGAGATGGTGGTGTCGGCCAGGACCTTCGGCTTCCCGCCCGGGGTGCGCTCGCTGCGCGAGGCCGCCCAGACGGCGAGGTGCCCTCCGGCGGAGTGCCCGATCACGGTCAACGGCGCCTGGATGCCGAGGTCGCGGGTCTTCTCGATGCCGCTCGCGACGTCGGCGAAGGTCGCGGGGTATCCCCCGCCGCTGCCGATCCGCCGGTACTCCAGGTTCCAGGTCGCGTACCCGCGCCGCCGCAGGTCCGCGGCGATCGGGTCCATCAGCGACGCGCCGTACTGCTGGAGCCAGAAGCCGCCGTGCAGCAGCACGACCAGGCCCCTCGCGGTGCCCGAGGGCCGGGCGAGGACGCCGTACTGGCTCGGGTCCGAGCCGTAGGCGATCCGGCCGCCGTCGGCCGAGCTGTCGTGCTTGCCCGACGCGCACCCGGCGAGCGCGGTGGCTCCCGCGGCCGCGAGCAGGGCGCGGCGCGAGAGCGGGGGACTCACAGGCGCGCCCGCATCCAGGCGATGTCGTCCTTGTGCTCGGCCGCACCACCGGGCGTCTCGCAGATCACGGGCGCGCCGGCGTCGCGCACCACCGAGGCGAACTCGTCGGGGTCGAGCTGGCCCTGGCCGAAGTTCGCGTGCCGGTCGGCACCGGAGTCGAAGGTGTCGCGCGAGTCGTTGGCGTGGACCAGGTCGATCCGGCCGGTGATCGCGTGCAGCTTCTCGACCGCCTCGCTCAGCGCGATGCCGCCGGCCCAGGCGTGGCAGGTGTCGAGGCAGAAACCGACGTTCTCGGCGCCCTCGGCCTGCTGGATCGCGGTCCACGTGGACTCGATGCGGTCGAGGTGGCGCGCCATCGCGTGCTCACCGCCGGCGGTGTTCTCCAGCAGCAGGGGGATCTTCAGGTCGGTCGCCTCCACCGCCTTGCGCCAGTTGTCGAAACCCTTGGCCGGGTCGTCGCCGGCGTTGACGTGACCGCCGTGCACGATCAGCCCCTTGGCGCCGATCTCAGCGGCGGCATCCATGTGCTGCTGCAACAGCTTGCGGCTGGGGATCCGGATCCGGTTGTTCGTGGTCGCGACGTTCACGATGTACGGCGCGTGCACGTACAGGTCGATCCCTGCCGCCTCGGCATCCGCGCGCAGGCCGGCTGTCCCGCCGGCGTACCGGATCTCCGGGCCCTTGTAGCCCTGCGGGTCGCCGAGGAAGAACTGGACCAGGGTGGTGCCGCGCGCCTGCGCCTCCGCGATCGGGTCGGTCTGCTCGACGTGGGCTCCGATGGCCAGGGAGGATGCGCTCATGGGTCCAGCCTAGGAGCCCTCACCGACCACGTCGCCCGGCAGTGAGCAGCGCGGCGGTGCCCGGGCCGAGCTCGAGCGCCTGGGCAGCTCGGCCGGGGATCGCGATCCCGGCGGCGCCGGAGGCCATCAGCACCGCACTGGCGAGGTGCCCTGCATCCATGCCGGCAACCTAGGCTCTCCACGCGGGGGCTTGGTGATTTGAACATGTTCAAATACACTCGGACCATGAGCCCGAAGCAGGACACCCGGCAGCTGATCCTCGACACCGCGCTGCGCCTGTTCGAGGAGCGCGGGTACGCCGCGACGACGATGCGCGCGATCGCCACCGAGGCCGGAGTGACCCCGAGCAACGCCTACTACTGGTTCGGCAGCAAGGACGAGCTGGTCCAGGCGTTCTACCTGCGCATCCAGACCGAGCACGCCGAGCGGGCCGCCGTCGTGCTGGCCCGTGGCGGGTCGCTGCTCGATCGGCTGCGCGCGGTCGAGCACGCCTTCCTCGACGTGATCGGTGACTACCACGGGTTCGGCTCGGCGTTCGTGGGCATCGCGATCTCCCCCGACAGCCCGAGCAACCCGTTGAGCGAGTCATCGGCGCCGGCCCGCGAGCAGTCGCAGGCGATCTACCGCGAGGTCGTGGCCGGTGCGGTCCCGAAGGTGCCGGAGAAGGTGCGCGCGATGCTTCCCGACCTGCTCTGGCTCTGCCACCTCGGCGTCACGCTCTTCTGGGTCACCGACCGCAGCCCCGGCCAGGAGCGCACCCGCCGGCTGGTGGAAGCCACGGCGCCGCTGATCGCCCCGATGATGCGTGTCGCCCGCCTGCCGTGGGGCGGTGCGGTGGTCGAGCAGGTGCGCTCGGCCCTCGGCGTCGCGCTGGAGCCGAGATGAGGGACGGGGCGGGGATGCCGGGGTTCGGGGGCTACCTCGCGGCCTTCGCCATCGGGTTCGCCGTTTTCGCCCTCCTCAGCATGATCACCGTCGGCCGGACCGAGCACCTCGTCGTGGTCCTCGGGCTCCCGCTCGCCATGGCGAGCGGTCGTGCGTGCGTCATCCCCGTCGCCGTGGAGCGGGGCCGGCGATGACGCGGCCACCGAACACGCCGGGGATCGTCGGGTACGCCGCGGGGATCGGGGTCAGCTGCGTGCTGTTCGGGCTCCTCTTCATGCTGCCGTCGCTGCAGTTCTACGACGTCGCTGACGGACTCGCGGTGCTGGCGCTCTACGTCCCGATGTGCGCGCTCGCCGCGGCATCCTTCGGCGTGCTCGCCTGGGCTCCCGCCACCCTCCTGCTCCACGTGAGCTGCCGGTCGGTCAGCGTCCAGGCCGTGCACGTCGTCGTCGCAGGCCTCCTCGGAGCGGTGGCGGCGCGGGTGCCCCTCGGCATCGTCCACGTGGGCTACGGCAGCAGGACCTACGACGTGCTCGTGGTCGGCATCTCAGCAGCCCTCGGACGCGCTGCCGTCGTACCGCTGGTCATCTCGCGGCGCCGGCTCGCCGCCCAGGGACGCCTCACAGGCACCGCGCGCTGGTGATCTGCGACCGACCTGTGGATCCGCCGATTGGCTCCGGTGGCCCCGCTCCGGTTACTCTTGCGCGTCTCCCTCTCCCGATGAGGGGTCGACAACGCACAGCCCTCCTGCCACGGAA
>JBJMIO010000122.1:0-3993 GCA_045806765.1 Marmoricola sp.
CCGGTGCCGCTCCGGTGGCGCCGGCCGAGGACGGCACCGCGGCTTCGAGCAGGTCGAGGTCGCGCGCGATCAGCTCGAGCTCGGTCGGGCTGCCCGCAGCGCGCACGTTGCGGATCCGGATCTCCCGGTCTGCCGGGCTGATCCGGCCCTCGGACGCGGCGCGCTCGATCCGCGCGACGAGTGCCGACCGGTCCTGCACTACGCCGCCATCCCGAGCAGGGCGCGCGCCTCGGCGCCGGTCATCGGAGTGCGCTGGGCGAGCCGGCCCATCTCGACGGCGCGGGCCACGAGCTGGTCGTTGTGCTCGACCGGGACGCCCCTGGCCAGCGTCAGGACGTCCTCCATGCCGACGCGCAGGTGACCGCCCTTGGACAGGCTCGCCAGGCCGACCGCCAACGTGCTGCGCCCGATCCCCGTCGCCGACCAGCTGGTGGTATCCCCGGGCAGCGCGGCGACCGCGGCGACGAGCGCGTCGGCGGTTCCCGGCATCCCGCCCGGGACGCCCATCACCAGGTCGACGTGCACCTTCCCGCCGTGCGGGAGTCCGTAGGTGGCCAGGAGCCGGTGCAGCGCAGCGACCTGACCGAGGTCGAAGAGCTCGAACTCCGGCACCACCCCGCGCTCCTGGGAGAGCTGGTAGAGGTCGCAGACGAACGGCCAGGGGTTGAGGAAGACGTCGTCACCGAAGTTCGTGGTCCCCATCGTCAGGCTGCACGAGTCCGGTGCCGCGTCGAGCACGGCCAGCCGGGCGTCCAGCGGGTCGTGCACCGACCCACCGGTGGAGAGCTGCACGACCAGCCCGGTGCCCTCCTTGAGCGCGGCCACGGTCTCGGCCAGGCGCGCCGGTTCCAGGGTCGGACGGTGCTGGTCGTCGCGGATGTGCACGTGCACCATCGCTGCGCCCGCCTCCTCGCAGCGCTGTGCCGTGGCGACGAGCTCGGCCAGCGTGGTCGGCAGCTGCGGGCACGACTCCTTGGTGGTCTCCGCTCCCGTCGGCGCGACCGTGATCAACAGGTCTCCCATGACAGGCAACCTAGTACGGCGCGGACGGTAGCGTCGCCGCATGCGTGCGGTCCTGCAGCGGGTCACCCGTGCCTCGGTCACCGTCGACGGCGCGGTCGTCGGCCTGCTGAGCGGACCGGGCCTCGTCGCCCTGGTCGGCATCACCCACGACGACGGTCCCGAGCAGGTCGCCTGGACCGCGCGCAAGATCCGCGACCTGCGGATCATGCCGGGTGAGCAGTCGGTCTCCGAGCTCGGCGCCGCAGTGCTTGTGGTCAGCCAGTTCACCCTGTACGGCGACGCGCGCAAGGGCCGACGGCCGACCTGGGCGGCCGCTGCGCCCGGCGAGCTGTCCGAACCCCTGTACGACGCCTTGTGCGCGGAGCTGGAACGCCTGGGAACCCCGGTGCAGCGGGGAGTGTTCGGAGCCGACATGGCGCTCGAGCTGGTCAACGACGGTCCGTTCACCGTGCTGCTCGACTCCGCCGAGGGCCGGTAGGCGCACCGGGGACACGACTCGCCGGGTCCACTTCAGCCAATTTGGGCGGACACGTCACGTTTACCCGGCATGATCGTTCTACCCGTGGACCCAGGGGGTGCGCCGCGCGCCGGCCGCGCGTCCGACCCGACTACACTCCGGTTTCGAGTGGAACCAGTCCCGAACCAGAAAGTTCAGCGTGGATTTCAAGGAACTGCTGCGCATCGCGCAGCGCCGTTGGCTGACCATCGTCGTGTTCTTCCTGCTCGGACTTCTCGGCGGCGGGGCGCTGACGTACTTCCAGACCCCCCAGTACGAGTCGAGGGCGCGCATCTTCATCGCCGCCGGCTCGTCGACCGATGACGGCAGTGGCAGCGGCGGGAACGGCTCCGTGCTCAGCGCCTACTTCGCCCAGCAGCGGGTGGCCTCCTACGCCCAGCTCGCGACCAGCAGCAACCTGCTCCAGCAGGTCATCTCGCGCCTCCACCTGAACATGACCGAGTCCACGCTCGCCGGCAAGATCGACTCCAAGGTCGAGGACCTCACCGTCATCATCGACCTGACCGTCAAGGACAAGGACCCCGGCGTCGCCCAGCAGATCGCCAAGGCCGAGTCCGAGGTCTTCACCAGCTTCATCGCCGGACTCGAGACCTCGCCGGTCAAGGCCACGGTGGTCGACCCGGCGTCGTACAGCAACAGCCAGGTCAGCCCGAAGCCTCTGCTGAACCTCGTCATCGCGGGAGCGCTCGGCCTGATCATCGGCATCGCGATGGCCCTGCTGCGCGACCTGCTCGACAACACCGTCGGTTCGGCCTCGGACGTCGAGAACACGATCGATGCGCCCGTGCTCTCCAGCGTCGCCTACGACTCCGACGTGCCGAAGCATCCGCTGCTCACCGAGGTCGGCAGCCACTCGACGCGGGTGGAGGCTTTCCGCCTGCTGCGCACGAACCTGCAGTTCCTCGACCTCGACGCGCGCCCACGCGCGCTGGTGATCACCAGTGCCGTGCCGAGCGAGGGCAAGACGTCGACCGCGACCAACCTCGCGATCGCGCTCGCGCAGACCGGTCTGCGGGTCCTGCTCGTCGACGGCGACCTGCGTCGCCCGAAGGTCGCCAGCGTGCTCGGCCTCGAGCGCTCGGTCGGCCTGACCACCGTCCTGGTCGGTCGCAGCGAGCTGCAGGACAGCATCCAGAAGCACACCGACTCCGGGATCTACTTCCTGGCCAGCGGTCCGATCCCGCCGAACCCGACCGAGGTCCTGCAGTCGCGCGCGGCGCAGGAGCTCTTCGACCGCGTCTCGCAGATGTTCGACATGGTCATCATCGACGGCCCGCCGCTGCTGCCCGTCTCGGACTCCGCGATCATGGCGCGCGACGTGGACGGCGCGATCCTGGTGGTCCGCCACGGCAAGACCACCAAGGAGCAGCTCAAGCAGGCCGCCCTGCGACTCAACCAGGTCGACGCCAACCTGCTCGGCGTGATGGTCAACATGACCCCCAAGCGCGGCGGCAAGGGTTCGGGCTACGGGTACGGCTACGGGTACGCCTACGGCTACGGACCGGACAAGCCCAAGTCGTGACCTCCCGGGACCGGCGATGAACGCGCTGAAGAGGTCGGTCGCGTCGCTGTTCGGCTTCGCGGTGCTGCTCCTGCTGCTCGCGCTCGGGGTCAGCTCGAACAACCTGCTGCTGGCGATCGCCGCCGTCGGACTCGCGGTCGCGATCGCGGTGCTGATCGGCGTCGGGCCCGAGCGCATGGGCATCGGCCTGATGGTGCTCGGCATGTTCAGCGCGCCGATGAACGCGCTCGGACTGGCCGGCAACATCGACGTCTCCGACATCTTCTTCGTGCTCGCCTTCGGCCTGCTGCTCCCGCGGATGCTGACCCGCGGCCGGCCGCGGCTGCCACCGCTCTACGTCACCGGTGCCGCGATCCTGTTCATGGGCGGCATGATCACGAGCCTGCTCTCGCCCGACATCCCGGCGAGCATCATCGGCTTCGTCAAGATCGTCGCGGCCACCATGATCCTCGTCTTCGTGCTGAACCTGCTCAAGCCGCAGGGCCGCCTGCTCGACACCCTGGCCTGGGCCTACGTCTACGGACAGGCCGTCAGCGTCGCGTACGGCCTGGTGCGGCACGGCGCGACGCACGCCCAGGGCCGCGGCGTCGGCCTGACCACCCAGCCGAACTTCTACGGCCTCGGCGGTCAGATCTCCTACGCCCTGCTGATCTTCCTCTTCTACCGGGTGCAGCCGAAGAACCGGTGGATCGTCGTCGGGGCGATGGCGGTCGTGGGCTACTCGGTCGTCGACAGCGGCAGCCGCGCGAGCCTGCTCTGCTGCGCTCTGATCACTGTGCTCTGGCCGATCGTCGAGCGTTCGGCGATGGCCTGGTACGTGATCCTCTCCGGCGCGGTCGTGGCCTTCCTGACCGCCAACTCGGTCCTCGGCGCGCTCGGCCAGACCAACATCATCGACCGGCTCTCCGGCAACACCAGCGCCGTGTACTCC
>JBJMIO010000123.1:0-14323 GCA_045806765.1 Marmoricola sp.
CGACGCTCTTGACCACAGCGCGGTCACAATCCGGGACACCACCCGATGCGGTGCGGATCACGGTCACTGCCGTCCGCTAGGAGATTTGGGCACTGCAACGAACCCGCGCATGCGTGATTCCGGCGAGTGGAACGGTCGCAACCTGACAGAGAGCGAAGTGAGCCGCTGGCAGCCCTGGCTCCCGCTCTGCGTGGAGTCGGCGTCCTACTCTGCGGCGTCCCTGATCAGGATCCGCAGCTCGCGGGCGACGTCGTCGAGGGGCTGGATGTTGCCGTCGACCCGGCTCAGGGCCACGGCGCCCTCGACCGCGGAGACGACCGTGGTGGCCAGGCGTCGCGAGTGGGCGGGGGAGACTCCGTGCCGACCGAAGTGGGCCGCCAGCGCCTCGCGCCAGCTGCCGAAAGCGCGCGCTGCCGCGGCCGTGAGCTGCGGAGCGGCTGTGTTGCTCTCGATCGCCACGGCCAGGACCGGGCAGCCGGCCTTGAAGCCGGAGTCCTTCAGCTGCTGCTTCCACATCGCGATGAAGGCGTCGAACACCTCGACAGGAGAGGCGTCACCGGCACCTTCGAGGATCTGTCCGACCACGCCTCCGGCGAGGTCGACGACCTCCTCGACGAGCTGGGCGCGACCGCCGGGAAAGTGGTGGTACGCCGACCCCCGCGGCGCTCCGCTGTGCCGCAGGACGTCGTCGATGCTGGTGCCCGCTGCGCCGTGCTCGCGGATGAGGTGCGCCGCACTGGCCAGCATGCGTTCACGTGCGTCCGACCGGCGCGGACTCACCCCGGGCTCCCGGCACCCGGGGTTCGGCCGGCCGGGTCGGCAGGAACGAGCTCGATGTAGTGGACTGCCGTGAGGAGCCCGGCAGCCCCGGCGAAGGCCTTGCGCTTCCATCCCCACTGGCTCCGGATGACCGCCTCGGCATGCGCACGTTCCGCCTCGGTCTCGAGGATGCGTCCGCGTGCGGCGATCGGGGCGCCGAGGGGCTTGCCGCGGAAGGAGCACGGCGCGATCAACGCGTCCGGGTTGCGGCGCAGGCGCTTGGCCTTGAAGGCCTCCACCTCGGTCCAGATGAAGACCCTGTCGCCGTCGTACCCGGGCCACACCGGTTGGGCGACCGGCATGCCGTCGCGCTTGTAGCTGACCACGAGGCAGTGGTCGTGACCGGGGAGGCTCTCGAAACCGCCGGCTCGGAGGCTCGCGTCAAGGATGCGGTCCGACTCCTTGGAGCGGATGGCGACGAGGAACTTCTTGTTCCCCATCACCAGCGCGCGCCGGATGCGGTGGACGGTGCTGCCGGTGCTGCCGGTCACGAGGTCGAGCTCCACGTTGTATAGAACATGGCATAGAACATAGATCGGCGTGCGATCACGCGTCAACGTGACGCGCGCAACTCCTCGACGCGACACCGGTGCGTCAGGACGCCGCGAACTCCAGGTGCGGCGTCCGGCCGATGAGCAGGCGGCGGCAGCGCTCGCCGGCCTCGTCCAGCTGTGCCGAGGCGTTGAACGACGCCTCGAATTCGCCGTCGCGCGTGGTGCGCCCCAGCACGAGCTCGACCCCGTCGATGCGCGCGCCGCGGGTGAGGTGGTGGACAAGGGTGCTCTTCTCGCGCTGCTCGAGGTAGGTCTCGAGCCCCGCGCGGTCGCCGAGGAACTCGGCGGAGACCCCTTCGCCCTTCGAGAACTGGATCGACATCTCGAAGTCGTCGGTGATCAGGTCCAGCACCCGCTCGGGGGTCTCGGAGTCCATGATCTCGAACCAGGTTTTGAGGAACGGTGTCGCGGTCATCAGCCCTCCACCAGCACGTGCTCGGTGTCGAAGGTGACCTCGTAGCTGGCGATCAGCCCGTCCGGCCCGATCCGCACGCCGGAGAGGAAGCGGCCGGTGGTGATGCCCCCGTCGGTGACCTTGCCGTAGAGGAACTCGACGTCGTCCTCGCGCGTCTGCCGCAGCACCACGTGCGCGCGGTCGGGGACGCCGCGACCGCGGAGGTAGCCGTCCATGTCGGCGCGCCCGTGACCGCGCTTGGTACCTGAGGGAAGCACCATCACGAAGCGGATCTCGGGGTCCAGCATCGCGAGTGCCTCGTCGATCCGGTCGTCGTCGAGAGCGCGGTAGTACCGGGCGAGAGTGGTCTCGGACATGAAATTGAAGTTAGTTCAAATCGAGTCTTGCCGCAAGGGTCCGAGGACGCTAAATTGAACTCAGTTCAGTCAAGTCGAGGAGACTCAAGTGTCCGTCCAGCCGTGGCCCGCCGCCGACGCCTCCGTGCTCGCGCCCGTGCCCGAGCACGAGGACCTGCGCAAGGTGCTGCGCGACCTGCTCGGTGCGCACGCGTCGCACGAGCAGGTGCGCGCCGCCGCCGACAGCGCGGTCGGCTACTCGGCCGAGCTGTGGACGCTGCTGAACGACGAGATGAACGTCGGATCGCTCGCGGTTCCCGAGGACCGCGGAGGACAGGGCTTCGGGATCGGGGTCCTCGCCGTCGTCCTCGAGGAGGCCGGCCGGGCGCTGCTGCCCGAGCCGATCGTGGTCTCGGCGCTCCTGGGTGTGCGCGCCGTGCTCGCCGCTCGGACGGGGTCGGTTCCGCACGAGATCGTCCAGGGTGTCCTGGAGGGTCGGCTGGTGACCACGGTCGCGACCCGGCACCAGGTCGACGGTGAGCTCGCGGTCGAGGAGCGGGACGGATCAGTCCTCGTCTCCGGCGGCATCGAGCGCGTGCTGCTCGGTGCGGCCGCTGACCTGGTCGTCGTACGGGCCGGAGTCGCCGGCGGCGGTGCGATCTACCTGGTCGACCTGCGTGGCGACGGCGTCCTGGAGCGCACTCCGCTCGAGGTGCTCGACCTGACCCGGCGCCAGGCGCGGATCCTTCTCGGCGGCGCGCCGGCGTACCTGGTCACCGGCCCCGAGCACGCGGACGCACTGTGCGCCGAGCTCGCCACCCTCGCGCGCATCGGACTGGCTGCCGAGCACGTCGGGATGATCGAGGCGATGCTCGAGATGACCCGCACGTACGCCGGTCAGCGCGAGCAGTTCGGTCGCACCCTGGCCTCCTTCCAGGTCATCAAGCACCGCCTCGCCGACATGCTCGTCGACCTCGAACGTGCCCGATCGGCGGCCCGCTACGCCGCTGCGGCGTTCGACCAGGACCCGGCCACGGCGGACTTACCGTCCGCCGTGGCTGGTGCCACCTGTACCGATGCGGTCCTCCGGGTGGCCCACGAGACCGTCCAGCTGCACGGCGGGATCGGGTTCACCTGGGAGCACCCGGCCCACTACTACCTGCGCCGGGCACTCGGGGACGAGGCCGTCTTCGGGTCCTCGCGCGTGCACCGCGGGCTGATCGCCGACCTGCTCGGCCTCTGATGGGGGAGCTTGCGCCGGTGCGCGCCGGCGAGGAGCTCGACTGGCCGGCCCTGGAGACCTACCTGCGCCGCCACCTGCCGGGGGCGGTCGGGCCCTTCTCGGTGCTGCAGTTCCCGAACGGGTCGGCGAACCTGACCTACCTGGTCCGATTCGGCCCGACCGCCGTCGTGGTGCGTCGTCCGCCGTTCGGGGTGATCGCTGAGGGCGCGCACGACATGCGTCGCGAGCACGCCGTCCTGTCCCGGCTGCACCTGGCCTACCCGCGCGCCCCGCGAGGCCTGCTCTACTGCGCCGACGAGTCCGTCATCGGGGCGCACTTCCTGGTCTCGGAGTACCGGCAGGGGATCGTGGTCTGGGACCACGTGCCCGAGGAGCTGGCCACCGGCGATCAACCCGGAAGGAGGATCGGTCTCGCGGTCGTCGACGCGCTGGCCGACCTGCACCTGGTCGACCCCGAGGCCTGCGGGCTCGGCGACCTCGGACGGCCGGAGGGCTACCTGGAGCGCCAGCTGCGCGGGTGGCGCAAGCGCTGGGACGCGGTGGCGCCGCCGGGAGGTCACCCGCTGGAGCGGGTCGGCGACCTGCTGGACGAGCACCTCCCGGTGTCCGGCCCGCCCACGCTGGTGCACAACGACTTCAAGGTCGACAACTGCCAGTTCGCGCCCGGCGACCCGGATGTCGTCACCACCGTCTTCGACTGGGACATGGCCACGCTGGGCGACTCGCTCACCGATCTCGGCACGCTGCTCAACTACTGGCCCGACGGGGCGACGCCCGCCGACGGCGTGCCCGGTCTGGAGACCCTCGGCCTGCCAGGGCGCGACGAGGTGGTCGCGCGCTACGCGGACCGCACCGGTGCGGACCTGGACCGCCGCGAGGTCGCCTGGTACGAGGCGTTCGGTTGCTGGAAGACCGCGGTGATCATGCAGCAGCTCTACGTCCGCCACCTGCGCGGCGAGAGCACCGATGACCGGATGGCCGCGCGTGGCGAGCAGGTCGGCCGGATCGCCGATCGAGCCCTCGACGTGGCCGAGACCCTCACCCGCTGAACCGGAGGACCTGATGAGCATCGAGCTGACCCCCGATCCGTACGTCGTCGACCTGGCGGCCCGCACGGCCGACTTCGTGCGTACCGTCGTCGCCCCCGAGGAGGAGCGGTTCGGCGGAGTGGTCGCCGACGGCGGCGAGGACCTGCGACTGCGGTTGCAGCAGGCCGCGCGCGAGGCCGGGGTCTTCGCCCCTCACGTCGCGCGCGAGTACGGCGGGCACGGCCTCGACATGCGTGACCGCGCGGTTGTCTTCGAGGAGGCCGGCTGGTCGCTGTTCGGCCCGCTCGCGCTGAACATCGCCGCACCGGACGAGGGCAACATGCACCTGCTCGAGGCGGTCGCGACCGCGGAGCAGAAGGAGCGCTACCTCAGACCGCTCGCGACCGGCGAGGTCCGGTCCTGCTTCGCGATGACCGAACCGGCTCCTGGTGCCGGGTCCGACCCCGCGGCGCTCGCCACGACGGCGACCCCGGTCGACGGAGGCTGGCTGGTCAACGGGCGCAAGTGGTTCATCACCGGCGCCGACGGGGCGGCGTACACGATCTGCATGGCGCGGACCTCGGGGCAGCCCGGCGACCGCGGGGGAGCGACGATGTTCCTGATCGACCTCGCTGCTCCCGGTCTGCGCATCGTGCGGCACATCGACACCCTCGACGAGGGCTTCTTCGGCGGCCACTGCGAGCTCGAGCTCGACGACGTCTTCGTCGACGCCGGCGCGGTGCTCGGCGAGGTCGACCAGGGCTTCGCGTACGCCCAGGTCCGGCTCGCACCGGCGCGGCTCACCCACTGCATGCGGTGGCTCGGCATCGCCCGGCACGCCCAGGAGATCGCGGTGACCCGGGCGGGCGAGCGTGAGCTGTTCGGCTCCCGGCTCGGCGACCTCGGGATGGTGCAGGCGATGATCGCCGACTCCGAGATCGACATCGCCGCCTCGCGCCTGCTGATCTGGCAGGCGTGTGCCGAGCTCGACTCGGGCCGCAGTGCCGCGCAGTCGAGCTCGATCGCCAAGACCTTCACGGCCGAGGCGGTCGGACGCGTCGTCGATCGCGCTCTGCAGATCTGCGGCGCGCTCGGTGTCTCCGGCGACGTGCTGCTCGCGCGCTACCACCGCGAGGTGCGCCCGTTCCGGATCTACGACGGCCCGTCGGAGACGCACCGCTGGGCCATCGCCAAGCGCCGGTTGCGCCAGCAGCCGGATATCACCCCCGAGGAGAGAACCCGCCATGCCTGACCTGATCGCACCGTCGCGCACCATCCGCTACGCCGACCTGGACGACGCCACCGGTCTGCGGCTCGGTCCGACGCCGTGGACGATGGTCACCCAGCCGCAGGTCGACGCCTTCGCCGACATCACCCACGACCACCAGTGGATCCACGTCGACGAGGAGCGAGCCCGGACCGGGCCGTTCGGCACGACCATCGCGCACGGGTACCTCACGCTGTCGCTGGTGCCCTTCCTCCTCGGTCAGCTGCTCGAGGTCACCGGGATAGCGATGGCCGTCAACTACGGCCTGGAGCGGGTGCGCTTCCCCGCCCCGGTGCTCGTCGGCGCGAGCCTGCAGGCCAGCGCCGAGATCCTCGACGTGGCGCCGCGCGTGAGTACCCGTCAGGTGACCATCCGCGTGACCGTCGAGTCCGACGGGGCCGAGCGTCCGGTCTGCGTCGCGGACGTGGTCATCCTGTTCAGCGCACCGTCCTGAACTAAACCCGGATCAGCTCTTGACTTCCCATGCTCGCTCGTCCAAACTGAAGTGGATTCAGTTCAAGTCTGCGAAAGGACCGGCCCATGGTTGACACCGACCACATCGTGCTCGAGAAGGACGGCGAGATCGCCCGGGTGTGGCTCAACCGGCCCCACAAGCTCAACGCCGTCACCACCGAGCTGCTCCACCGGCTCGACGAGATCATCGTCGAGGTCGACAGCGACCCTGACCTCAAGGTCCTGGTCCTGCGCGGCCGCGGCAACACCTTCTGCTCCGGCTTCGACCTCGACGAGCTCCTCGCGGACTACGTCGGGAGCACCACGGCGATGGAGGTGGCGGTGCTCTCGGCCAAGGTGTGCGACCGCCTGTACTCCATGAACACCCCGTCGGTCGCCGTGCTCGAGGGCTACGTCACCGCCGGCGGCTTCGAGCTGATGATCTCCTGCGACTTCGCGGTGGCAGCGGACGACGCGAAGATCGGCGACTTCCACATCCGCCGCGCGCTGTTCGGCGGCGCCGGGCCGATCTACCGGCTGCCCCGCATGATCGGCATCCGCAAGACCAAGGAGCTGATGCTCACCGGCAAGCTCCTCTCGGGCACCGAGGCGGTCGACTTCGACCTGATCAACGCCTCGGCCCCGGCCGCTGAGCTCGACCAGCTGGTCACCGACTTCGTCGCGCCGATCATCGACAAGAGCCCGTTCGCGATGCGCCTGACCAAGATGACGATCGACCGCGGCCTGGATGCCGACATCCAGTCCCTGATGGTCATGGAGCACCTCGCCGTCGGCAACGCCCTGCAGTCCGAGGACGCCCGCGAGGGCGTCAACGCGTTCCTCCAGAAGCGTGAACCCAAATGGGTCGGTCGCTGACCGGCAGCCGCTGCCTGCACTGCGGCACGGTCGCCTTCCCGGCAGGGAACGGTTGCCAGCGCTGCGGTCTCCGGACCACGGAGACCCTCGCGCTGACCGGTCGCGGGACCGTCTGGGGTTTCACGGTCCAGCGGTTCGCCCCCAAGTCACCGCCGTACGTCGTACCGCCGGACGGGTTCGTCCCGTTCGCGGTCGGCTACGTCGAGCTGCCCGAAGGAGTGAAGGTGGAGGCTGTTCTGGAGTGCACCGACTTCGCCGAGCTCGAGGGCGCTGCGGTCACGCTGGTCGGGACCGACCCGGTGCCGCGGTTCGCCACCGATCAGGTGCTGGTCGGCAAGGCCGGTGTCCCGGCATGAGCACCGGGGTCCGGATCATCGGCGCCGGGCTGTCCAGGTTCGGCCGCCAGCCCGACAAGAGCGGTCGCGACCTCGCCCTGGACGCCATCCACGCTGCTCTGGCGGATGCCGGAGTGGATTGGCCCGACGTCCAGGTCGCCTTCGGCGGCAGCGACGGGTCGGGCCTGGCCGACACCCTGGTAGCCGACCTCGGCCTGACCGGCATCCCGTTCACCAACGTCAAGAACGGCTGCGCCACCGGTGGTAGCGCGCTGATGTCAGCGGTGAACGCGATCCGCGCCGGCTCGGCCGAGATCGCGCTCGCCGTCGGCTTCGACAAGCACCCGCGCGGTGCCTTCGACCCGCGGCCGCAGGACTGGGGCCTGCCGGCCGGGTACGGCGAGGCCGGGCTGATGGTGACCACCCAGTTCTTCGGCATCAAGATCGCCCGCTACCTGCGCGCGCACGGGATCAGCGAGCGAACCCTGGCGCTGGTGGCCGAGAAGGCCTACCGCAACGGTGCCCTCAACCCCAACGCGTGGCGGCGCGAGCCGATCCCTGCCGACGTGATCGCCGCAGCCGACATGGTCAACGACCCGCTGACGCGCTTCATGTTCTGCTCGCCCGGCGAGGGCGGTGCCGCGATCGTGCTCGCCAGCGAGTCCGCCGCCGCCGGCCTCGGCCGGGCCGTGAACGTCCTCGGCGCCGCCGCCCGTACCCGGAGGTTCGGGTCGTTCGAGGTCTTCAGCCCGGCGGTCCAGGGCAGCGGCACGCCTTCGAGCGTCAGTGCCGACGCAGCCGCAGCCGCGTTCGCCGCCGCCGGTCTCACCCCGGACGAGGTCGAGGTCGCTCAGCTCCAGGACACCGAGAGCGGCGCCGAGATCATGCACCTCGCCGAGTGCGGGTTCTGCAAGGACGGGGAGCAGGAGGCGATGATCGCGGCAGGGGAGACCGAGATCGGCGGCCGGCTGCCGGTCAACACCGACGGAGGCTGCATCGCCAACGGCGAGCCCATCGGAGCCTCCGGGCTGCGCCAGGTCCACGAGGTCGTGACCCAGCTGCGGGGCGAGGCCGGCGACCGCCAGGTCGGCCGCGGGTCGCGCACCCCACGCGTCGGGTTCACCCACGTCTACGGAGCTCCTGGCATCAGTGCGTGCACTGTGCTCGGGGTCTGAGAGGGACGTCATGACGCAGCTGCCCACCCTCGAGGAGCTCACCGCCGACGCGCGTGCCTGGCTGGCGACGATCGCGCGGCCTCGCGCGGAAGCACGGTGGGGTGTCGGATCCGACTCCGTGGCGGTCTTCGAGAACTGGACGCCCGAGCAGGAGCGCGCCGAGACCGACCGGATCCGCGCCTACGAGCAGGCTCGGTACGACGCCGGCTGGGGCGCGCTGACCTGGCCCGAGGAGTACGGCGGACGCAACCTCCCGCTGGCCTACGCACTCGCGTTCCGGGCCGAGGAGGACGCGTTCGACGTACCGAGGCGCACCGAGATGTTCTCGGTGACCCAGCAGCTGGTCGCTCCGGCGATCGCGCAGTGGGGCACCCCCGAGCAGCGCGATCGCTTCGTCAGCGCGATGCTGCGCACCGACCTGATCGCCTGCCAGCTCTTCTCCGAGACCGGGGCCGGCTCCGACCTGGCCGCGGTGCGCACGCGTGCGGTCCGCGATGGTGACCACTGGGTCCTCGACGGCCACAAGGTCTGGACCTCGGGAGCGACGGTGGCCGACTTCGGCGTCGCGGTCACCAGGACCGACCCGGGTGCTGCGAAGCACGCCGGCCTCACGGTCTTCCTGGTGCCGATGGATGCGCCCGGCGTCACGGTACGGCCCATCCGGCAGCTGACCGGAGGGAGCTCGTTCAACGAGGTGTACCTCGACGGCGTCGAGCTCTCCGACGACCTGCGGCTGGGCCCGGTCGGTGACGGCTGGAAGGTGGCGTTGACGGTGCTGGCCGCCGAGCGTCTCGACTCGGGCAACCTCGGGCTCGCGAACGCCGACCGAGCCGTCGAGCTCGCCCGCCACCTCGACCGGCCGCTGACCGAGCTCGAGCGTGACCGGGTCGCAGACCTGGTCACCCGCAGCTACGTGCAGCGGCTGACCGGGATGCGCGTAGCCGCCGCGGTGGTCTCCGGGCACGACCCCGGGCCCGAGGCCTCGATGGGCAAGCTGCTCGCCACCGACACCATGGCCCGGACCTCCGAGGTGGCGCGGATGCTGCTGGGTGCCGAGCTCGCTGCCGACAGCGGTCGGTGGGGGACCTGGGCCTGGACCGAGCACGTGCTCGGCGCGCCCGGCTACCGGATCGCCGGGGGCACCGACGAGATCCAGCACAACATCATCGCCGAGCGGGTGCTCGGCCTGCCCCGGGAGGCGCGGTCGTGACCACGTTCGAGTACGAGCGCGACCTGGTCGACCGCGTCGGTACGACCTTGCGCCGCGACCAGCGCGACCTGGAGCTCGGCCGACTGGCCCGCCTGGTCGGTGGGCACTCCGGTCTGACCTACCGTCTCGAGACGTCCGCCGGACCGCTCGTCGTCAAATCGGTGCCGCAGGGTCAGAAGGCGATCGGCCGGCACGACATGCTGCGCCAGGCCCGGATGATCGCGGCCCTCGCTCCCAGCGGGGTCCCGGTTCCGGCAGTCGTCGCGACCGGGGAGGACGATCCGGCCTGGTTCGCGATGGAGCTGGTCGCCGGTGAGGCCCTCGAGCCGGTCCTGGACGACCCCGACGTCGATCCCGGGCTGGCGGCCACCCGGATGCTCGCGGCCGCGACCCTGCTACCGGCGCTGCACGACGTACCGCTCGACAAGGTGCCGGTGGACGGCCCGCCGCTCTCGGCCCTCGACGAGCTCGGCCGCTGGGCCCGCACGATGGCCGCGGTCCCGCCGGAGCTGGTGCCCGGTGCCGACCGGCTCCAGCAGCGGCTCGCCGGATCGGTGCCCGCCGCGATCGCGCCCGCACTGGTCCACGGCGACTACCGCCTGGGCAACCTGATCTGCAGCGGCGCCGAGCCCGCCGGTCTGATCGACTGGGAGATCTGGAGCGTGGGCGACCCGCGGGTCGAGCTCGGCTGGTTCCTGGTCTTCGCGGACGGCGCGAACTTCCCAGGGGTCGGCCGCGAGGTCCCCGGGCTGCCCACGACCGACGCGCTGGTCGAGGCTTACGCCGCCGACGGCCGGCAGGTCGACGACCTCGCCTGGTTCGCGGCTCTCGGTCGCTACAAGATGGCCGCGATCATGGGCCACAACCTGCGCCGCCACCGAGAGGGTCGCCACCACGACCCCGACCAGGAACGTCTGCCCGACACGATCGGCCGCCTCATCGAGACCGGCCACGCGGTCGCGCCCTGATCGACTGACGCACCACCTGAGGAGACTTCCCGTGGACTTCGAGCTCACCGCCCGGACGCGTGACCTGGCCGACCGCCTGCAGGCGTTCATGCACGACCACGTCTACCCGGCCGAAGCCGTCTACGACGCCCAGATCGCCGCCGCGGCCAACCGGCACGAGCAGCCGCAGGTGATGCGCGAGCTCCAGGCGGAGGCACGTGAGCGTGGGTTGTGGAACCTGTTCATGACCCACGGATCGCTCGGCGCCGGTCTGACCAACCTCGAGTACGCACCGCTGATGGAGCTCGCCGGGCGCTCGATCATCGGACCGGAGGCGTTGAACTGCTCGGCGCCGGACACCGGGAACATGGAGATCCTGGCGATGTACGGCACCCCCGAGCAGCGCGAGCAGTGGCTGGACCCGCTGCTGCGCTGCGAGATCCGGTCCGCCTTCGCGATGACCGAGCCGGCGGTCGCGAGCTCGGATGCCACCAACATCACCTCGACGATCCGGCGCGAGGGTGACGACTACGTCCTGAACGGCCGCAAGTGGTACACCTCCGGCGTCCTCGACCCGGACTGCCGGTTGATCATCTTCATGGGCAAGTCCGATCCCGGCGGACCCACCTACCGTCAGCAGAGCATGATCCTGGTCCCGGCCGACGCTCCCGGGATCGAGGTGCTGCGCGACCTGACGATGTTCGGCTACCACGACCGGCTCGGTCACGGCGAGGTGCAGTTCACCGACGTCCGGGTGCCGGCCGCCAACATGCTGGGCGCCGAGGGCGACGGCTTCGCGATCGCCCAGGGCCGCCTGGGTCCCGGCCGGATGCACTACGCGATGCGGGCCATCGGTTTCGCCGAGCGGGCCCAGGAGCTGATGTGCCGGCGCGCGGTGGAGCGCGAGGCGTTCGGGGGGCCGCTCGCGGACCAGGGCGTGGTCCGGGAGTGGATCGCCCGCAGCCGCATCGAGATCGACCAGGCCCGGCTGCTCACCCTGAAGGCGTCGTGGCTGATGGACACCCAGGGCAATGCTGCTGCGCGCTCGGAGGTGGCCGCGATCAAGGTCGTCGCCATGGAGGTCGCCCACCGGGTGGTCGACCGCGCCGTCCAGACCCACGGCGCGGCCGGGGTCAGCGAGGACACCGTGCTGGCCCGGCTCTTCGCGATCACCCGCGCTCTCCAGATCGCCGACGGGCCCAACGAGGTGCACCTGCGCACCGTAGGGCGGCTCGAGCTCGCGGGGTACCGGACGTGACCGGCCTGGAGGGCAAGGTCGCCCTGGTCACCGGCGCCACCCGGGGCCTCGGCTTCGCGATCGCGCAGGGCCTCGCCGCGGCCGGCGCCACGGTCGTGGTCTCCAGCCGCAAGCACGAGGCCTGCGTGGCCGCCGCCGAGGCGATCGCGCTCGCCACCGGCGGCTCCGCCGTACCGCTCGCCCTGCACGTGGGTCAGTGGGACGCCATCGAGCCGGCCGTCGAGCAGGTGTACGCCGACCTGGGTCGCCTGGACATCGTGGTCAACAACGCCGGGATCGCCCCGCTGGCGCCCTCGCTGGACAGCGTCTCCGAGGCACTCTTCGACAAGACGATGGACGTCAACCTCAAGGGACCGTTCCGGCTGATGGCCGTCGCCGGAGCCCGGATGGCCGCGGCCGGCGGCGGCTCGATCATCAACATCTCCAGCATCGGTGCTGTCCGGCCGAGCCCACCCGAGGCGATGTACGCCGCGTCGAAGAACGGCCTGAACGCGCTCACCCTGGCTTTCGCCCAGGAGTACGCGCCGCACGTCAGGGTCAACTGCGTGATGCCCGGCGCCTTCGCCACCGACATGGCGCAGGGCTGGGACGAGGAGTTCACCGGCAAGGTCGTCGACCGGCTCCCGGCCGGGCGCCTCGGGCGGCCCGAGGAGGTCGTCGGCATGGTCGTCCACCTCGCGAGCGACGCGGCCGGCTACACCACCGGTGCGGTCATCCCGGTCGACGGCGGCCGGACGGCGGTGTACTGATGGGCGTCGAGAGCCTCTTCGACCTCACCGGCCGGGTCGCGATCGTGACCGGGGCGTCCTCGGGGCTGGGGGAGGGCTTCGCCCGCACCCTGGTCGCTGCCGGTGCGACGGTGGTCGCCGCCGCCCGGCGCCTCGACCGGCTCGAGGTGCTCGCCGAGGAGCTCGACGGCATCGTGCCGGTCCGTTGCGACGTGACCAGCGAGGAGGACCGTCGCGCTCTGGTCCAGACCGCGGTCGCGATCAACGGCAGCATCGACGTCCTGGTCAACAACGCCGGCATGCCCGGCGTCCCGCACGCCGAGCAGGAGACCGTCGAGGGGTTCGCCAGCCTGATCGACCTCAACCTCGCTGCCGGCTTCCACCTCGCCACCCGCGTCGCCGGCACGGTCACGGACGGCCGGACTCTCTCGGTCATCAACATCTCCTCGGTGATCGGCTTGGTCTCGACCGCGCCGATCGGCGGCGCGAGCTATGCGGCCTCGAAGTCCGGGACGATCGGGCTGACTCGCGAGCTCGCCGGCCAGTGGGGGCGTCGCGGCATCCGCGTCAACGCGATCGTCCCCGGGTGGTTCGACACCGAGATGACCGAGGGGCTCTTCACCAACGACAAGTCGGCCGGCTGGGTGCGTCGCAACACCATGCTCGGTCGCGGCGGGGAGGCCGGCGAGGTCGACGGCGCTCTGCTGTTCCTCGCCTCCGCGGCGTCGAGCTACGTGACCGGCCACGCGCTGGTCGTCGACGGCGGTTGGATCGCCCGTTGACGCGCCGACCCGACGGCCCTCTGCCGAACCGGCTCGGCATGCACGACACTGACAACCAGGAGGACACATGCAGGTGCTCGCAACCGAGCTCGTGGAGCGTGCCGAGCGCACGCCGGACGAGATCGCGGTCGTCGATGCGCTCGGTGAGCACACGCTGGGCGAGGTCGTCCGGGCCGCGCGTGAGCTCGCCGCTTCCCTCCAGGACGCCCTCCTTGGGTCCCCGACCGTCCTCGTCCAGGCCGACAACACCTGGAGGACCCTGGCGACCGCGGTGGCCGTCGGCATGCGCGGCGGGATGGTCGCGGTGTTCAGCGGGCACGCCGTCGCGGCGGAGTTCGCGCTGGCGATGGAGGACATCGAGCCCGACGCGGTGATCGCGGCTGACGCCACCCTGGAGCAGTGGGAGGTGCCGAGCGAGGCGTTCGGCGACAAGCGGTCGACCCTCGACGGCTGGACGCTGGTCACCTCGGGACGACCGGCCGGCGACGTCGCCCGCTGGAACGGCGGTGTCGCGGTCGCGATGACCTCCGGCTCGACCGGCAGGCCGAAGTGCGTCGTGCAGTCCGAGGAGTCGCTGCGCTACGCCGGTCGAGCCACCATCGAGGCGATCGGGCTCGTGCCCGGAGACGCGGTCGGTGCGTTCGTGCCGCTGTCGTCGGTGGCGGCGTACTGCTTCGGCATGTACCTGCCGGCGATGCTCGGCGGACCGATGGTCTGCATCGAGGCGTGGAAGCCGGAGGCGGCTCTCCACGCGATGGCGACCCACGACGTGCGTTGGACGATGCTGGTGCCGACGATGGCGCTGCAGCTGTCGGTGCGCAGCTCGGCGACCGGTGTGCTGTCCGGCCTGCGCGCCATGACCGTCGGCGGGGGGCCGATGGACGCCGGTGCGCTCGGC
>JBJMIO010000124.1:0-24799 GCA_045806765.1 Marmoricola sp.
ACACCAACTCACGTCTAAAGTCATTCACACCTCAAAAGGGCGTCTGACGTGCAGAACGACAACGATGGGATTCGGGGAAGCTGTTTCCGCAGGTCACGGCGGGTGTCTATGGTGTGAATAGGTGGGACTAGATGTGAACGGCTTTCCCTGAAAGGCTCAACCTGTGAATACCCAAGAGGATCGCGACCGCCTGGCGCGGGAAGTCAAGGCGGCTAGGTTGCGAAAGTTCAAGACCGTGGACCGTGCGCGGATTGCCGCCGCGGTTTCTCGCGGCGCGTGGGACAACGTCGAGCGCGGTGACTCCGTGAAGGACTTCACACTGGCCTCCATTGAGGAGGCTCTCGGCTGGCCGGAGGGTCGCGCACTAGCGATTCTGAGCGGCGAAGATGGCGCGCCCGCGTCGGCTGAGCGTGGCCCGGGGCGACTGGCCGAACTGCTCGAGGATTACTTCCGGTTGAACCCTCACACGACCATCGCACGGCTGGCCGAAATGGCGGGCGTGTCCGAGTCAACGATCCGCCGCTGGCGCGCGCACGCGATGACCGAGCTGCCCAAACCCGAGGTGCTGCCCAGGGTTGCTACAGCCATCGACCGGTCTGACCGTGACGTGTTCTATGCGGTGGGGGTAGACACCGGTTACATCGTCGAAACCGTGGTCGAGA
Source organism: Marmoricola sp. (assembly GCA_045806765.1). Taxonomy (GTDB): domain Bacteria; phylum Actinomycetota; class Actinomycetes; order Propionibacteriales; family Nocardioidaceae; genus Marmoricola. The sequence continues at coordinate 663 of JBJMIO010000124.1, forward strand.
TCCCCGACGCGGACGAAAGTTCCACCGCTTGATTTCTCCGATCCGCTGGCGTGTGTCTGGGGGTCGACATAGGTTCGAAGACTGGTCATCATCCAGCGTCGGGCGATGACAAACTAGCGACTCGGGGGACCAATGATGGATCGTCAGGTTAGTGCTGTGTGTGTGTTGTGCTGGGGCCTCTGGATCGCGTGTCTCGCGCTCTGGGGAATCGCGTGGATTACATCTAGTCCGGACCTGAGCAACCTTGCGTTGATCGTGTGCGGGGGTGCCGTGACGGTCTCGATCAAGTCGTTCTTCGTCACCCAGCACGCGAAGTTTAAGGCGGCCCTCGCGGTGACTTCGACCGTGGTGGTTCCGTCGCAGATGCGACCGGTCCGCTAGCTAGCCGAGCTCGAGCACCCCGGCGACCCCCTGGAGCGCCTCGCGCATCTCTCGCATCCGCAGCGCGTCGACGTGCTCGTAGGTCTTGCTGGAGGCGACCGAGGACCAGCCCATGATCGCGAAGCGGATGTCGTCTGGGACGCCAAGCAGTCGCAGGAGTGTTCCTGTCGTGTGCCTTCCCTCGTGGACGGTGTAGTAGCGCCCGGCCCTGTGCCCGACCTCGGCGAGACCCTGGATGCCGAACCACTCTCGGCGGTCCTGGTGCTCGTCGGCCGGCGAACCGTCCAGGGCGGGCCAGACGATGCCGTGGGGGGTCTCGGGTTGGAGGTCGCGCCAGGCTTCGAGGGCCTGCCACATGACCGGGAGCATCGGGACCTGTCGCCATCCGGCAGCAGACTTCGGCCGCACCAGGTGCATCTGCCCTTCGAGCTGTCGGGCTTCGTAGCCACGGGGTACGCGGAAGCCCGAGGAGCGGTCATAGGCGACTTTGTAGGGCAGTGGTTGCAGCTGCCAGGCGAGGGTGAACTTGTCCTCGGTGATCTCGTCCCACGTGAGCCCCAGACACTCACCCTGACGCATCCCTTGCAACAGCGCGGCGACCCATCGGGAGGCGTGCGGGAGTGTCGTGGCTGCCTTGAGGATGGCGAGCGCTTCGAGGGTGGGGATGGCGTCGCGGTCGGTGACCTCTGCCGCGGGCGCCTTCTGCAAGAACACGTTCTCCGGGACGCGGTGGCCTTCGACGGATGCGGCCTTGAGCATCCGGACCAACACGCCGTGGTAGCGGGCGGCGGTCGAGGACGACCGGGTCTTCTCGATGGCCCGGTGCAGGGCGCGCACGTCGGCGGGCTCGAGTTCGGCCAAGGGGCGGTGTCCGATGGTCTCCACGATCCAGCCGACGCCCGCGAGGTCGGTGGTGTGGGTGTTGGGCCGGTTGGTCTTCTCCGCGATCCCGACCCATTCCTCGGCCCAGACCTTCACCGTGGTCTTCGCCTTCCCGGGGCCGGCGCCGCGGTCGAGTTCGCGGAGTTTCTTGTCGAGGCGGCGCTTGGCTTCGGCCTTGGTCGATGCGCTGACGGTCTTGCGGTCCCGCTTGCCGTCGCGGGTGAACCCGGTCTCGTAGGCGCCGAACCAGCGCCCGTCACTGGCTCGCTGGTAGAGGGAGCCGCTGGCGTACTGGCGCCGCCGCTTCGTGTCAGCCTTCTTGTCAGCCATGTCAGCCATAGGAACAACCTAGTTGAACCCATGCTGCACGCGGGAATTGAGCGCTCATGAGCCAGTCTACGCCCACGGGACCTTCCCTTACAAGGAAGATGTCGGGGGTTCGATCCCCTCCGCGCCCACCCCCAACACCCTCAGCGGGTGCTGAGGGTGTTGACGGCGTACAGCTTGTCGGGGGAGTCGTAGCGGAGCTCGATCGCCCAGCCGGCCCTGCACGCGGTCGTCGACGGGCTCATGATGTACGCCGTCTTCGAGCCGTTCCCTCGGCCCGGGCCGACGATCCGCTTTGGGTCGAAACAGGTCGGCAGGGTCGGCTTCACCTCGTAGCCGCCGCGCGCGAGGTCCATCGCGTCCAGGTACGACGGCGTGCACTGGGGCGGCCCGAGACCGGAGCACAACGAGTAGTTGTCGCGGTCCTCGGCCTCGGGTCCGGTCAGCGAGTTCCAGAAGACGCCGTCGCTGTAGAGGCGCACGGTCTCGTTGCCGGGGAACCGGGTGCCGCTGGCGTTGGCGAACTTGAGGAGGCGTGCGGCGAGCGCGACGGCGTCGGGGTCCGCGGCTTCGTCGACGGTCTGCAGGAGTGCGGGCTCGGCGATCACGGAGAGCCCGTCGATCCGGCCGTAGCGGTTCAGGTACACCATGGCCGACGGACACCGGAACGCCAAGTCGGCGTGGACGAAGCCGATGCGGAAGGCGTACGACGTCGGTCCGGTTACCCCCGGCGGCAGACGCTCCTCACAGGTCCGGGCCCCGTTCTGGGTGAACATGGCCAGGACCGGATCCTGGTGCGGGTCCAGCACGCCGCCTTCGCGGGTCAGGGTCGCCAGTGCGGACAGCGCTTGGGCGCTGTCGGTGGGTGTGCCGTTGAGGAGGAACTGGGCGTCGTCGCTGAACCCCGGGTCCGCACCACGACCGTTTGCGTAGTCGAGGATCCGCCAGGCGATCGCGTCCGAAGGATGCCCCAGAGGGCACCCGAGCGCTTGGCTCGGCCGGCTGTAGAACAACGTCACGGCCTGGCCCGGAACGATGCGCGATCCCACCGGTGGCTCGGTGCGCAGGGCACGTCCCGGGCTTTCGCAAGCGGCATCGACGGACACTCCGGCAACCTTCAGGCCGAGACCCTTGAGCAGCTCGATGGCCGACGTCGCGTCGTACGCGAAGACTGACGGGATGCGCCCGTTCGGCGTCGGGATCACGGGGATCGGTGTCGGTACCGGGCGCGCGGGCGAGGTGCCACCGTCGTCGCGCACCACGAGGAACCCGACCACGACCGCAACCAGGACTGCCGCCGCCGCGACAACCGGCGCGACCCAACGCGTCCGTGGCGGCGCGATGATCGGCTGTCCCGCCCGCACGTCGATCGTGCCCGCTGCCGTCTGCAGCAGTTCGCGCGCTTCGGTCTCGGTGAGCATCAGTGGCTCCTTGCGATGTTCTGGTCGAGGCTCAGCGCGGCCAGCGCCCGGGCCGTGCGGGACTTGACCGTGCCGGCCGGGACGCCGAGGGCGCGGGCCGTCTCGCGCTCGGACAAGTCGGCGTAGAACCGGAGGACCAGGACCTCGCGGTGCTCGGGTGACAGGCGGGTCAGGGCCGCACGCACGGCGAGACCGATGGACAGGTCGGTCTCGACCGGGTCAGGTTCAGGCAGGGTCTCGGTGGGGAGCTCGCCGTGCCAGCGCCTCGACCGCTCGTCGTTCATGACGTTGACGAGCATCCGGTAGACGTAGGCCTCCGGACGGTCGGCACGCGCCACCTTGCGCCAGTGCCGGACGCACCTGGTGAGGGTGACCTGGACGAGGTCCTCGGCGTCGTCCGGACGACACCCGAGCAGCACGGCGCTACGCACCAGCGAGGGCCGGCGCGTGACGACGAACGCCTCGAAGTCCACGGTCACAAACGTAGGACCGTTCGGGCCCACCATTCGGTTCCCGCCCGGGGCCGGAGTCTCGACACGCCCGACGTCCGGCTGGCTAGATTGGCACCATGATCGTTCCCTTCAGCGCCGCTGACTTCCTCGACCGCGCCCTGGCGGTCTACCGCGAGCGGATCGGGGTCACCGACGAACCGGACCAGCCCGCCGCGTCGCTGGGGGAGCTGACCTACGCCGAGCTCGGCCAGCGCGCACGCGCGATGGCCGCGAAGCACGACAGCCTCGGACTCGAGGTCGGTGACCGGGTCGCGTTCGTCTCGCACAACAGCGCCCGCCTGCTCTCGGCGTTCTTCGGCGTCTGCGGGTACGGCCGGGTGCTGGTGCCGGTGAACTTCCGGCTCTCGGCCGAGGAGGTCGCCTACATCGTGGAGCACTCCGGCGCGCGGTTGCTCTACATCGACCCTGAGCTGGTCGACAGCCTCGCCGAGGTGAAGGCGGAGTTCACCTTCGTCCTCGGTCAGGACGAGGACCTCTACCTCGACGGCGTCGAGCCGCGAGCCTGGGAGCACGACGAGAACGCGACCGCGACGATCAACTACACCTCGGGCACCACCGCGCGGCCCAAGGGCGTGCAGATCACCCACCGCAACATCTGGACCAACGCGGTCACCTTCGCGCTGCACGCTGGCGTGACCGACCGCGACGTCTACCTGCACACGCTGCCGCAGTTCCACGCCAACGGCTGGGGCATGCCGTTCGCGATGACCGGGCTGGGTGTGCCGCACGTGATCCTGCGCAAGGTCGACGGAGCCGAGATCCTGCGTCGCGTCGAGAAGTACGGCGTGACCGTGATGTGTGCGGCACCGGCCGTCGTGGCAGCCGTCCTGGAGGCCGCCCAGACCTGGGAGGGCGAGATCCCCGGGCGCGACAAGGTTCGGATCATCGTGGCCGGAGCGCCGCCGCCGACCAAGACGGTCGCGCGCGTCGAGGCCGAGCTCGGCTGGGAGTTCATGCAGATCTACGGCCTCACCGAGACCTCGCCGGTGCTCACCGTGAACCGCACCCGCGCCGAGTGGGATCACCTCTCGGGTGAGGAACGGGCGGCCAAGCTGGTCCGGGCCGGCAACCCGGCGCTCGGCGTGACGTTGAAGATCGACGAGGAGGGCGAGGTACTCGCCCGGTCCAACGTGGTCCTCGAGGGCTACTGGGAGCAGCCCGAGGAGTCCGCGAAGGCGTTGGAGGGCGGCTGGTTCCACACCGGCGACGGTGGTTTCGTCGACGACGAGGGCTACCTCACGATCTCCGACCGCAAGAAGGACGTCATCATCACCGGCGGGGAGAACGTCTCCTCGATCGAGGTCGAGGACGCGATCTTCTCCCACCCCGACGTCGCGGAGGTCGCCGTGATCGGCGTACCGGACGAGAAGTGGGGGGAGACCATCAAGGCACTGGTGGTCAAGAGCGAGGGGTCGAGCCTGACCGAGCAGGAGCTGATCGACTACGTGAAGTCGAAGGTCGCGCGCTACAAGGCACCCTCGAGCGTGGAGTTCCGCGACGTGCTGGCCCGCACCGCGACCGGCAAGCTGCAGAAGTTCAAGCTGCGGGCGCCGTACTGGGAAGGGCGCGACCGCCAGGTCAACTAGGGCCTAATCGCAAAGAAACCTTTGCAAAGAGTTCTTTGTGATCTAGCCTGACGGCATGGAGCGTTCTTTCGTCCGTCCGACTCCCGAAGGCCTGAAGGCGTTGAGCCACCCGGGCCGGTTGCGGATGCTCGGCCTGCTGCGCAGCGAGGGACCCGCGACCGCCACCACGCTGGCGGTCCGCCTGGGGCTCAACAGCGGCGCCACGTCGTACCACCTGCGCCAGCTGGAGAAGCACGGGTTCGTGGTCGAGGACACCGAGCGCGGCAACGCGCGCGACCGGTGGTGGCGCGCGGCGCACCAGAGCACGCAGACGCAGGACGCCGACATGACGACGCCCGAGGACCACGACACCTACGACGCCTACCTGCAGGCCGTCACGATGTTCCAGCGCGACCGGATCCAGCGATCGATGGAGGAGCGGCGCTACCTGCCGATCGGATGGCGCGACGCCGGCGACATGAGCGACTGGTCGTTGCGGCTCAGCCCCGAGCGGGCCGAGGCGCTGGTCCGCGAGATCCACGCCCTGCTCGACGGCGTCGAGGAGGACGACGAGGACGTCGAGGGCGCCGCGCCGTTCATCCTCAACCTCAACGCCTACGTGCGGCCCGGTGCGGTCGAGCTCGGCGAGGGACCGGGGGAGGAGTGAGCGCGCGGCTCCCGTTCGTCGGCTACCTGACGGCCCAGGCCATCTCGGTCACCGGCACGCGGGTCTCGGGGATCGCGGTGCCCTGGTTCGTGCTGACGACCACCGGCTCGGCGACCCGGACCGGCATCGTGGCGTTCGCCGAGATGGCGCCCCTGGTCACCCTGCAGGCGCTGATGGGTCCGATCGCGGATCGCATCGGCACGCGCCGCGTCGCGATCACCTGCGATCTGGCGAGCGTGCTTGCCGTCGGGGCGATCCCGCTGGCGCACGTCGCCGGGGTGCTCTCGTTCCCGCTGCTGGTCGTGCTGGTGGTGCTCGCCGGGTCGTTGCGCGGCCCTGGCGACGCCGCCAAGCACGCGATGCTGCCCGAGATCGTCGAGCAGGTCGGGCTGCCGACCGAGCGGGTCACCGGCCTGACCGGAGCGGTCGAGCGTGGCGCGAGCATGTCGGGAGCCGCGCTGGCCGGCGGCCTGGTGGCACTGCTCGGCGCGGCGGACGCTCTGGTCGCCGACGCCGCCTCCTTCCTCGTCTCCGGCTTGGTGCTGATGCTCACCACCGCCGCCGTCGCGCGTCCCGAGCAGAGGGAGGACAAGCCGTCCTACCGCGCCGAGCTGCGCGGCGGCTGGGACTTCATGCGCCGCGACCCGGTCCTGATGGGCATCGGCGTGATGGTCGCGGTCACCAACCTGCTCGACGCCGCGTGGAGCTCCGTCCTGGTCCCGGTCTGGGCGCGCGACAGCGGCCACGGGGTCGCAGCGGTCGGCATCCTGGGGGCGACCTTCGGAGGAGCCGCGATCTGCGGCTCGGTCGTCGCGGCGGCGTACGGCGAGCGGCTGCCGCGCTACCTGGTCTTCGTCGTCGCGTTCATGTTCGCCGGCATCCCGCGCTTCGTCGCGCTGGCCCTCGACTCCCCGATGACGATCGTCCTCGCGGTCGCCGTGGTGGGCGGCTTCGCGTCGGGGTTCCTCAACCCGGTGCTCGGCGCGGTCCTCTTCGAACGGATCCCGGCCGCGCTGATGGGACGGGTCACCTCGCTGAACCTGGCCATGAGCTGGTCGCTGATCCCGTTCGGCGGGCTGCTCGGCGGCGTCCTGATCGCCGGGATCGGGCTGTCGCCGGCCCTGCTGGTCGTAGGTGGCGCCTACTTCGTGACCACGATGGCACCGACCCTGCAGCCGCGGTGGCGTGAGCTCGACGTACGACCGTCCGCGAGCTCAGCCACCGAGCAGGAGGCTCACGCCGGAGCTGGCCGCTAGCCTGCCCCCATGCGCCTCGCCGACGTCCTCGCCCAGCTCGATGACTGGTACCCGCCGCACCACGCGGACGAGTGGGACCGGGTCGGCCTGGTCTGCGGGGATCCCGACGTGGAGGTCTCCAGGATCCTGCTGGCCGTCGACCCGGTGCAGGCGGTGGCCGAGGAGGCCGTCGCCCTCGGGGCCGACCTGGTCGTCGTGCACCACCCGCTGTTCCTGCGCGGCACCAGCACCGTGGCGGCGAGCACCAGCAAGGGGCGCGTGGTCCACACGTTGCTGACCAACGGCTGCGCCCTGTACGCCGCGCACACGAACGCCGACTCCCCGGCCGGTGGCGTGAGCGAGTCGATCGCGCTCGCCCTCGGCCTGACCGACGTACGCCCGCTGGAGGCGGACCCGCTGGACCCCCGCGACAAGATCGTGGTCTTCGTGCCCGCAGCCGAGGCCGAGAAGGTCCGCACCGCGCTCACCGACGCCGGCGCCGGAGCGATCGGCGACTACGACTCGGCGAGCTTCAGCACGCCCGGCGAGGGGCGCTTCCGTCCGCTCGAGGGTGCTCACCCCACGATCGGCTCGGTGGGGGAGCTCGAGGTGGTCGAGGAGGTCCGCGTCGAGGTCGTCGCCGACCGTGGGCTGCGCGCGAAGGTGCTCGCGGCCATGTTCACCGCGCACCCCTACGAGGAGCCGGCCTACGACGTCGTGGAGCTGGCGGCACTGCCTGATCCGACCCGCGGTTCGGGACGGATCGGGACCCTGCCTGTGCCGATGAGCCTGAGCACCTTCGCCGAGCACGCGGCGCAGGTCTTCCCGCCGACCGCGGCAGGTCTGCGGATCGCCGGGGACCCGGACCGCGAGGTCCGCACCGTGGCGCTGTGCGGGGGAGCCGGCGACTTCCTGCTCGGCCGGGCCCGTGCTGCCGGCGCGGACGTCTACGTGACCTCCGACCTGCGCCACCACCCCGCCTCCGAGGCGCTCGAGGACGGCGGCCCGGCCCTGGTCGACGTCGCCCACTGGGCAGCGGAGTCGCTGTGGCTGCCGGTCCTGCGCGAGCGCCTGGTCGCCGCGCTCGCGGACGGGCGGCTCGGGGAGGACGGGGCTCGCGGTTTCGACAAGCTCAACCCGACGGATACGGTGACCGTGCACGTGAGCACCACCCCCACCGATCCGTGGACCTTCCGGGTCTGAACCGAGGAGCACCCGCTGAAAGCCGACCCGAACGCCCTGCTGAAGCTGCTCGACGTACAGGCGCTCGACTCGCGCCTCGACGCGCTGCGGCACCAGCTCGCCACGATCCCCGAGGCGGTGGCGCTGGCCGAGCTGGCACGTGGTCGTTCGGACGTCGACGACGCCGCGCGGGACGCCCGGATCCTGGTGACCGACCTGACCGAGGAGCAGAAGCGCGCGGACGCCGACGTCGAGCAGGTCAAGGCCCGTCGCGAGCGCGACCAGGGCATGATCGACTCGGGCTCGATCAGCGACCCGAAGGCGCTGCAGAGCATGCTCGGTGAGCTGGAGTCCCTCAAGCGCAGGATCTCCGACCTCGAGGACGTCGAGATCGACGTGATGGAGCGCCTCGAGGCAGCCCAGGCCGACCTGGAGCACCGCACCGAGGCGCTGGAGAAGATCGACCGCGAGGCCGGCGAGCTCGAGACCACCCGCGCCGCGCGCGCCGGTGACCTGGAGCGCCAGCTCGGCGAGACCGCTGAGCAGCGCGCGGCCGAGGTGACCGGGCTGCCCGAGGACCTGCTCGCCCTCTACGAGAAGCTGCGCCTGAGCAAGGGCGGGGTCGGCGCCGCGAGACTGCGCCGCAAGGAGTGTGAGGGCTGCCGCCTGACCCTGAACGCCTCGGACCTCGCCGTGATCGCTGCGAAGCCGGCCGACGAGGTCGTGCGCTGCGAGGAGTGCGACCGGATCCTGGTGCGGACGAGCGAATCGGGCCTGTGAGTCAGCAGGTCCCGGACGCGGTCGTCGTCCAGGCTGACGGTGCCTCGCGCGGCAACCCCGGCCAGGCCTCGTACGGCGCGGTGCTGCTCGACGCCGCCACCGGTGCCGTGCTCGCCGAAGCAGCCGAGCGTCTCGGTGTCACCACGAACAACGTCGCGGAGTACTCCGGCCTGATCGCCGGCCTCGAGCTCGCCGCCGAGCACGCGCCCGGCGCGCGCGTGGAGGTCCGGATGGACTCCCAGCTGGTGGTCGAGCAGATGGCCGGTCGCTGGAAGGTCAAGCACCCCGCGATGGTGCCGCTTCACACGCGCGCCTCCGAGCTCGCGCCGCCGGGCACGCGGTGGACCTGGGTGCCGCGCGGGGAGAACGGCCACGCCGACCGGCTGGCCAACGAGGCGCTCGACCGGCCGACCGCCGTTCCTGCCAGCGTCGCGACCGACAGCTCGCCGACCGACGACAAGCCCAAGTCGCTCACCGAGCAGGGCTGGTCCGCGCCGACCGACCCGCCCACGACTCTGATCCTGGTGCGCCACGGCGTCACCGAGCACACCGAGCGCAAGCTGTTCTCCGGCGGCCTCGGCGGCTCGAACCCGGGGCTGACCGAGGAGGGTCGTGCCCAGATCCGCGCGACCGGTGACTGGCTGATGCCGATGGCGCCGGTCCTCGACGCGCTGATCACCAGCCCCGTACGCCGGACCCGGGAGTCCGCCGAGATCCTCGCCGAGATGCTCGCCCAACCGGTGCGCGAGGAGGCCGGGATCGCGGAGATGGAGTTCGGCGCCTGGGACGGCCTGTCCTTCGCCGACATCCAGCAGCGCTTCCCCGACGACCTCGACGCCTGGCTCGGCAGCCTGGACCGCGCGCCGACCGGCGGGGAGTCGTTCTCCGTGGTGGCCGAACGGGTCCTGGCCGGGCGCGACCGGATCATCGCCGCGCACACCGGCCAGACGGTCGTCGCGGTCAGCCACGTGACCCCGATCAAGACGCTGGTCGCCGACGCCCTCGGGGCACCGCTCGACGCGCTGTACCGGATGGAGCTCTCACCGGCCTCGGTCACGGTGATCTCCTACTACCGCGGTGGGATCGGTGGCAACGAGCTGCTCTCCAGCCTGCGACTCTTCAACGCCCGCCCGACGGACGCACCGCTCTGAGGACTCGTCCTCAACGTGCCTAGAGCTCGCTGACGATCACGTCGAGCTGCTGGCCCGCCTTCGTGGGCGCGGCCTCCTCGACGCTCCAGCCGAGGTCGCGCAGGTGCGCGGCGAGGGCGACCGGGTTGCGCGGGGCTACGCCGGAGACGAGCAGGTCGCGGACGATGCGACCCTTGGTGGCCTTGTTGAAGTGGCTCACGACCTTGCGGGTGCCGCGGTGCTCGTGCAGCACGCGCACCGTCGCGACCTTGCGGGCGATCGACGTGGGCGGACGCCAGAACCCGGCGTACATCCCCGAGCGCAGGTCGATGACCAGGCCGGTGCCGGCGGCCTCGGTGAGCACAGCGTCGAGGTGCGGGCGCCAGTAGCTGCTGATGATCCCGAGCCCCGGCACGTTCGTGTCGCCCGAGAGCCGGTACGCCGGGATGCGATCGCCCGGGCGGACGACTCCGAACGCCGACGACATGATCGCCAGCCAGCGGGTGGCCCGCGCGCGTGCCGGTCCCTCGAGGGTGGCGAGCCCGAGGGCGTCGTACAGGACCCCGCTGTAGATCCAGTCCGCCCGGGCGGTGGGAGCGCTCAGCAGACCCGCGTTGGCGGTGACGAGGTCAGCCTGGGTGGGCCCGAGACCGAGGACCTCGGCTGCCTTCGCGGGATCCTCGGCGCACAGGGTAGCGAGGGTCTCGACCACGCGCCGTCGTGCCGCGGTGAGCTCCGGAGCGTCGAGGGATCCCAGGTCCAGGGCCTTGCCGCGCTTCGGGGAGGACTTGCCCTCGGACGGCGGCAGCAGGATCAGCACGCGTGGAAGCATAGGGTGGCCACGCCGCCGGCTCCGGACCGGCCGTCACCACGGAGGAGTCACGTGAGCACTCGGGTCCTGCGGGTCCGCAACCCCGTCCCCGCGCTGGAGGACGGCATCCGCGCCATCCAGGCCGAGCAGAAGCTCGACGTCGACTTCCCGGCCGCGGTCGTGGCCGAGGCGAAGCAGGCCGCGAGCGCGCCGCGCCTGCCCGACCTCGATCGCACCGACCTCGCCCTCGTCACGATCGACCCGGTGGGGTCCATGGACCTCGACCAGGCGATGCACCTCGAGCGCGACGGCGAGGGGTACGTCGTGCACTACGCGATCGCCGACGTCGCCGCCTTCGTCGCGCCCGGCGGGGCCATCGACACCGAGGCGCGCGCCCGCGGGGAGTCGCTCTACGGTGCGGACTCGAAGATCCCGCTGCACCCCACCGAGCTCTCCGAGGCGGCCGCCTCGCTGCTGCCCGACCAGGTACGACCGGCCTTCCTGTGGACGATCGGTCTCGACGCCCACGGGGCCCAGACCAGCGCCAAGGTCCAGCGGGCTCGGGTGCGCTCCACCGCGCGCCTGGACTACGAGGGCGTGCAGAAGGACCTCGACGCCGGTACCGCCACGCCGGTCCTGCAGCTGCTCAAGGAGGTCGGCACCCTGCGCCAGCAGCAGGAGAAGGCACGCGGCGGCGTGAGCCTGCCGATGCCCGAGCAGACCGTCGACTGCGTGCCGAGCGCCGGCGGCACCTCGTGGTCGTTGTCCTTCCGCTCGATGCTGCCGGTCGAGGACTGGAACGCCCAGATCTCCCTGCTCACCGGGTTCGCTGCAGCGCAGATGATGGTCGAGGCGAAGGTCGGCGTCCTGCGCACCCTCCCGCCCGCAGACCCGCACGCGGTCGACCGGCTGCGGCGTACGGCGAAGGGCCTGGCCATCGCGTGGCCCCAGCAGCTCGGGTACGCCGACTTCATCCGCACCCTCGACCCGACCCAGCCCGCGCACCTGGCGATGGTGACCGCGTGCACCTCGCTGCTGCGCGGTGCCGGGTACGCCGCCTTCGACGGCCAGGTCCCCGACCAGCCGCTGCACGCCGCGCTGGCCGCCGAGTACGCCCACGTGACCGCGCCGCTGAGACGCCTCGTCGACCGCTTCGGCCTGGAGGTGTGCGCATCGCACTGCGCCGGCCAGCCGGTCCCGCAGTGGGTCCGCGACGCGCTGCCCGACCTGCCCGACGCCATGCGCGAGTCGGGACGCCGCGCGCACACCTACGAGAACGCGGTGCTGAGCCTGGTGGAGGCCGCGACCCTGCAGGGTGACATCGGCCGGAGCTTCTCCGGTGTGGTGGTCGAGGCCGATCACGACGACCCCGCGAAGGGCGATCTGGTGGTGCGCGACGTCGCGGTCGAGGCGAAGGTGACCTCAGCTTCCGCGCTCCCGGTCGGTGAGGAGATCACCGCGACGCTCGCCGAGGCCGACCCGGCCACCCGGACCGTCCGCTTCACGGCCTGATCACGCCAGCCGGGTCACCTGGACGTCGACGAACATCGAGGATGCCCCCGACCCGGTGAAGATCCCCGAGAGCGGTCTCACGTCGGCGTAGTTGCGACCGGTCGCGACCACGACGTGCCTCTCGGCGGGCTCGGTGTCGTTCGTAGGGTCGTAGCCGTGCCACCCGCCGTCCCACCACTCCACCCATGCGTGCGACTCGCCGTGGACAGCGACGCCGATCTCGGGCTCGCTGCTCGGGTGCAGGTAGCCCGAGACGTAGCGTGCCGGGATGCCGAGCTGGCGCAGGCCTCCGATCACCAGGTGGGCCATGTCCTGGCACACCCCGGCTCGCGCGTACCAGGAGTCCTCGGCCCGCCCCTGCACGTCGGTGGAGCCCACCACGTAGTCGACCTCGTCGTGGATCAGCGAGCAGATCGCGCGGGCAGCCGAGTCAGGGTCCGGGCTGGAGCGCCCGATCTCGTTGAACCGCGCCGCCAGGTCGGGCGGCGGTCGCACACGGTCGCGGATCTCCAGCAGCTCGGTGAACCTGTCGTAGACCTGGTTCGCGCGCAGAGCCTCCCAGGGGACCCGGTTTCCCACGACGTGCTGCACCGGATCGGTGTGCACGGTCGCTGTCGCGGTGATCGTGAGCGAGTCGTGAGGGTCGAGCACCTCGAACGCCGTGACCTGGGTCCCCCAGTAGTCGCGATAGGTCCAGGTCCACGGGTGCGGTGTCACGTCGAGCCGGGTGTGCACGACGATCTGGCCGGCGAGGGTCTGCGGTGTCAGGCGGGCCTCGTTGAACGACGCGGCCGCTCCGCCCTCATAGCTGAACCCCGTCGTGTGCACCACCTTGAGCTGCACCTTCACCACCGTCCCGGGTTCCAGATCGTGGCGACCGACCCGGCGAAGTACTGCCGGGTGACCGCGTCGGTCGCCAGGGCGCAGGTGCGCTGGAGGCGCTCCATCTCGTGGGGAAGGTCGGTCAGCACGTCGGCCAGGGCGCGGTACTCCAGCTCGGCGCGCGTCCGGCCGAGCAACCGCTGAGCCTCGTTCTGGAAGCCCGCCCGCTGACCGGCCGACTCGAGGTTCTCCAGGCACTGCTCCGCCCTGCTCAGCGCGAAGACCACCGAGCGGGGGAAGAGCCGGTCCAGGACCAGGAACTCCGCCGCCTTCCGGTCGGTCTCCAGCCCGTTGTACGTGCGGAGGAACGACTCGTAGCCACCGCTGGCTCGCAGCGAGGTGCTCCACGCCGAGGATGCCGAGACCGAAGCCGCCGAGACCAGGCGCGCCGTCATGTCGGCCCTCTCGATCGAGCGCCCGAGCATCAGGAACTGCCAGCCCTCGTCCCGGGGCATGGTGGCATCCGCGGTGCCGTTGATCAGGGCGGCGCGGTCACGCACCCAGCTGAAGGCGACGCTGGGCTGCATCGACTCGAAGCGTCCGCTGGGGATCGCGCGCCAGGTCGTGTTAACGGCCTCCCACATCGAGGTCGACAGCGTCTCGCGGGCACGCCGGGCGACCTCCCGGGTCGCACGCAGGGTGGCGTGGATCGAGGTGGTGGAGGCGGGGTCGTAGGCGAGCCGCTGGAGCAGCTCGGTGGTGCCGACGACCTCGCCCGGTGCGACCGGGGCACCCATGATCGCGAGCACCTCCTCGCAGGTCGCCGGGATGTCGAGCGTCGGGTCCTCGATCATCAGCTGCGTCTGGACCTCGAGGATCCGTGCGGTGTCCTCGGCGCGCTCGACGTAGCGGCCGATCCAGAACAGCGACTCCGCGATCCGGCTCAGCACGGCGCACCTCCGTCCCCAGCCTGCTGCTGTTGCTGTTGCTGCTGCTCGGCCTGCGCCGCCCGGCTGTCACCCACGGGCCCACCGTCCAGGGGCGCGATCCCTCGCGGTCCGCTCGACGCCGGCTCCTCGCGCGCCGGCGCGGGTCCCGGGCCCGCCAGGACCCAGGTGTCCTTCGAGCCGCCGCCGCGCGAAGAATTGACGATCAGCTCGCCCTCGGCGAGTGCCACCCGGGTCAGACCGCCGGGAAGCACCCAGACCTTCTGGCCGTCGTTGACGGCGAACGGGCGCAGGTCGACGTGTCGCGGCGCCATCGTGCCGTCGACGTACGTCGGGACCGTCGACAGCTGCACGACCGGCTGCGCGATCCACGACCTGGGTTGGGCGAGCACGGCGGCGCGCAGCTCGGCGAGCTCGGTGGTGCTCGCCGCCGGCCCGATGACGATGCCCTTGCCGCCGCTCCCGTCGACGGGCTTCAGGACCAGCTCGGCGAGCCGGTCCATCACCTCCTCGCGGTGCTCGGGCTCGCCCAGGCGCCAGGTGTCGACGTTCGCGAGCAAGGGCTCCTCGTGCAGGTAGTAGCGGATCAGGTCGGGCAGGTAGGTGTAGACGAGCTTGTCGTCGGCAACCCCGTTGCCGATCGCGTTCGCGATGGTCACGTTGCCCGCGCGGGCGGCGTTCAGCAGCCCGGGGCAACCCAGCAGCGAGTCGGCGCGGAAGTGCACCGGGTCCAGGAACTCGTCGTCCACGCGGCGGTAGATCACGTGCACCTGCTGGAGGCCGTGGGTGGTGCGCATCAGCACGCGCCCGCGACGGCACTCCAGGTCGCGGCCCTCGACGAGCTCGACGCCCATCGTGCGAGCCAGCAGCGCGTGCTCGAAGTAGGCGCCGTTGAACGCACCCGGGGTCAGCACGACGACCGTCGGCTCGTCGACCCCGGCCGGCGCGGCGGCGCGCAGGGCGGCGAGCAACCGCTGGGGGTAGGAGGCGACCGGGCGGACCCGGTGCTGGGCGAACGACTCGGGCAGGGCGGTGGAGATCGCGCGCCGGTTGGTCATCACGTAGGAGACGCCCGACGGGACCCGCACGTTGTCCTCGAGCACCCTGAACTCGCCCTCGGCGTCGCGCACCAGGTCGATGCCGGAGACGTGGACCCGGACCCCGTTCGGGGGTTCGATCCCGTGCGTCTCGCGGGTGTAGTGGCTCGACGTGGTGATCACCCGCCGGGGGATCACGTCGTCGCGGAAGGCTTCGCCGGGACCGTAGATGTCGGCGAGGAACAGCTCGAGCGCGGCGACCCGTTGCTGGACGCCCAGGTCGATCCGCGACCAGTCGTCCTGCTCGATGACGCGCGGCACGATGTCGATCGGGAACGCGCGCTCCTCACCGCCGATGTCGAAGGTGACGCCCTGGTCGAGGTAGCTGCTCTGCAGACCCTCGACGCGCGAGGCGAGCTCGCGCGCGGACAGCTCACCGAGCGTGCCGACCAGGCGCGAGTAGGCCTCGCGCGGGGCAGCGCCGGTGAACATCTCGTCGTACGCCGGCCCTCGAGCCTCGTACGACCCGAAGAGGTGAGTCATCACCGGCAGGCTAGGGAGTCGTGATTTCGGAGTTGTTTCCGTTGTGCTGCGGTCCTGCGACACCGCTATCCTGAGCCCGCGGATGGGCTGGCCGGGCGACCGCGTTGGGGGAGACCCCACCGAGGAAGGTCCGGGCTCCACAGGGCAGGGTGGTGGCTAACGGCCACCCGAGGTGACTCGCGGGAAAGTGCCACAGAGAACAGACCGCCGTCGGTCCCCGGACCGGCGGTAAGGGTGAAACGGTGGTGCAAGAGACCACCAGCGCGGCGGGCGACCGTCGTGGCTAGGCAAACCCCACCCGGAGCAAGATCAGACAGTGAGCGTTCGAGGGCGGCCCGCCCGAGCTCACGGGTAGATCGCAGGACGGTGCCGGCAACGGCACCGCTAGATGGATGGTCGCCAGCCGGGTCGTCGTGAGGCGGCCCGGGGAACAGAACCCGGCCTACGAGCCAGCCCGTCCGCACCTTTCCCGGCTCGTCGGTCAGTCCGTGTCGGGCTGCGGCGCGTCACCGGCCTCGTCCGGGGGAGCGGGCTCGACGTGCTCGGGGTGGGTCCGCGGGTCGTCGCTGGGAGCACCGGGAAATGCGTCGGGCTCCCCGGACGGAGCCGTCTGGGGATCGCTGATGGGTTCTTCGGGAGTCGTCGTCATGATCCGACACGTACCCAGTGCCGGGCCTCCCGCACCCCGACCAGCTCCAGCAGGTCTAGGCAGCGCCGGAACCCGGGGTTACCGTGGTCGTGTCGCTCGAACTGGGTGGGGCGAGAGGATCTGCCATGTCCCGTGTCGCGCCTTCCCGGCTGGTCGCGGTGGTGCTCACCGCGCTCATCGGCTCCGCCCTCGCCCTCGTCGCACCTGCCCACGCCGACATCCCGCTGGCGACCCCGGGGCCGACGCGCGTCCAGATCTACCCTGACAACCTGCTCGACGACGTCGCGACGCTGTACCTCGCGGCGAACGTCTTCTGGGGTGACCAGGGACGCGATGACGGGGTGACCGGAACCTTCACCTTCCGCGACGACACGGGCGCGGTGCTCGCGACCGACGTCCCGGTCAGCGTCGAGAACGGGTACGGCGTCACCTACGTCCCGAAGCCCACGCGACCCACGACGTACTACGTCGACTTCCACGGCACCGGCGGGTGGGGCGACAGCACCGACAGCGCCCTTTACTACCCGAGCTCGCGCAGGACCGTCACGGTGACCCCGGAGGCGACGATCCTGAAGATCACCGCCGGATCCCCGCAGCTGACGCTCACGCTCTCGGCCCGTGCGCGCTTCAACGACGGGACCGGCGCTCCTGGCGTTGCGGTCTCCTTCGACGGACCGTGCCTGCTGCGCGACCCGGTCCACGGTTTCTGCCAGTCGCAGCCGCTCCACTGGTGCACGGCTGTGAGCGACGACAACGGGTTCGCTTCGTGCCGCGGCTCGGGCCTGCTTGGGTCGATCGTCTCCATCCTCAAGGGTTCGGTCGTGATGACCGCCTCCTCGCCGGGCCTGCAGTACCGGATCATCACGACGAACGACTACCCACCTGTGGTCGTCAGGTCGTGACCCGCGGCAGCTAGGTCACGGTTCGGTCACGGAGGCAACCGATCCGGGTCCGCACGCGTCTCTACCTCAGGAGCACCCGCAGGCCCGGGCCTGCGAGGAGAGGAGCACGCGATGGGCACGACGAACGAGCTCGACCGTTCCGAGGCCGAGGCCGAGGTCGACCCCAGGTCGGTCGACCGTGCCTTCCGCCGCGCCGCTCTGATCCAGGACTCGAAGCTGTCCGCTCGCCGCCGCCGGCTCGGGGCGCGACGGCGTCAGGGCACCAGCTGACCGGTCCCGGTCACGGCCGGGCTCGGGCCCACGGCTAGGCTCAGGGCGTGCGCTCGCTCGGACTCGTGACCCGTATCAACGTGCTGACCGCGATCCGCGACCACGACCTGCAGGGCGCCACCGATTTCCGTGAGGCGCTGGGGTTCTCCGAGCCGAGCGGCGAGGTCCTCGTCGAGCGCGGCAAGCGGTACGACGCCCGCGCGCTCCTGGCCTACGCCCACGGCAAGGCGACCGGTGACTACCTCGACCCGGACCGGGTCAGCTTCGGTGCGCTCGACACGTTGACCACCCTCGGGTTCCGGGTCGCGACGATCGAGGAGCTGGACCGCCCGAAGGCAGCACCGGCCCGGACACGGGCCGCGAGCACGCCACGAGCCTCGCGCGCCGCGGCACCCAAGAAGGCCGAGCCGGTCCTGCGCCTGTGCCCGACCTGCTTCACCCAGCTCTCGGTCACCGGCGCCTGCGACTACTGCGACTGAACCGCGTGCAGCCGTCGCCGGCGCACCAGCACGCACCCGAGCGCGGCGATCAGCGCGACGGTCGCGTCCGAGAAGGCCTGGCCGGTTCCCCGGTCGAGAGCGTCGAGCCTGAGACCGGCGGAGACGGCGAGCGCGAGAGCGGCCAGGCCGAGCACGAGGGCACTCGCGGTGAGCAGGTAGGTCGGCACGGCGGTGCGATAGCGCCGTGTCACCACCGCGACCACCACGAGGGCGAGGACCAGACCGAGGACGGCGGCACCGCCGCGCAGGAGCAGGGAGTCGTCGGAGTTCTCCAGGGCTGCTGCGCCCTGCCACGTGCGGGCGCTCGGCTGCACGGCCAGCCAGTGGTGCACCTGGGCAGCTGAGGCGGTCGAGCCCGGCGGGAGCCCGAAGACCCATCGGGTCGAGGTGACGCTCGCCAGGCCGTGCGCGAGGAGCGTCCCGAGCGCGACGGCGACCGTGCCCAGGGCGCCGACCACAGCGAGCGATCCGGTCAGCCGTGCGAGCGCGCCGATCGGCCCGCCGTTGGCAGCAGCCGCGATCGCGGTCGCGGGACCGAAGGCGCTCACTGCCCGGCGCTCGGCCTGCTCACGCGTGAGCCCGGCTGAGATCGCGGCGTCGGTGGCGTCGAGCAGGTGGGCCTCGATCTCCTCCAGCAGGCGATCGGCATCGCGGGTCCGCAGGTGCAGGAGCCCGCGGACCTGCGCGACGTACGAGGTGATCGTGGTCATCAGGCACCTCCGAGGACGGCGTCGATGCCGGCAGAGAACCGTCGCCACTCCGACGTGGCGGTGCCGAACTGCTTCGTGCCAGCGGCGGTCAACCGGTAGACGCGCCGTCGGCGGCCGCTGGTCGCGTCCCACTCGCTGGCCAGCAGGTGCTGGCGCTCGAGGCGGTGCAGAGCGGGGTAGATGGTGCCCTCGGGCAGGTCGAACTCGCCGCCGCTACGTCGCCGCAGCTCGGTGAGGACCTCGTAGCCGTGAGCCGGTCCGGCCTCGAGGACCGAGAGGAGGAGCGAGTCGAGGTGCCCGCGGATGCGTTCGTCCTTCATACCTAGACAGTCTAGGTATGCTCCTTGCATGGAGCAACACCTGCGTGAAGAATTCTTGGTCCCCGCCGGCCTCGGTGCGGCACTGGGCCTCCTCGGCGCGACCGTCCTGTTCGTCGGGTCCGGGCTGGTGCTGCTGCCCTGGGCGGTCGTCGGGGCGCTCCTCGGCGCCTGGCGCCCGACGCGCCGATCAGCACTTCGTGCCGGCGCCGTCTACGGGTTCGTCCTCGCCCTGGTCTTCATGATCGCCTCGTACGACGGGCACACCGGCGCTGGCGCCGTGGTGCTCCTGGTGCTGGCCTGCAGCTGCGTGGGGGCAGTGTGCGGGGGAGTCCTCGCGATGCTCGGACGAGCCCTGAAGCGCTGAGCGGCCTGTTCCCAACTTTTCATCGAACCCTCTATGAAACCGTTGACCGGGACGGGCGGACCGCAGAGAATCGTGGCGTCGACCCCTTCTTGAGGAGAACCCGTGACCGAGCAGTCCACCACCAGCCCCGCCCTCGCCGCTTCGCAGGCGTCCTGGCGCTGCGTCCAGGCCCGGGACAAGGAGGGCTGGCTCGCACTGATGGCCGACGACATCGTGATCGAGGACCCGATCGGCACCGCGATCACCAACCCCGACGGCACCGGTGTGCGTGGCAAGGCGGCGGTCGAGGAATTCTTCGACACCAACATCGCGACCAACAACCTGCGCGTCGAGTGCCAGGAGACCTTCCCGTCCTCCTCCGAGCTCGAGGTGGCGCACATCCTGGTGCTGCACAGCGCCTTCGAGAACGGGATCACCAGCCAGGTGCGCGGGGTCTTCTGCTACAAGCTCAACGAGGAGCACAAGATCACGAACCTGCGCGGCTACTGGAACATGGAGGCGATGGTCTTCGGCAACGCTGAGGGCTGATGCACCTGCGCGAGTTACCGTGGTGAGGTCATGGACGAGCTCGAGCTGACCGCACCGCCCATCGTCTTCCCGGGACAGAACGAACCCGCGTCGGCGTACCGCCTTGCCTTCGACCTGCTCAGCAGGCGTGCACCCGAGGAGGCGCTCGAGGTCCTCGAGCCGGCGCTGGCCCAGGACCCCACCAACACAGGCCTGCGGATGCTGCGCGCGTGGGCCTACCTGATCCGGGTCCAGCTCGGCCCGGCCGAGGCCGAGCTGCGCTCGCTGGTCGAGGAGCGCCCCGACGACGACTGGGTCCGGTTCGCACTGGGCCGCGCGCTCGAGCGCCAGTCCCGGTACGCCGAGGCGCTGCCGCACCTGCGCCTGGCCGCTGCGATGAGCGGCGATCCGGAGCACGAGCTCGCGGTACTCCGGGTGGAGCGGCTCAGCGGACAGCTCTGAGCGCGCCGGAGCGTGACATTTTGGGGCTCCCGGACGCTCCCGCGGGCGCTCCGTACAGCGACGCGGGTCACGTTTCGCAGGCTCCGGGAGCGGGCAGATGAGGGCCATGTCTGGCCCTGGCAGTCCGTCGACGACGGTCGCTCATCCCGCTGTCCTCGACGACCGGTACGTGCTCAACGGGCGGTTGGGCTCGGGTGGGATGGCGGACGTCTACCGGGCCACCGACCGGGTGCTGCACCGCCAGGTCGCGGTGAAGATCCTCCGCGATACCGCTGAGGGCAAGAACCGCACCCGTTTCGCCGACGAGGCCCGCACGCTGGCCTCCCTGAACCACCCCGGTCTGATCACCCTGCTCGACGCGGGCTTCCAGGGAGATCATCCGTACCTGGTGATGGAGCTGGCCGAGGGGGCGACGCTCTCGGAGGCGATCGCCTCCGGATCGCTCGAGCCGGTGGAGGTGGCCCGGATCGGCGCCGAGCTCGCGACCGCGCTCGACTACGCCCACGGGGCTGGCGTGGTCCATCGCGACGTGAAGCCGAGCAACGTGCTGCTCTGCGATGACGGCCGGGTGCTGCTCGCGGACTTCGGCATCGCGCGGCTCATCGGCTCGACCGACCACCACACCCGCACCGGAGAGGCGATCGGCTCGCCGGCGTACCTGGCTCCCGAGCAGGTCGCCGGCGACCTGCTCACCCCCGCCGTCGACGTGTTCTCCCTGGGCCTGGTGCTGCTCGAGGCGCTCACCGGCGTCCGGGCGTACGCCGGGACGCCGATCGAGGCGGCAGTGGCCCGGCTGACGGCCTCGCCCGAGATCCCGCCCTCGGTCTCCGCGGACTGGCGCGACCTGATCGAGGCCGCGACGCATCGCGACCCCGACATGCGGCCGACCGCCGCGGAGATCGCGACCCGGCTGGTCCCGATCGTCGGGAGCGCCGTGGATCCCGGCCCGCACGCTGGGCCCGAGCACACCCAGGTCCTCGACCTGAGCCAGGGCCTTCCGGACGTGGCCCCCTTCGCGCCGCTCCCGCCGGTCGTGGCGCCGCGCCGCACGGTCGACCGGCGGATGGTGCTCGTCGGGGTCGCCGTCGCCGTGGTCGCCGGTCTGCTGGTGCTGCTCGTCGCCGTCCTCGCGGGATCCGGCGGATCGGGGTCCTCGCCGACCACCCCGGTGCCGTCCGGCGTACCGAGCAACCTGCAGGGGCCGCTGGGCAACCTGCACCACGCGATCCAGGACGCGCAGTGAACCGCCGGATCGCCGCGGTCCTCGTGGCCCTCGGCCTTGCCCTGGCCGCCGGCGGGTGCGGCTCGCAGAGCCGGTCGGCAGCCGACCAGGTGCCCGACCTGTCGACGCGGCTGACCAGCATCGACAACGCGATGGGCGCGCACCGCTTCGCGATCGCGCGCACCCGCCTGGAGGCGCTCGTGCGCGACACCACCTCGGCCCGCGATTCCGGGAAGCTCGACAGCGCCTCCTCCGAGCGGATCCTGGCAGCCGCAGCCCAGCTGATCGGGGCACTCCCGACGGTGGTCGTCACGCCGACGCCGACCGCCACGCCGACGAAGGCCGCACCGACCCGGAGGACCACCCCCGTCCCTCCGAAGAAGCCGGCACCGCACCACGAGGAGCACCACAAGGGGCACGGGCACGACAAGTAGGCCGGCGTCGGGCCGCCGCCTCAGGGGAGCGTGAGGATCTCCGCGCCGGAGTCGGTGACCAGCAGCGTGTGCTCGAACTGGGCCGACGTACGCCGGTCGCGCGTGACCACCGTCCAGTCGTCCTCCCACATCTCCCACTCGTGGGTGCCGAGGTTGAGCATCGGCTCGATCGTGAACGTCATCCCGGACTGGATCAGGGTGTCGTACTGCGGGTCGTCGTAGTGCGCCACGATCAGGCCTGAGTGGAACGCGGTGCCGATGCCGTGGCCGGTGAACTCACGGACCACGCCGTAGCCGAACCGCCTCGCGTAGGCCTCGATGACGCGACCGATCACGTTGAGCTGCCGGCCCGGCTTGACCGCGTTGATCGCGCGGCGCAGCGCTTCCTCGGTGCGTTCGACCAGGTCACGCACCTCCTGGCTCACGCCCGGGGTCATGAAGGTCGCGTTGGTGTCCCCGTGCACGCCGCCGATGAAGGCGGTGATGTCGATGTTGACGATGTCGCCGTCCTCGACGACGCGGCTGTCGGGGACGCCGTGGCAGACCACCTCGTTGGCGCTGGTGCACAGCGACTTGGGGAAGCCGCGGTAGCCCAGGGTCGAGGGGTACGCGTCGTGGTCGAGGAGGAACTCGTGCCCGATCCGGTCGAGCTCGTCGTGGGTGATGCCGGGCGCGACGTTCCTGCCGACCTCGGCGAGTGCCTGCGCCGCGATCCTGCCCGCGACGCGCATCCGCTCGATCGTCTCGGCGTCCTTGACCTCGCTGCCGGTGAACCTCTGCGGCGCCGGCTGGTCGACGTACTCAGGACGGGGGATGTGGGCGGGAACGGGCCGGCGCGGCGAGATCGTGCCGGGGGTCACGGGAGTCACTGCGCGAGTGTACGGTCGGGCGCATGTCGGACGAGCAGCCCCCGGGACGGATCAAGGACATCTCGGTCTACCGGAACTCCTTCATCGGGATGATCCTGATCGCCTGCGACCCGTTCCTGATCTTCGGCGCCCTGAAGGTCTACGGCTGGTGGGCCGCGATCGGGATGTTCCTGGTGTGGTTCCTGCTGCTGGCCTCGGGCGCGCGCCGCTTCATGACGAACCCGACGGGCGTCATCCGGGTCGGTGTCGTCGGCTTCGCGATGTGGCTCGCCGTGGTGGTGCTCGCTCGGCTGTTCTGAGCGGCGCGAGCGACGTAAAACTCGGCGACCTACCGCCGATTCGGTGCGCTTCGCCGAGTTTCACCGGTCAACCGGTGAAACCTGAGCACTACTGGGGACGGACCCGCAGCACGCTGTCGTTCGAGCCGTTCGAGGTGGTGATCAGGAGGGCGCCGTCGGGGGCCTGGGTGATCGAGCGCAGGCGGCCGAAGGACTTCAGGGCGGCCGGCTCCCTGGTCCACAGCAGCTTGCCGCTGGCGTCGAACTTCATGAAGATCACCTGCTCGGTCTTCAGTGCGGCCACGGCCATTGCGCCGTTGTACTCGCCCCACTGGCTGCCGTAGACGAACGTGCCGCCGGAGGTCGCCAGGGTCGGGTCGCCCGAGCTCCACTTCGCACCGATCTGCGGGCCGGGCAGGGCGTAGTTGGTCATCGGCGGGGACTCGTCGTACCCCGGACCCGGACGCCAGCCGTAGTTGCCACCCTTGACGAGGTTGTTCACCTCGTCGTCGCGGAAGGTGCCCTGCTCGACCGACCACAGGCTGCCGTCCGAGCGTTGCGCGAGCCCTTGGATGTTGCGGTGCCCGTAGGTCGTGATGTAGCGGCGCACCAGGGACTTCGCGTGCGGCCACGGGTTCTTCGGCCAAGGCTTGCCGGTGAACCGGTTCAGGCGCAGCGTCTTGCCGCCGAAGGAACGCAGGCTCTGCGGATTCGCGGTCGTCGCGGCGTCACCGGTGCCGACGTTCATGGCTCCGTCGCGCGAGATCAGCAGCCGGCAGCCGCCGTGGCGCCCCGAGCTGGTCGGGAAGCCCTTGACGAGCACCCTGATGAACGAGACCCGGGTATAGGCGTCGTTGAGCTTCCACGCCACCACCCGTACGTCGTGACCGCCACCG
>JBJMIO010000125.1:0-3328 GCA_045806765.1 Marmoricola sp.
CCGCCCTCGTGGTACGCCGTGATCAGCTTCTCCTTCTCGCTCATCAGGCGGGTGCGCTTCTGCGGGCCGGCGATGACGCGGTCGATCGCCTCGTCCAGCGCGACGTCGTCGATCAGCTTGCCGTTCTGGCGCGCGGTCAGCAGGGCGGCCTCGTTGAGCACGTTGGCCAGGTCGGCACCGGTGAAGCCCGGCGTACGACGTGCGACGGACTTGAGGTCGACGCCCGGCGCCATCGGCTTGCCCCGCGCGTGCACGTTGAGGATCTGCTCACGGCCCTTGAGGTCCGGGGCGTCGACGCTGATCTGGCGGTCGAAGCGGCCCGGGCGAAGCAGGGCCGGGTCGAGGATGTCGGGACGGTTGGTGGCGGCGATCAGGATGACGCCGCCGCGCACGTCGAAGCCGTCCATCTCGACGAGGAGCTGGTTGAGCGTCTGCTCGCGCTCGTCGTGCCCGCCGCCCATGCCGGCGCCGCGGTGACGGCCGACGGCGTCGATCTCGTCGATGAAGACGATCGCCGGGGCGTTCTCCTTGGCCTGCTCGAACAGGTCGCGCACGCGGGAGGCGCCGACACCGACGAACATCTCGACGAAGTCCGAGCCGGAGATCGAGTAGAACGGCACGCCCGCCTCACCGGCGACGGCGCGCGCGAGCAGGGTCTTGCCGGTACCGGGCTGGCCGTAGAGCAGCACGCCCTTGGGGATCTTGGCGCCGACGGCCTGGAACTTGGCGGGCTCCTGGAGGAACTCCTTGATCTCGCCGAGCTCCTCGATCGCCTCCTCGCAACCGGCGACGTCGGCGAAGGTGGTCTTCGGCATGTCCTTGCTGATCAGCTTGGCCTTGGACTTGGCGAACTGCATCACCCGTCCGCCGCCACCTTGGACCTGGTTCATCAGGAACAGGAAGATCACCACGATGAACACGAACGGCAGGATCGTGGCGGCCAGCGAGCCCAGCAGGCTCGGCTTGGGGTTCTTGGCGGTGTACTTCTCGATCTTCTTCGCGTCGACCTGGGCCTGGACCGCCTTGACCAGGTCGGCCTGCTGACCGTCGACCCAGGTCGCCATGACCTTCTTGCCGTTCTTCAGCTCGGCGCGCATCTCCTGGTCGCCACCGTCGACGAAGGTGATCTTCTTGATGTCACCGTTCTTGATGTGCGCCGTCATCTCGGAGGTGTCGATCCCCGTGTAGCCCCCGTTGGGCACGAGGAACTGCAGCGCCAGGATGACGCCGACGACGGCAAGACCGATCCACAACCAGGGACCGCGGAGAATTCGCTTCACGCCGGACATACTCTCAGGTAGCCCCAGAACCCGCTCCCGCGCCCGCCATTCGGGGACCGGGCGGGACCTCGATCAGCTGTAGACGTGCGGGGCCAGCGTGCCGATGTCGCGCAGGTTGCGGTACTGCTCGCGGTAGTCCAGTCCGTAGCCGACGACGAACTCATTCGGGATGTCCCAGCCGACGTACTTCACCCCGACGTCCATCTGCTGCGCCTCCGGCTTGCGCAGGAGCGTGCAGATCTCCAGGGAGGCCGGGTGGCGCGAGGCCAGGTTGTTCATCAGCCAGGACAGCGTCAGGCCGGTGTCGATGATCTCGTCGACGACGATCACGTGCAGGTCGGTGATGTCGGTGTCGAGGTCCTTCAGGATCCGTACGACGCCCGAGGACTTGGTGCCCGAGCCGTAGGAGGAGACCGCCATCCAGTCCATCGTGACGTGCCGGTTGAAGGCCCGCGCGAGGTCGGCCATCACCATCACCGCACCACGCAGGATGCCGACCATGAGGAGGTCCTTGCCCTCGTAGTCGGCCTCGATGCTCTTGGCCAGCTCGCGGAGCTTCTCCTGGATCTGGTCCTCGGTGAAGAGGATGTTGACGAGGTCGCTCTCGACGTCGGCTGCGTCCATGGTGCGAAGCCTAGGACATGGCCGTTGGGCCGCTGACGTCGCAGCAGTCATGGGCCCGACGGCCATGTCCTTACATGGGTGTCGAGGGAAGATCGGGGGCGGGGGCGGCGTTGACCCCGCATGCGCCTCTCGGTCCTCGACCTCGTCCCCGTCCGCACCGACCAGACGACCGGCGACGCGCTCGCGGCGACCAGGCGGCTGGCCCGGGTGGCCGACGATGCCGGGTACCACCGCTACTGGCTGGCCGAGCACCACAACATGCCCGCCGTGGCCGCCACGAACCCGCCCCTGCTGATCGCGATGGTGGCCGGCGCGACCTCGCGGATCCGGGTCGGCTCGGGCGGCGTGATGCTGCCCAACCACGCCCCGCTGGTGGTCGCCGAGCAGTTCGCGCTGCTGGAGGCGGCCTACCCCGGACGCATCGACCTGGGCATCGGCCGCGCCCCGGGCACCGACCCGGTGACGTCGTACGCACTGCGTCACGGCGCCGGCGGTGTCACCGACGAGGCGGTCTCGCAGTTCCCGTCGTACGTCGACAACGTGATCGCGATGATGAGTCCCGGCGGTGTCGGTATCCAGGTCAACGGCCGGCTGCACGCGCTGAACGCGACGCCCGCCGCGACCTCGCGGCCTCCCGTGTGGCTGCTCGGCTCTTCGGACTACGCAGCACGGCTCGCCGCGGCCCGCGGGCTCCCCTACGTCTTCGCGCACCACTTCTCCGGCAACGGCACCGCCGAGGCGCTCGCGCTCTACCGCGACGGCTTCCAGCCGTCCGAGGAGCTCGCAGAGCCGACGACGTTCCTGACGGTCAACGTCGTGGTGGCCGGGACGCAGGAGGAGGCCGAGGCGCTCGCCCTGCCTCAGGTCCAGGCCATGGTCGCGCTGCGCACCGGCGGGCCGCTGCGTCCGCAGCGCCTGGTGGAGGAGGCACGAGCCGACCCGCTTCCCGACGCGCACCGCCCGCTGGTCGAGGCGATGCGCGGGCGCTGGGTCATCGGTACGCCGGAGTCTGCCGCGGCTCGTCTGCGCGACCTGGCCACCGAGTTCGCCGTGGACGAGGTGATGGTGCACCCGGTCGCCGGGGCGGTCTCGGGAACGCCTGTCGACGCCTCGCCGGCGCGCGAGGAGTCGCTGCGGCTGCTGGCCGAGCAGCTGCTGGGGTAGTAGGGGGCATGAGCCCGACCTACCGCGCGCCGATGCGCTCCCGTGACGACAGCGTTCCGGGGTCGGCCGGTGCCGAGCGCGGGTTGCGCCACGGCGTCTGCGGGGTCGGCGGCCGGTTGCACCAGGCACCTGCCGACCTCGCCGAGGCACTGGTCGCGGTCCAGCGCGAGCACGACGAGCGGGTGGCGGCTCGACTTCGACGGTTCGCCGAGGTCCCGGACGGGGCCGTGGTCTGGACCCGCGACACCCGAAGTGCGTTC
>JBJMIO010000126.1:0-5480 GCA_045806765.1 Marmoricola sp.
CTTCTCCGCCGACGTCGTCGACGAGCTGCGCGCGACGGTGCCCGACGTACAGATCCTGGTGCACCCGGAGTGCGCGCACGAGGTCGTGCTGAAGGCCGACCTGGTGGGCTCGACCGAGTTCATCATCAACACGGTCGAGGACGCACCGGCCGGTTCGGTCTTCGCGATCGGCACCGAGCTCAACCTGGTCAAGCGCCTGGCGGCTGCCCACCCGGACAAGAAGATCGTCTTCCTGGACAAGACCGTCTGCTACTGCTCCACGATGAACCGCATCGACCTGCCGCACCTGGTCTGGGCGCTGGAGTCACTGGTCGAGGGCAACGTGGTCAACCAGATCCAGGTCGACGGCGAGACCGAGAAGTGGGCCAAGGTGGCGCTGCAGCGGATGCTCGACCTGCCGGGCAAGTCGAACCGGGACTGAGGCGTCGACCGGGACGAGTCGATCAGCACGGGCTGCGCCGGGTAGTCTTCGTTCGTTCCGCTCCCCCGTGCGATGAGGTCTGCGTTGTCCCGTTCCGAGAAGTCCCAGCCCACTGACGAGGCCACCCGGCCCGACGGCAAGGGCCGGCCGACCCCGTCGCGCAAGGACGCCCAGGCGGCGGCTCGCGAGCGGGCCCGCGCCGGGATGGACAAGAAGGCCGCGCAGAAGATGCTGCGCGAGAAGCGGACCGAGTCGAACCGCAAGATGCGCGAGGGCATGAAGGCCGGCGACGAGAAGTTCCTGCCGGCCCGCGACCAGGGTCCGGTCAAGCGCTTCGTCCGCGACTTCGTCGACTCCCGGATCACCTTCGCCGAGTTCCTGCTGCCGATCCTGGTGCTGATCATGATCGGCAACTCGGTGCAGAACGACGGCATCAAGCGCGTCACGAACTACCTGTGGACCGCGAGCATCCTGCTGCTGCTGGTCGACACGGTGATCCTGCGACTGCGGCTGCGCAAGGCGCTGAAGGCCAAGTTCCCCGACGAGAGCTACAAGGGCACCACGATGTACGCCTACATCCGGATGCTGCAGATCCGCTTCATGCGGCTGCCGAAGCCCCAGGTGCGCATCGGCGGCAAGCCGGTCTGAGGTTTCGTCAGCGAGCGGTCGTCACGCGCTCAACGACATCGGGCCGTACACCTCGCGCTCGCCCTCGAAGAGGGTGACCGCGGCAATGCCCTGGTCGGCCAGGTCGGCCCAGAACTCCCCCACCCACGACTCCGCGTCGCTGCGCGTCGGGAAGTCCTGACGGCCCTCGGCCGGTTCCAGGACGCGACCGTCGGCGTCGGTGCACTGCCACCACCACGGCACCACCGGGGAGCTGGTCGGGAACGAGTTCGGCTCGGGGGCGTTGGTCATCTCAGGACTCCCTCACATCAGGGGTGACGAACGGCGGCTTGGTGACGACGAAGACCTCGGCGCGGCCGCGGACGTCCACGCTGACCTCGGCGCCCTCGGTGACCTGGGAGCTGATCAGGGCCAGCGCGACGCTCTTCTTCAGCGTCGGGGAGAAGGTGCCCGAGGTGATCTCCCCGATCGGCATGTCGCCGGTCAGGCGCACGCTCATGTGGGGGCGGGCGATGCCGCGGCCCGCGGCGACCAGGCCGCGCAGGGTGACCACCGGACCGGCCGCGCGCTCGGCCTCGAGGGCGGCCTTGCCCCAGAACGCGTCCTTCTTCCAGCCGATCGCCCAGCCCAGGCGGGCCTGCACCGGGGTGATGCTCATGCTGATGTCCTGGCCGTGCAGCGGGTAGCCCATCTCGGTGCGCAGGGTGTCGCGAGCACCCAGGCCGCAGGGCTGGATGTCGTAGGCCGCACCGGCCTCCAGGATCGCGTCCCACAGCGCGGGCGCGACCTCGTTGGGAGCGATCAGCTCGTACCCGCGCTCACCGGTGTAACCGGTGCGGCAGACCACGACGTCGACGCCCTCGTACGGCGACTCGGAGAAGGCCATGTAGTCGAAGTCCGTGGGCAGGCCCAGTGCCTGGATCACCTCGTCCGACTTGGTGCCCTGGACGGCGAGGACCGCGTGCGTCTCGTGGTGGTCGGTGATCGTGATGCCGGCCGGAGCCTTCGCCTGGAGCCGGCGGGCGACCTCGGCGGTGTTCGCCGCGTTCGGCACGAGCAGCAGGTGGTCGTCGTCCTTGAGGTAGACGATCAGGTCGTCCACGACGCCGCCGGTCTGCTCGTCGCAGCACAGCGTGTACTGCGCCTTGCCCTTCTCGATGCGGCCGAGGTCGTTGGTGAAGCAGGAGTTCACGAACTCCAGCGCACCCTCGCCGCGGACGACCAGCTTGCCGAGGTGGCTGACGTCGAAGAGGCCCACCGTCGTACGCACGCAGGTGTGCTCGGGCACCACTCCGGCGTACTGCAGCGGCATCTCCCAGCCACCGAACTCGGAGAACTTCGCGCCCAGGGCGACGTGCCGGCTGTGCAGGACGGACTGCTTGAGTGCCATGGCGCAGAAGTTACCGCAGCCGCTCCGGCGGCTCCCGACGCGCCCGGTAACCTCGGCCTGTGACGACGTACACACTGCGCAAGGGCTCGGCCGACAAGGTGCGCACGGACCTGGTCGTCGTCGCTGTCAGCACCGGCAAGGGCGGCGCGCTGGTGCCGTGCACGGGAGCCGAGCCGGTCGCCGAGGCCTACGGTCGCGGGTTCGCACCGATGCTGGCCTCCATGGGCTTCACCGGCGGGTTCGGCGAGACCGCCCGCGTGCCGACACACGGGCACCTCAACGCCGGCACGCTGCTGGTGGTCGGTGTGGGCGCGCGCGACGCACTGAGCACCGAGAAGGTACGCCGGGCGGCCGGCGTCGCCGCGCGCAACCTCGGCAACGTCTCCTCGGCCGCGGTCGCCCTGCCCGCGGTCGACGGCGACCACCTGCGCGCCATCATCGACGGGCTCGCCGCCGGCCTCTACTCCTACACCGGCATGAAGTCAGCGCCGCGGCGCAGCGCGATCGCCGAGGTCGTCGTGCTCAGCGACGTCGCCCGGCGTAGCGATGCTGTCGAGGCGGTCCGCGCGGGCACCGTCATCGCCCGGCTGACCGACCAGGCCCGCGACTGGGTGAACACCCCGCCCAACGCGCTGGTGCCCACCGAGTTCGCCGCCCAGATCCGCAAGGCGACCGCGAAGTCCTCGATCACCTACGAGCTGCTCTCCGCGGCGGCGCTGAAGAAGCTGGGCTGCGGCGGCATCCTCGCGGTCGGTGACGGCTCCGCGAACCCGCCCTGCCTGGTCAAGCTGACCTACGCCCCGGCCGAGGCCCGCGGCTCGGTCGCACTGGTCGGCAAGGGCATCACCTACGACTCCGGCGGCCTGACCATCAAGCCCAGCGGGTCGATGGCCTCGATGAAGTGCGACATGGCGGGGGCGGCGGCGGTGGTCGCGGCGATCCAGGCGGTCGCCGAGCTCGAGGTCCCGGTCACCGTCACGGCGTACCTGCCCCTGGCCGAGAACATGATCAGCGGCAGCGCGATGCGTCCCGGCGACGTGCTGACCACGCTGTCGGGCAAGACGGTCGAGGTCATGAACACCGACGCCGAGGGGCGGCTCGTGCTCGCCGACGCATTGACCATGGCCGTGCAGGACGAGCCCGACGTGATCATGGAGATCTCCACGCTGACCGGTCCGTGCGTGGTCGCGCTGGGCGACCGGATCGCCGGCCTGTTCGGCGACGAGGCGACGGTCGCCGAGGTCGAGGCCGCAGCCGCACGCACCGGTGAGCTGTTCTGGCACCTGCCGATCCCCGAGGCGCAGCGGCAGGCCGTGCTCACCGAGAGCAAGGTGGCCGACCTGCTCCAGCACAACTGGGTGCGGTGGGGCTCGACGCTCTACGCCGCTGCCTTCCTCGAGCAGTTCGTCGAGGACGTGCCCTGGACGCACTTCGACATCGCCGGTCCGGCCTGGAACGGCGGCGCACCGTGGGGGCACGTGCCCAGCGGCGGCACCGGGTTCGGCATCAGCACGCTGGTCGAGCTGGTCGCCGCGCGCGGTCGCTGACCTCTGGTCCGGCCGGGCTCAGCCCGTTCCAGCTCAGGGCCGGATTCAGCTCTGGGTCGGCGGCGGTGAGGAGAACGGGTTCGGCGCCTTGGCGGCCTTCTGCCGGCGGTTGTAGTCGCGCATCCGCTGGGGGATCCCGACCACGGCGGCGTCGTACGACGGGACACCGAGGCGGTTGGCGAAGTCGTGCGCCCACTGCACCGAGGCGACCCGGCGGCGGGTCCACTCGCCGTCGTGGGCGACCAGCAGCAGCGTCACCTCGCTGACCGTCGTACGGGGCTCGACGAAGCCCTCGACACCGCGGCGGCTGGAGACGAAGTCACGCAGGTGGCGCGCGTCGGCGTCATCTGAACCCCGCACCGTCGAGCCGGTGGGGCCACCGCGGACCATGCGGTCGCGGCGCCGGAAACGATCGAGCAGACCCATGCGCGCCATTGTGCGGCATCGGCGGTCGTCGCACCTGCGGACCTGGCGAACGCGCGTGTCGGGCTGCCGGTGGACTTGTGGGACAGAAGTGCAAAGATGGCCCGAGCTGACCGAGAGGGACGGAGGGACCGTGGCGGACGCCAACCACGCCGATGTGGTGATCCTGGGTGCGGGATCAGGCGGCTACGCCTGTGCCCTGCGCGCGGCACAGCTCGGTCTCTCGGTGGTCCTGGTCGAGAAGGCCGACCTGGGCGGCACCTGCCTGCACGTCGGCTGCATCCCCACCAAGGCGCTGCTGCACGCGGCCGAGGTCGCGGACGCGGCGCGCGAGGCCGGCCAGTTCGGGGTGAAGGCCACGCTCGAGGGCATCGACATGCCCGCCGTGCTCGCCTACAAGGACGGCGTGGTCCAGCGGCTCTTCAAGGGCCTGACCGGCCTGATCAAGGGTCGCGGCATCACCGTCGTCGAAGGCTCCGGCCGCCTGGTCGCCGCGGACACCGTCGAGGTCGACGGCACCCGGTGGACCGGCAAGAACGTCGTCCTGGCCACCGGCTCCTACTCCCGCTCGCTGCCCGGCCTGGAGGTCGACGGCGAGGCGGTCCTCACCTCCGAGCACGCGCTGCGCCTGGACCGGGTGCCCAGCTCGGCGATCGTGCTGGGCGGCGGTGTCATCGGCTGCGAGTTCGCGAGCGTGTGGCGCTCCTTCGGCGCTGAGGTCACCATCGTGGAGGCACTCCCCCGGTTGATGGCCGCCGAGGACGCCGACTCCTCGAAGCAGCTCGAGCGCGCGTTCCGCAAGCGCAAGATCACCGCACTGACCGGCACCTCCTTCGAGTCGCTGGAGCGCACCGCGGACGGCGTCAAGGTCACGGTCGGCGACACGACGTATGCCGGCAAACACCTGGTGCTGGCCTCCGGCTCCTACAGCCGTTCCCTGCCC
Source organism: Marmoricola sp. (assembly GCA_045806765.1). GTDB lineage: Bacteria > Actinomycetota > Actinomycetes > Propionibacteriales > Nocardioidaceae > Marmoricola. The sequence continues at coordinate 5,352 of JBJMIO010000126.1, forward strand.
GGGCTCGACGTCGACGGCGAGCGGGTCCTCACCTCCGAGCACGCGTTACGGCTGGACCGCGTGCCGCGTTCGGTGGTCGTGCTCGGTGGAGGCGTGATCGGCTGCGAGTTCGCCAGCGTCTGGCGCTCC
>JBJMIO010000127.1:0-7726 GCA_045806765.1 Marmoricola sp.
CCCGGTCGGCCGCCGCGACCTGGTGGCTCCACGGCTTCTCCACGCCGCGGGCGAGGAACGGGGCGCGGACGGGCTCGGGCACCCACTCGGGCCAGCGCTCGGTGCTCCCCTCGCGGGCCGGGACGAGCTCTGCGTGCGTCAGCGGGCTCTCCCCGGCGGGTGTGCCCGCGAGCACCCGGCGCAGCAGCAGTGCGCCGCGGCTCCCACCCTCGAGCACGGTCTCGAGTGCGGTGGCCCGTGCGTCGGGTCCGCGATCGCCGCCCACGCACGCCGACCCTGACACAGCCCCTCCCGTCCCGCTCTCGTTCGTGAAAGACGCACACCTCACAGCCGCTGAGCAGCCTCGGTGGGAACTGGTGTGCGACCCGGTGACTCCCACCTCCTACACTGCGGCACCTGTCCACCGCCCGGCGTGTCGGGACGGTGGCTGAATCATGCGCCGAGGTCGCCGCGAGGCCGGGCCGGGCGCTCGTGGGCAAGTGCAATCGGGAGGCTGGATGCAAGCGTCCGTCCTCGCCGCGGGGATCTCCTTCTCCGCCGGCGACAACATCGTGGTGGTCGTGGTGGCGATCGTTGCCGTCATCGCGCTCGCCATCGGCTTCGTGCTGCGCAGGCAGGTGCTCGCCGCCGACGAGGGCACGCAGGGCATGCGTGACATCGGCCGCGCCGTGCAGGAGGGCGCCAGCGCGTTCCTCACCCGCCAGTTCAAGACGCTCGCGCCGTTCATCGTCGTGGTCTTCCTGGTCCTGTTCGCGCTGCCCGCGGCGAGCACGGGCGAGCTGATCGGCCGCTCGGTCGCCTTCGTCGTCGGCGCGCTGTTCTCGATGTCCATCGGCGCGCTGGGCATGAACCTCGCGACGCAGGCGAACATCCGCGTCGCCGCCGCGGCCAACCAGCCGGGCGGGCGCGACAAGGGCGCCAAGATCGCGTTCCGCACCGGTGGTGTGGTCGGCATGGCCACGGTCGGGCTCGGCCTGCTCGGTGCCTCGATCGTCGTGCTGATCTTCGTCGAGGAAGCTCCGCGCGTCCTCGAGGGCTTCGGCCTGGGCGCGGCCCTGCTCGCCATGTTCATGCGTGTCGGCGGCGGCATCTTCACCAAGGCCGCGGACGTCGGCGCCGACCTGGTCGGCAAGGTCGAGCAGAACATCCCCGAGGACGACCCGCGCAACGCCGCCACCATCGCGGACAACGTGGGCGACAACGTCGGCGACTGCGCCGGCATGGCTGCTGACCTCTTCGAGTCCTACGCCGTGACGCTGGTGGCCGCGCTGATCCTCGGGTCGCAGGTCTTCGGCGACAAGGGCCTGGTCTTCCCGCTCCTCATCCCCGCCATCGGTGCGCTCACCGCTGTCGTCGGCGTCTACCTGTGCAAGCCCCGTCCGGGCGAGAACGGCCTGACCACGATCAACCGTGCGTTCTACATCTCCGCCGGCATCGGCGCTGTCGCCTCGGTGATCGCCTCGTTCGTCTACCTGCCGAGCTCGTTCGACAAGATCGAGTTCAAGGGTGTCGCGGGCGCGCTGTCCGGGATCGACGGGGACCCGCGGATCATCGCCTCCACCGCGGTGGTCATCGGCATCGTGATGGCCGCCGGCATCCTGGCGCTGACCGGCTACTACACCGGCACCGAGTACAAGCCGGTCAAGGACGTCGGCAAGACCTCGCTCACCGGCGCGGCCACCGTCATCCTGGCCGGGCTCTCGGTCGGCTTCGAGTCCGCGGTCTTCACGACGTTCCTCATCGCTGCCGCCGTCTTCGGTGCGTACCTGCTCGGTGGCGCGACGCTGACGGTCTCGCTGTTCGCGGTCTCGCTGGCCGGCTGCGGCCTGCTCACCACGGTCGGCGTCATCGTCGCGATGGACACCTTCGGTCCGGTCTCCGACAACGCCCAGGGCGTCGCGGAGATGTCCGGCGACGTCAGCCCCGAGGGCGCGCAGATCCTCACCGAGCTCGACGCGGTCGGCAACACCACCAAGGCCATCACCAAGGGCATCGCGATCGCGACCGCCGTGCTGGCGGCGACCGCGCTCTTCGGCTCCTACGCGACCTCGGTCGGGGAGGCGCTGGCGAAGGCCAACCCGACGGACAAGGAGCTCAACCTGCTGAGCTTCGACGTCTTCAACCCCTCCGTGCTGGTCGGTGTGCTGCTCGGCTCGGCGGTCGTGTTCCTCTTCTCCGGCCTGGCGATCAACGCGGTGGCCCGTGCCGCCGGCGCGGTCGTCTACGAGGTACGTCGGCAGTTCCGCGACATCCCCGGGATCATGGAGGGCACCGGTCGTCCGGAGTACGGCAAGGTCGTCGACATCGTCACCCGCGACTCGCTCCGTGAGCTCGTCACGCCCGGCATCCTCGCCGTGCTCGCCCCGATCGCGGTGGGCTTCGGCCTCGGGGTGACGGCGCTGGCCGGCTTCCTCGCCGGTGCGATCGGTACCGGCACGCTGATGGCGGTCTTCCTGGCCAACTCCGGTGGAGCATGGGACAACGCAAAGAAGCTGGTCGAGGACGGCAACCACGGCGGCAAGGGTTCGCCTGCCCACGAGGCCACCGTCATCGGTGACACCGTTGGTGACCCGTTCAAGGACACTGCAGGCCCGGCGATCAACCCGCTGATCAAGGTGATGAACCTGGTCTCGCTGCTGATCGCCAGCGCCGTCGTCCAGATCAGCGTCGGCAAGGACGCGCACGACGCCTTGCGCATCGTGATCGCGCTCGCCGCCGTGGCGATCATCGCCGGGGCGCTGTACGTGTCCAAGCAGCGTGAGCAGGACCTGGGCAACGATGCAGCGGCCGCCGCTGCCGGGAGCACCTCGGCCTGACCACCGCTCGTCCCGACGGGGCGTCCTGCCGAGAGGCGGGGCGCCCCGTCGGCATTCGTCCACGGAAGCGCCCGAGTCGTTGACACCTCCACTGTGACAGTCATAACGTCATCGACGACCTGCTGCCGGGCAGGACCGAAGGAGTCGTCGTGGGGACGAGCCAGTCAGGCACACCGCTCGAGCGCCGTACCGTCCTGAAGGCCGGAGGCGCCCTGGGCGCCGCCGCCGCTGTGGGACCCGCTCTGGGCCTGGCGGCCCCCGCCTTCGCCGCGACGCCGGGCAAGCGCGTGGCGATCCTCGGTGGCGGCATGGCCGGTCTGGCGGCGGCCCACGAGCTGGCCGAGCGCGGTTTCCAGGTCACGGTCTTCGAGCCCAAGGCCTGGGGTGGCAAGGCCCGCAGCATCCCGGTCGCCGGCACCGGCACCGGAGGCCGCGCCGACCTGCCGGGTGAGCACGGGTTCCGCTTCTTCCCCGGCTTCTACCACCACATCCCCGACACGATGCGACGCATCCCGTTCGGCGACAACCCGAACGGCGTGCACGACAACCTCAGTGCCGCCAAGGGCGGGAAGTTCCTGCGCGGGGGGAGTCGCGCGGACGCCTTCATCTTCGGCATCGGGCCCGACCCGCAGGCGCTGCTGACCGTCGACGGCCTGCGCCGCTACCTGGTCGAGAACCTCAAGGGCCAGGACGTCCCGCCCGACGAGCTCCTCTACTTCGTCGAGCGCCTGCTGGTCTTCCTCACCTCGTGCCCCGAACGGCGCTTCGGCCAGTGGGAGAACATGAGCTGGTGGGACTTCGTCGGTGCCGCGACCCGCTCACCGGACTACAAGCACGTCCTGGCCGCCGGCCTGACCCGCAACCTGGTGGCCGCCAAGGAGACGCTGGCCAGCACCCGCACGATCGGCAACATGGGTGAGGCCTTCGTCTACAACATGTTCGGCAAGGGCAACGACGGCGCGCTCGACCGCGTCCTCGACCTGCCGACCAACGAGGCCTGGATCGACCCGTGGACCGCGCTGCTGCGCAGCCTCGGGGTCAACCTCGCGTTCGGCTACGGCCTGGGTTCTTACGAGATGACAGGAGGCCGGATGACGGCGGTCAACGTCCTCGATGCCGCCGGGAACTCCTACCGTCACGAGGCCGACTGGTTCATCAGCGCGATGCCCGTCGACAAGGCCAGCGCGTTCCTCGGCGGCCCGGTGCTGGCCGCCGACCCGAGCCTGGCCAACCTCGACCGGCTGCGCACCGACTGGATGGTCGGGATCCAGTACTTCTTGAAGAAGAAGATCTCCATCACCCTGGGCCACATCACCTTCATCGACTCCCCGTGGGCGCTGACCGCGCTGACCCAGGGGCAGTTCTGGAAGGAGCGCGACTTCCCGGCCGACTACGGCGACGGGGTCGCGGTGGACTGCCTCTCGGTCGACATCTCCAACTGGGACGCCCCGGGCATGGTCTACGGCAAGACCGCCAAGGAGTGCTCACCGGCCGAGGTCGCGACCGAGGTGCTCACCCAGATCCGCTACCACCACACGGTCGGTGACGTGCTCGCTCCCGAGGACGTGCACTCCTGGCACCTCGACCCGGGCGTGGCCTACAACGCCTCGACGGGGCGCAACACCAACGACACCCCGCTGCTGGTCAACACCGCCGGGTCGTGGAAGGACCGACCCGAGGTCAGCACCGCGATCGGCAACTTCTTCCTCTCCGGCGACTTCTGCAAGACCAACATCGACCTCGCCACGATGGAGGGCGCCAACGAGTCGGGTCGCAAGGCGGCCAACGCGATCCTCGACCTCGTCGGTTCGACCTCGCCGCGCGCGCACATCTACACGCTGTGGCAGAACCCCTCGCTCAAGCTCGTCCAGCAGACCGACGCCGCGCTGTACAAGGCCGGCATGCGGAACCTGCTCGACGTGCGGGTCCCGGGTCGCTACAAGTAGCCGGCCGCTCGTCGAGGTCGCTGCGTCGGGGTGAGTAGCCTGCCCGGGTGACTTCCCCCGACCTCGCCGCACGCCTGCGCGACGCGCTCGACGCCGCCGGCTACACCTACGACGCTGTCGCCGAGCTGATCGGTACGACGGCCCAGTCGGCGCTCGGTCGCAACGAGACCACCCCGGGCCTGCGCGCCAGCACCGGCGGCACGCCGCTGGAGACGTTGACGCGGATGTGGCTGCTCCAGGCGACCGTGCCGGCCGAGGAGGCCGAGCGCGCGCTCCCCGGCCTGGTCGATGCGCTGTGCGCCGAGGGCATCCTCGAGCGCTCGCTCAGCGAGGTCGCGGCGCGGGTCGACCTGCGTCCCTACGGCACGGATGACGAGAGCAACGGCGGCAACCTCTGGGTCGCCTCCGACCTCACCCCCGGCCTGGACGGCGGGCCGCAGCGCGTCGGGCCCGACCACGTCCTGGGCATCAGCCCGGCGGCGACCTCCCTGGCCCAGCTGACCGTACGCCGCCCGGTGGCCCGCGCCCTGGACCTCGGCACCGGCTGCGGGGTCCAGTCGCTGCACCTCGCCGAGCACGTGGAGAGCGTGGTCGCGACCGACGTCAACCAGCGTGCGCTGTGGCTGACCCGGCTCAACGCGAACCTCAACGGCATCGAGCTCGCCGAGCGTGGCGAGCGCGGTATCGAGGTGCGCGAGGGCAGCTTCTTCGAGCCCGTGCGCGGCGAGCGCTTCGACCTGGTGGTGACCAACCCGCCCTTCGTGATCTCCCCGGCCACCGGCGAGCGGCTGGTCTACCGCGACTCCGGCCTTCCCGGGGACCGGGTGGTCGAGCACATCGTGCGCACCCTGCCCGACCACCTCACCGACGGCGGCTTCGGCCAGGTGCTCGCCAACTGGGCGATCGAGAGCGATCGCGGCTGGGACGAGCGGCTGGCCACCTGGATGGAGCCCGGGTGCGATGCCTGGGTGGTCCAGCGCGAGGTCCTCGACGTGGCCTCCTACGTCGAGCTGTGGCTCAAGGACGCCGGGCTGCACCCCTCGACAGGCTCGGGGCAGGCGGCGGGCTACTACGACCGCTACGACACCTGGCTGTCCTGGTTCGAGGAGAGCCGCATCGAAGCCGTCGGGTTCGGCTGGATCACGTTGCACGCCAGCGGCGCCGAGCGACCCGACGTACGGCTGGAGGAGTGGCCGTGGGAGGTCCAGCAGCCGCTGGGTGAGGAGATCGAGAACCACTTCGGGCGGCTCGGGCTGCTGCGGCGTACCGACGACGAGGCCCTGCTCGCCGCCCGTCCGCGGCTGCGCGCCGACGTGCTCCAGGAGACCGTCGGACCTGCGGGTGCGGAAGACCCGAGCCGGATCATGCTGCGCCAGCAGGTCGGGATGCGCCGGGCCCGCCAGGTCGACACCGTGACGGCCGCGGTCGCCGGTGCCGCCGACGGCGACCTGAGCACCGGGCAGCTGCTCGGTGCCATCGGACAGCTGGTCGGCGAGGTCGACGTACCGGCCCGTCTGGACGAGGTCCGCGAGCTCGTCGCGGAGGGGTTCCTGGGCCTGGGCTGAGGCCCACCGCACGGACCGCCGGCTTGCCAGGGTTGCGGTCCGCGCTACCTTGTTGCCGGCAATCCCGCCGCGTCGCACCACCGAGAAGCACGTGAAGGACCCACCTCTCGTGGCACACAAGCTCGTCATCGTCGAGTCACCGGCCAAGGCCCGCACCATCGAGGGCTACCTGGGCCGGGGCTACGTCGTGGAGTCCTCGATCGGTCACATCCGCGACCTCCCGCAGACCGCCGCGGACATCCCGGCCAAGATCAAGGGCGAGCCGTGGGCGCGCCTGGGCGTCAACGTCGACGACGGCTTCAAGCCCGTCTACGTGGTCAGCCGGGACAAGAAGGCGCACATCACCAAGCTCAAGGGACTGCTCAAGGACGCCGACGAGCTCTTCCTGGCCACCGATGAGGACCGCGAGGGCGAGGCGATCGCCTGGCACCTGCTCGACGAGCTGAAGCCGAAGGCCGACCTGCCGGTGCGCCGGATGGTCTTCCACGAGATCACCCCGGCCGCGATCCAGGCCGCGGTGGAGTCCCCGCGCGAGATCGACATGGACCTCGTCGAGGCCCAGGAGGCCCGCCGCATCCTCGACCGCCTCTACGGCTACGAGGTCTCCCCGGTGCTGTGGAAGAAGGTCATGTCCGGCCTCTCCGCCGGCCGGGTCCAGTCGGTGGCGACCCGCCTGGTCGTGGACCGCGAGCGCGAGCGGATCGCCTTCCGGATGGCCTCCTACTGGGACCTCGAGGGCACCTTCGACGCCGGCGCCGAGGTCGACCAGCGGATGTTCCCCGGCAAGCTGCACAGCCTCGACGGGGTCCGGGTGGCCCGCGGCACCGACTTCGAGGACACCGGCCTGCTGAAGGCGAACGCGAAGGTCGTCCACGTCACCCAGGCCCGCGCCGAGCAGCTCGTCGAGGCCCTGCACGACACCGGCTTCACGGTACGCTCGGTGGAGTCCAAGCCGTACACCCGCAAGCCCTACGCGCCCTTCCGCACCACCACGATGCAGCAGGAGGCCAGCCGCAAGCTCGGCTTCAGCGCCTCCTCGACGATGTCGGTCGCGCAGCGGTTGTACGAGAACGGCTACATCACCTACATGCGTACCGACTCCACGACGCTGAGCGCCACCGCGGTCTCGGCCGCGCGCAGCCAGGCCGCGGAGCTCTACGGCTCGGAGTACGTCGCCGACGCCCCGCGGGTCTACGCCTCGAAGGTCAAGAACGCCCAGGAGGCGCACGAGGCGATCCGCCCGGCCGGCGACAACTTCCGCACGCCCGCGCAGACCGGGCTCACCGGCGACCAGTTCCGCCTCTACGAGCTGATCTGGATGCGCACCATCGCCTCGCAGATGAAGGACGCGGTCGGCAACTCGGTCAGCGTGCGCCTCGGCGGCACCTCGGCCGACGGC
>JBJMIO010000128.1:0-6115 GCA_045806765.1 Marmoricola sp.
GACGTCAACCTCCCGGCCGGCACGTGATGCAGGCCGGCGGGCAGGCGCCCCTCGGTTCGGGCTTCGGCCTGCACACCACCGCCGGGGAGGTCCTCGAGGGCATCGACCTGGGCGGCCGGCGTGCGCTGGTCACCGGCGGCTACTCCGGGATCGGCATCGAGATGGTGCGCGCCCTGCTCGCTGCGGGCGCCGAGGAGGTCCTCGTGCCGGCCCGGCGTCCCGAGCTCGCGGCCGAGGCGATCGCGGCGCTGCCCGAGGATCAGCAGAGGCGGGTCACGCTCGGCGCGATGGACCTGGCCGACCAGCCGAGCGTCGCGTCGTACGCCGGGACGGTGCTCGGGCTCGGCGGGCACCTGGACATCGTCATCGACAGCGCCGGGATCATGGCCGTCCCGCAGGAGCAGGTCGGGCCCGGGTGGGAGCTGCACTTCGCGACCAACCACCTCGGTCACTACGCGCTGGTCAACCGGCTCTGGCCGCTGCTCGACGGGGGCGCCCGGGTCATCAGCGTGTCCTCGGGCGGCCACCAGTTCTCCGGGATCCGGTGGGAGGACCCGTGGTTCACCAGCGGCTACGACAAGTGGCAGGCCTACGGGCAGTCCAAGACGGCCAACGTGCTCTTCGCCGTCGGGCTCGACCGGCGCGGTGCCGCGCACGGCGTTCGGGCGTTCTCGCTGCACCCCGGCGCGATCCTGACCCCGCTCGGTCGGCACCTCAAGCACGAGGACATGGAGGCGCTGCTCACCTACGGCACCGACGGCGAGCCGCTGCTGCCGGAGTTCAAGTCGCCCGGGGCGGGTGCCGCTACGGCCGTCTGGGGAGCGACCTCACCGATGCTCGAGGGACTCGGCGGGCTCTACCTCGAGGACTGCGACGTCGCGCCGGTCGCGGATCCCGAGCAGCGGGTCACCGGTCAGGCGCTCGGCGTCTTCCCGCACGCCACCGACCCGGACCAGGCCGAGCGGCTCTGGGCGTGGTCGGCCGAGCTCACCGGGCTCGACGCCTTCGCCTAGGCACGCCCGGTCGTGGCGTCCAGCCGCGGCGCCCAGCGCTAGGTCCCCGGCGCGTTCCACTGCGCCAGCCGGCCGCTCAGCGAGACCGCGCGCAACCGCTCCTCGGTCTTCTCGCGCACCTTGCGCGGGCTCACCACCAGCAGCTCGTCGCCACGGTGCAGCACGGTGCGCAGCTGCGGGACCAGCGTGGTGCCGTCGCGCACGATGAGCGAGACCGAGGCGCCCTTGGGCAGGCGGAGCTCACCGACCTCGACGCCGTGCATCAACGACTTCGGCGAGATGGTGACCATCAGCAGGTCGGCCGCGATCCGCTCCAGCGGCGCGGCCTCGACGTCGAGGTCGCGCGGTTCGCTGCGTCGCGCCACCTTGAGGATCCGCGCGACCGCGGGCAGGGTCGGTGCGGTGACGAGCGTGTAGATCACCACCATCACGAAGACGATGTCGAAGAGCTTGGTGGCGTGCGGGGTGCCGGCCGAGAGCGGGATCGTGGCGAGCACGATCGGGACCGCGCCGCGCAGTCCCGCCCAGCTGATGAAGCCCAGCTCGCGCAGCGGCATCGGCTGCAGCGCCGAGGAGGCCAGCACCGAGAGCGGCCGGGCGACGAAGGTGAGCACCAGTCCGGCGGCTACCGCGAGCCCGACGACGTCCCAGCCGATCCGTCCCGGGGAGACCAGCAGCCCGAGCATCACGAACAGCCCGATCTGGGCCAGCCACGCCATCCCCTCGGCGAACGAGCGGGTGGCAGCACGGTGCGGCAGCTCGGAGTTGCCGAGGATCAGGGCGGCCACGTAGACGGCCGCGAAGCCGGAGCCGTGCGCGGTCGCCGTCGCGGCGTACGCCAGGACGGTGAGGGCGAGCACCGCGAGCGGGTACAGGCCCGAGGACGGCAGGGCGGCGCGGCGCATCAGCCAGGCCCCGCCGAACCCGACGAGCACCCCGCCCACGACACCGAGGACCAGCTCGAGGGCCACCTCGCCGACGAAGCCCGCCGCGCCGTGGTGACCGGTCGCGCTGACCAGCGTCACCAGCACGACCGTCGGGGCGTCGTTGAGCCCGGACTCGGCCTCGAGCGTCGAGTTGAGCCGGCGCGGCAGCGGGACGCGACGCAGCACCGAGAACACCGCGGCGGCATCCGTCGGGGAGGTCAGCGCACCGAGCAGGACCGAGCTCTGCCACGACATCGCGAACAGCAGGTGCGCGGCCACCGCGACGACACCGACGCTGACCGCGACCCCGAGGGTGGCCAGCGAGAGCCCCATCCGCACCACCGGGCGCATCTCGTGCCACGAGGTCGTCAGACCGCCCTCGGCCAGGATCACGATCAGTGCGGCGAACCCGAGCGCGTTCGCGAGCTCGGCGTCGGAGAAGTGCACGCCCAGCCCCGAGTCGCCCAGACCGACCCCGATCAGCAGGTAGAGCAGCAGGCTCGGCAGGCCGGCGCCGACCGAGGCGCGCACGGCGAGGATCGCCACCAGGAGGACAGCCGTGCCCGCCAGGAGTCCTGTGTTGAGCGTGTGGACGTCGAGTGTCATTTCAGGCACCTCGGCGATGGGGGCTGCGGAACAGCAGTCTACCGGGCGAGATGACTAGAACTTGTTCTAGTCAGGACCTACCCTGTCCTCCATGACCACCGAGCTTCCCCAGGTCCTCCCGTCCTCCGCGCTGCCCGCGGACTGCGAGGAGACCGACGTCATCGTCATCGGCTTCGGCATCGCCGGCGGTTGCGCCGCGCTCGAGGCCGCGCGCACGGGCGCGAAGGTGGTGCTGCTCGAGCGGGCCGCGACGTACGGCGGGACCAGCGCGATGTCCGGCGGGCACTTCTACCTCGGCGGGGGCACGGCGGTCCAGCAGGCCACCGGGCACGCCGACAGCGCCGAGGAGATGTACAAGTTCCTGGTCGCGGTCAGCGAGGACCCGGAGCACGACAAGATCCGCGCGTTCTGCGACGACAGCGTCGAGCACTTCGACTGGGTCGAGGCCCTCGGCTTCCAGTTCGAGCGCAGCTACTTCCCGGGCAAGGCCGTGATCCAGCCCAACACCGAGGGCCTGATGTTCACCGGCAACGAGAAGGTCTACCCCTACCGCGACGCTGCGATCCCCGCACCGCGCGGCCACAAGGTGCCGGTCCCCGGTGACACCGGCGGCACCCAGATGGTGATGGACCTGCTGAGCAAGCGCGCCGAGGAGGCCGGGGTCGAGGTCCGCTACGAGGTCGGCGCCACGAACCTGGTCACCGACGAGGACGGCACCGTGGTCGGCCTGGCCTGGAAGAAGTTCTCCGAGACCGGCTTCCTGAAGGCGAAGGCGGTCATCGTCGCGGCCGGCGGCTTCGTGATGAACGCCGACATGGTCGCCGAGCACACCCCCGCCCTGGGCGAGAAGCTCTTCGTGCTCGGCAACACCTACGACGACGGCCTCGGCCTGCGGATGGGCCGCTCGGTCGGCGCGCAGCTGAAGTTCATGGACGAGCCGTTCATCACCGCGCCGTTCTACCCGCCCTCGCAGCTGGTCACCGGCATCGTGGTCAACAAGGACGGCAAGCGCTTCGTGGCCGAGGACAGCTACCACTCGCGCACGTCGTACCACGTCATGCACCAGCCGGAGCAGAAGGCGTACCTGATCGTCGACTCCGTGCACATCGAGCACCCCACGATGCCGCTGTGCCCGTTCATCGACGGCTGGGAGACGATGCAGGAGATGGAGAGCGCGCTCGGGATCCCGGAGGGCAACCTCGTCGCGACGCTGAACAGCTACAACACGCACGCGCACCAGGGCGAGGACCCGGAGCTCCACAAGCACCCCGACTGGGTCGCGCCGCAGGACACCGGCCCGTGGGGCGCCTACGACCTGACCCTGGGCAAGGCGCTGTACGCCGGCTTCACCCTCGGCGGGATGCGCTGCTCGGTCGACGGGCAGGTGCAGCGCGAGGACGGCTCGGTGATCCCGGGCCTGTACGCCGCCGGCGCCTGCGCGGCCAACATCGCCCAGACCGGAGCCAGCTACGCCTCCGGTACCCAGCTCGCCGAGGGCTCCTACTTCGGCCGCCGGGCGGGGCGGCACGCGGCCGCGCTCGGCGCCTGAGCCGCGCGCGAGCAACGCCCGAGCCGCGGCTGACGCAACGTCCCCGGGGGACCCTGAAGATCGCTTTCAGGAACCGTCGTTACCATCACCGGGTGCTGCGTACCCGTCTCGCCCTGCTCGTGGCCGCGGGCACGTTCCTCCTGACCGGGTGCGGGACGACCCAGTGGATCGACTCCAGCAACGGCACGCACGACCCGGTCGTCACCGTCGGCTGGACCAAGGTCCACCCGATCGTGATCACCCTGCCGACCGACCACCCGGTCGGCACGGCCGGGAGCGCGCCGGACCTGGCCGGCCCGCTCGTGGTCAACATCTGGGCGTCGTACTGCGCCCCCTGCAAGGCAGAGCTACCGCTGCTGCAGAGGATCTCGACGGCCGGCCGGATCGCGGTGGTGGGCTTCACCCGCGACACCGATGCGTCCAAGGCCGAGGCCGAGCTGACCGGGGCCGGAGTGACCTACCCGAACTGGACCGACACCGACGCCAAGATCGCGCTCGCTCTCGACGGCCGGGTGCCGATCAACGCGGTGCCGTCCTCGGTGCTCATCCGCGGCGGCAAGGTCGTGGCGGTCCACATCGGCGAGTTCAAGAACGAGGACGACGTGCTCAAGGGGTTGGAGCTGCAGTGAGGACGGACCGATCGATGACCAAGGCCCTCGCCGCGCTGGCCGGCGTGCTGAGCGCGGTGCTGCTGCTCAGCGCCTGCGGCTCGACCAAGCAGGTCGACTTCGCCGGCACGGTCGCCGACTTCACCATCGCCAAGGGCGAGCTCACCACCGACGCGGGCAAGCCGTTCCAGCTCGCGACCGACACCACGGGTCCGCTGACGCTGGTGTTCTTCGGCTACACGCACTGCCCCGACATCTGCCCGACCGTGCTCTCCTCGGTCGCCTCCGGCCTGGCGAAGCTCTCCCCGTCGCAGCAGAAGGAGGTCCGCCTCCTCTTCGTGACCTCCGACCCCAAGCGCGACACCGGTCCCGTGCTCCGCTCCTACCTGTCCCGCTTCAACCCCGGCTTCACCGGGCTGACCGGTGACCTCACGACGATCGCCACCATCGGCAAGTCGATCGGCATCTTCGTCGACGAGGGCCAGAAGCTCTCCAGCGGCGGGTACGACCCGAACAGCCACAGCTCCTACGTGATCGGGGTCGACAACCACCACCGCGGGGCGGTCTTCTGGAGTGGTGACACCGCGCCCTCGCAGTTCGCCCACGACATCCGCTTCCTGCTCGAGCACGGGACGGACCACCTCACGAGCTCCCAGGGCTGAGGCGTGACCCGCCTGGCCGTGGCGCAGCGCGCGAACGTGCCGCCGTTCCACGTCATGGACCTGCTGGCCGCGGCCCAGGAGCGCCAGCGCACCCACGGGGACCTGGTCAACTTCGTCGCCGGCCAGCCCTCGACCGGCGCGCCCCGCGCGGTGCGCGAGGAGGCCAAGCGGCTCCTGGACTCCGACCTGCTCGGCTACAGCGTGGCCACCGGGATCCCCGAGCTGCGCGCCGCGGTCGCCCAGCACCACCGGGCTCACTCCGGCATCGAGATCAGCGCCGAGGACGTCGTGATCACCACCGGCTCCTCGGGCGGCTTCCTGCTCGCCTTCCTCGCCGCCTTCGAGCCGGGCGACCGCGTCGTGATGGCGCGTCCCGGCTACCCCTGCTACCGCAACGTGCTCGCGGCACTGGGGTGCGAGGTCGTCGAGATCGACTGCGGACCCGAGACCCGGTTCCAGCCGACCGCGGAGATGCTCGACGCCGTGCCGGGCCCGGTCGCCGGCGTCGTGATCGCCTCGCCCGCCAACCCGACCGGCACGATGATCCCGGCGCACGAGCTCGCCGCCGTCGCGACCTGGTGCGAGGAGAACGCGGTGCGGCTGATCTCGGACGAGATCTACCACGGCATCACCTATCCGAAGGACCCTGAGGAGGTTGCGCAGCAACCGTCTCGAAGGGCGAACCCGGCCCAGCCGACCTCGAGCGCCTGGCAGACCTCGCGCACCGGGGTCATCTTCGGGTCGTTCTCCA
>JBJMIO010000129.1:0-9966 GCA_045806765.1 Marmoricola sp.
CGCGTGCGTCGCCGGCGAAGTCGTCGAAGGTGCGCTGGAGACGGCCGCCCTTGTCGAGGGAGAGCGGGTTGCCCAGGTCGTCGCGCAGGACCAGCGGTTCGGAGGAGCTCCCGAACCTGACCGAGCCGGTGAACAGCGTCTCGCCGCCGTTGTGCGGCACCAGCTCGACCTCGGCGATGCCGTCGAGGCGAGCGGCGAGAGGCTTGGGCCAGCGCACCAGCACCGCCGGCCCGATCTTGTGCCCGTCGTGGCCCAGGGTGAAGGACCAGACCCGGTGACCGCCGAACTTCAGGTCGAGCGGGACGTCGGCGAGCTCCTCGACGCCGCCGGTCGCGCGGATGCCGCGACCGTCGATGTGAACGCCCACCGTGCCCCTTTCCGTACCCCGTGACAGCGGCCCACCCTACCGTCGGGTCAGGGAGATGCGGATCGGAGCCAGCGTCTCGTAGCGGAAGCCGCTGTCGTGGGTGACGTAGCCGCGGATGACGAGCAGACCCTTGGTCAGCCGTGCCACCGGGATGCTCCAGCGGCCCTGGTCGAAGGTGGTCGCGCTGACGCGTCCGCGCAGGTAGCGCATGGTGGAGATCTCGTTGCGGTCTCCACGCAGCCAGGTCCGGCGGCGCCCGTCGTAGGAGTACCAGACGCCGGCCCTTCGTTGGTAGAGGGAGAGCTCGACCTCGCGGATCGCGCTCTCACGGTCGACCGAGATCCCGCGGATGGTCCGCCAGGCGGAGAACCGGTGGGGCGCGGCGGGCAGCGCGATGGTCGTCACCGGTGGGGTCGAGTCCTCCGCGACCGTGATCGCGGGCAGGGTCTGCGTCGTCTGGTTGCCGTCGCCGTCGGTCATCGTCACGGTCGGCACGAACGTGCCCCGGAAGCTGAAGGTCACCGTCCAGCCGGTGGTCCCGGGTCCGCCGATGCCAGTGCCGCCGTGCGGGGTGATCGCGACCACGCCGACCTGGTGCTCGGTGCTGGCGACGTCGAGGCGCAGGTCGATCTGGTTCGACGGCGTCGCGTCGTCGGTCAGTGAGTCGACCGTGATCTCAGCGGTGGTACGCGCGCCCCGCGCGCTCCAGGTCCCCGAAAGCCAGGCGGGATGCTGCTCCACCGTGAAGGTGCCGCTGGGATGACCGGGATCGGCTGACCAGGCCGGTGCGGGCACGGCGAGGAGCGCGAGTGCGGCCAGGCCGACGGCGTACCGGAGCGTGGTCATCGCCGCACCAGCCGGTAGCCGACCTGTTCAGAGGTCCCGTAGTTGTACGAACCGTCGCCGACGTCGACGTGGACCACCAGTCGGCCGCCCGTCAGTCCACGGATCGTGCGGGTGTGCCAGCGACCGCTGCTGTCCGGGTAGGGGGCACCACGCTCGCCGAACGACCGGCTCATGCTGTAGTCGAGCGCGACCGTGCGGCGGTGCCAGCGGCGGGTGTCGAAGTCGTAGTTGTACCAGTAGCCGTGGCGCCGCTGCAGGACGTAGACCTCGGGCCAGGCCCGTTCGGGCGAGGTCTCGCCGCCGGTGTCGCGAGCAACCCCGCGGACCACCCGCCAGGCACTGATCCGGTTGCGGTCGCGCGCCCTGGGGAGGGTCAGGTGGACCCTCGGAGCGACCTCGTCGCGGAGCACCGTCACGGCCGGGAGCGGCACCACCGTGGTGTGCCCGTCTGCGTCGGTCAGGTGCACCGAGGGGTAGAAGGTGCCCGGAGTCCCGTACTCGACGTCGAGGGCTCCGCCGTTGCGCTGCAAGGACGCAGGCGTGAACGGCTCGCTCGTCCCGTTGCCGGAGTAGAAGACGCGCGTGACCTGGTCCGCGGGTGTGGTGTCGTCAGCGACGTCGTGCTCGACCAAGGAGGTTCGCCACGCCAGGTCGCCGATGTCGACCGGGTACATCCAGCCGCCGGTTCCGCTCAGCGTGAAGGTCCCGGTCGGGTACGTCGGATCCGGCGCCGCCGAGGCGGGCGGACCGCTGGCTGCGACGAGCGCGACGGCCGCCAGCGCGGTGGTGAGCGTGCGTGCTGTTCTCATGGTTCCTCCCGAGAGGTGATGGTCAGGACGGAGAGCGTGCGGCGAACAGGTCGGCCAGGTCGGTGACGAGCGCCGCGCTGGGGTACTGGCTGCGGCCGGCGAGCGTGTTGGTGCGGCACCGGTCCGCCGGCACGAGATGGATGTCGCCGTAGGCGTCGCGGACGATGAGTACCTGCTGCACCCGGGCGAGGGTGTCCTCGAGTCGTGCGCACGAGGTCTGGGTCCCGGTCAGTGCGTCGGCGAGCACCGAGGTCGGCTCGGTGAGGATGCTCTGGAAGTCCAGCGAGCCGGTCGACCGGTTCACGCGCCGGTCGCCGAGGCGGTACTGGCAGGCCGTCACGGCCACGTCGTCCCCCGCCGAGACGGGCCGGGCGCCGAGCGTCGCGCCGAGGTTCTGCCACTTCAACGGGCACTGCGCCGGGATCGGCGAGGGCCGGGGCCCGATGGCGTCGCGCTGCTGGTCGATGAGCCGCAGCACCAGGTCGCTGATCGACGCCGGGCCCATCCAGGACCGGGATCCCACCGTCAGCCCGTTGCACCGCGTGCCGGAGGTCGTGACGCGTCGTCCGTCGCTGTAGCGCAGGACGAGCTCGAACGGCACGCTGACGAAGCACGGGCGGCTGTGCGACCCGTCGAGGGGGCGCAGCGCGTTGATCGCCGCGGCGACGTGCGCCGCATCCGCGCCGGTCCGCGTGTCGGCCGGCCACGCTGACTCGAAACCGCTCGGGTCCGCGGACCGCCCGCACAGCCGCACGGCGACCGCACCGGCCGGGACGACCGGTGTCCCACTGACGGCTCGGTCCGGCGAAGGCGCGCAGTCGAGGCGGTCGACGACCTGGTCGTGCGAGGCCGGTCCGGGTCCGTTCCCGTCGCCGGGGCGCAGGACCACCCCGATCGCGACGGCGACGAGCACGGCCGCGGCGACGAGCGCTGCCGGAGCGAACCACCGCGGGCGCCGCGACGACCTGCCCCCTGTGATGTCGGGCGGGAGGTCCGCGGCCCCCGGGTTCTCCGCGCGCCACTGAGCGCCGAGGTCGGTGAGCTCGCGGTCGAGGTCGCCGTACGGGTCCTTCTGCTCCTCAGTCACGGGCGTCTCCCAGCGCGTCGTGGAGCTGGCCGCGGGCCTGGTGCAGCGTCGCCTTCACGGTGCCCTCGGCGCAGCGCATCACCTCCGCGCAGGTCGCGATGTCGAGGTCGACGAAGTAGTGCAGGTTGACCGCGAGGCGCTGCCGGGGAGGGAGGGCGGCGATGGCGCGCTCGACGTCGATGCGCCGCTCGCTCTCCGGAGGGAGGGTCTGCCGGTCCGCCGGCGCCAGTGGGACCACGCGCGCCGGCTTCCGGCGACGTGCCTGGTCGGCGACGATCGCGAGCAGCCATCCCACCGCCGAGCCCCGGCTCGCGTCGTAGGTCGAGCGCCGCCGCCACGCCCGGACCAACGCGTCCTGCACGACGTCGTCGCGGTCGGCTGCCGGGACCAGCCGGGCGGCCAGGCGCGACATCGACGTCAGGTGCGGGCGCACCCAGGCCTCGAAGGCAGCCTCGTCCGCACCGCCAGGGAGACCCCCCGGCGCGTACGTCGCTTCGTCGACCACTGCCGTCACACTCTGTCTACGCGTGCGCCTGGCAGTCCGGTTTAGCCGCCCGGGCGACTTTCTTCCGGTACCGACGAGGTCAGTGAAGCACGACGTTCACGTTCGGGGCCTTGGCGAGGTTGAAGTCCTTGTCCAGCGCGACGGCCTCGACGTGGAGCTTGCCGGTGCGAAGGCCGCGGATCAACGGGGTCTGCCAGGTGTGGGCCGCGGTCACGTGCATCTGGGCCGGGACCGCCTTGCTCTTGCGCATCGTCTTGCCGAGCGTGGAGTAGCCCTTGAGCCACTTGCGCTTGTGGAAGTCGTAGGCGTACCAGAGGCTGCCGCGCTTCTGGACGACGAAGGCGGCGGTCTCGTCGATGCCGCTGCCGACGTCGGTGGCGGTGCCGTGGATCCGGCGCCAGGCGGCGACCTTGGTGCTGGCCGGGCGGGTGATGCGCACGACCGGTGCGACCCGATCGGCCTTCACGGTGATCGTCGGCAGGGAGATGTCGGCAACGTTCCCGTACGGGTCCTTGGCGTGGACGACCGGCGTGAAGCTGCCCGCGCGGGTGTAGGTCAGGATGAAGTTGCCGCTGGTCCACGACTTCGTCGCGCTGCCGTCGCCGGGGGTGACCGTGCGGGTGACGGTGCCACCCGAGTCGTCGCTGAGCGAGTGCTGGGTGATCGTGAAGCTCGCGGCCTCCCGGATGGTCGCCCCGAAGTCGATCGCCAGGTAGCCCGAGGTGCGGTTCAGCGAGAAGCTGCCCACCGGCTTGACCGTGTCGAGGGAGAGCGCCCCGAACGGGAGGATCGTCATGGTGCCCAGGTCCGGCTGGATCGCCCGCACCACGAGGTAGTAGGGGCTCCCGCCCGCTAGGGACGCGGTGGTGATCGAGGCGGAGTGGCCGGTGGTGTTGTCGGTCGACAGCGGCAGCTGCAGGTCCGGGTCACCGTTGGAGTTGTCGGTGATGTACATCCGGTACGCCGTCGCGCTGTCGTTCGGCGTCCAGCTCGCGCTGACCTGGTCCTGCTGTCCGACCTGGACCTGGTTGAGCTGCAGGTCGGTGACAGGGTCGGTCGTCGCGGCCTGCGCGGGCGCGACGGACAGGCCGGTCGCCGCGACGGCGGCGACCAGGACGGCGTACAGACGGAACTTCACGACTACCTCCGAGCGGGTTCGTGGTCCGCCACGGTGCGTGCGGTCCCTCGGAGATCAGACCCGATCAGGGCCCTGCTGTCACGCGAATCCAGATTTCCGGGAATCCACAGCCCCGGAAATCGTGCTCGCGCCGGGTTGACCCAGGTGACAGGCTGTCCCCATGACCGACAACAACGCCAACGACGATCTCAAGGCGAAGATGCGCGAGGCGCTGGAGCGGAAGAAGTCGAACGACCGGGGCGTCCCCAAGGACGGCCCGACCAAGGAGAAGGCCCACGGGTCCGAGGTCGTCGGAGGTGCGCCGAAGATGCACCGGCGCAAAGCCGGCGGCGGCGGCGCCTGAGGCCGGCTCCGACACCTCCAACGCTCCAACACCCGAGAGAAGGGCAGCAGCATGCTCGTCGTCACCACGAATGACCTCCCCGGCTGGGAGATCCGTCAGGTCTGCGGTGAGGTCTTCGGCCTCACGGTCCGCTCGCGCAACGCGTTCTCGCAGATGGGCGCTGGGTTCAAGTCGCTCGTCGGTGGTGAGCTCAAGGGCATGACCACCAACCTGATCAACAGCCGCCAGGAGGTCATGGGCCGGATGCTCGAAGAGGCACGTGCCCGCGGCGGCAACGCCGTCGTCGCGATGCGTTTCGACACCTCGGAGATGGGTGACACCTGGACCGAGATCTGCGCCTACGGCACCGCGGTCGTCGCGGTCCCGCTCACCGAGGAAGCGAAGGCCACCGCCCGCAGCCTCGGCTACACCGTCTGAGCCGGGTCCTGGACGGCGCGGGGGGCGAACGCTCGCGCCAGGGGCAGCAGGGCGAGCACCAGCACCATCGGGACGGCGAACCCGATCCGCAGGTCGCCCGACCCCACCACGCCGGTGAGGACCGCCCCGACCAGGGCCCCGAGGTAGTTGAACTGGTTGAAGCGCCCGATCACGGTGTCCACCCGTGCCTGGCGCAGCGCCGGGTCGTCGGTGCCCTCGCCGGCGATCCGTGCGGCCGCGGAGAAGCTCAGGGGTGCGACCACCGCGACCCCGCCGCCGACGATCAGGAAGCCGAGCACGGCGACCGGCCAGGTGGGGGAGAAGACCACGACGGCCAGTCCGGCGCAGCCGACGACCGCGCCGATCCGCAGCACCGGTGTCGCGCCGAAGCGCGCCACCAGCGCGTCACCGGACAGGCGCAGCGTGCCGCTCGCGGCCAGGTAGGGGAACGTCGCGAGTGCGACCAGCTCGCTGGGGGCGTCGAAGACGTGGTCGAGGTACGTCGGGCCCCAGGTGAACGCGGCCGTGTCGACCATGTAGAACACGACCATCCCCAGGCCCACCAGCACGATGGGGCGCCACGGCACCTCGACAGCAGGGCCGGAGGCGAGCGGGTCGCCGACCCGGGGCAGGAACGGTGCCGCCTGGACGACCAGCGGGACGATGCCGAGCACCGCCACCACCGCCAGCGGCAGCGAGGAGGTGGCCAGCGTGACCGAGGCGCCGATGAGACCGCCCAGCGTCCAGGAGCCGTGGAACGAGGGCAGGATCGGCCGGCCGTAGCGGTGCTCGAGGGCGACGCCCTGCATGTTGGTGGTCGCGTCGACCACGCCCAGCCCGACGCCGTAGACCGCCATCGCGGCGATGAAACCGGCCAGCCAGTCGACGCTGCCGATCAGCACCACGCCGACGGCGATCGCAGCAAGGCCGGCGCGCAGCAGGCCGGCGGAGTCGCGCTTCTTCGCGAGCGTCTCGGCGACCACCGAGCCGACCCCGGCGAGCAGCACCATCATCAGCAGCAGCCCGGACAGCGCGCCGTCGGAGAGGTGGTAGCGGTCCTGGAAGTCCGGCAGCCGGGTGGTCAGGCTGATGAACACGCCGCCCTGGGTCGCGAACGCGGCCGCCACCGCCAGCCGGGCCCGCCGGAGCTCGGGCGGGACGGTGTCCGAGATGTTCGCACTTGTCACCGAGCCAGGATCGCAGAAGGGTGGGCCCCGTGACTGCGCACCTCAACGGCGAGCTGTGGATCGTCCGGCACGGCGAGACCGCCTGGAGCCGCGCGGGCAAGCACACCTCACGCACCGAGGTCCCGCTGACCCCGGCCGGTGAGCAGGCGGCCAGGGCGCTGGGCGAACGGCTGGCCGGGACCGAGTTCGACCGGGTGCTGACCAGTCCCCGCGAGCGGGCCCGGCGTACAGCTGCGCTGGCCGGGTTCCCCGACGCCGAGGTCGACCCTGACCTCGCCGAGTGGGACTACGGACGCTACGAGGGCCTGACCACCGAGCGGATCCGCGAGAGCGTGCCCGACTGGACCGTCTGGACGCGCCCGTGCCCCGGTGGTGAGACCGCGCTCCAGGTCGCCGCACGGCTCGACCGGGTGGTCGCGCGAACGCGGGCGGACGGCGGCCGGGTGCTCGTCTTCGGCCATGGTCACGCCTCCCGCGTGCTCGGCGTGCGCTGGCTGGGTCTCGAGCCGGAGCAGGGGTCGCTGTTCCGCCTCGACACCACCACGCTCTCGGTGCTCGGCTACGAGCACGACGTGCCGGCCGTGGCGCGCTGGAACGCGCTCCCACTACCCTGACGCCGTGTCGCTCGTGGCCTCCTGCCCCCGGTGCACGTCCCCGATCTCCGAGGCGGACGGCGCCTGGGCCTGCAGCGTGCACGGGACGATCCACCCCCTGTGGCGCCCGGCGACCGCCGACTACGACTCCTTCGCCGAGCTCGTCGGTCGCTCCGCGGACCTGCCGACCTACCTGCCGTGGCCGATGAGCCCGGGGTGGTCGATCTCCGACTTCGGCTGCGTCAGCGGCCCTGAGCGCACCTACGCGACCGTCACCGTCACGGTCGGCACCAGCGACCTCGACGGCCCGGTCGAGGTCACCGTCATCTCCGAGGACCCCGGTGTGGGTCTCGGCGCGCGGTGCGCCGGCACGGCGTACGACGACCCGGGTGAGCAGATCGGCCTGGGGCCGCACGCCGTCAACGTCCGCGCAGGCGGGCACCCGGTGCGGATGTGGGCCGTGGACTCCTCGCTGGAGGACGACCTGCTGGCCAAGTCGGTCTTCGCCGGTGAGGCCGACGGCCGCTGGCTGTGGCTGGTGATCCGGCCTGCCTCGGCCGCGCTGCTGCTGCGCGACGAGTGGCTGCTCGCCGACGTCACCGGCTTCGGCCCGCAGGCGCTCGAGATGCCGTTCGGGGGGACCCGCCCGACCTGGTGAGCGCAGCCGCTGCTGCCCCGGCTACTGGGTCCGCGTGCAGGAGTACGCCGGCTGGCCCTGGCCGCACCACGCGGCCCGCGCGCCGGAGTCGCCGACCCGGTAGACCTGGTAGCCGGCGGCGATCGCCGCTAGGACGGCGAGTGCTGCGACCACGTTGACCGCCATCGCGCCGTTGATCCCGGTGCCTCCCGGGTTCGCGGCCGCCCGGCGGTCGAGCACGACGAGCGCGATCGCGAGCACGAGCAGGGGCAGCGCGAACCAGATCAGCTGGTCGCCAAGCTCCCGGTGCCTGCCCGCGTCGCCGACCCGCTTCTCGAACGCCTCGCCCGACTGGGTCGCGGCCGGGACCAGTGCCGTCGCGACCACGGCGATGCCGAGGACGACGTACCCGTACCTGGCCCGCCAGGTCGGCCGCGCGGCGATCGCGATCGTCCCGAGGATCGCGAGGGGCAGCAGGACCACCACCCCGTGGACGATCAGCGGGTGCATCGGGATGCCGTTGATGGTGTCGAACACGAAGTAGCTCCTCGGGTCGGTGGATGTCGTCGACAAAGTCGGCCCGGCGGAGCCTGAACCCAGCCTGACGCACGCGAGGCCCGAAATCGAGGTACTAGGACCAATGTCGTAGCCCATCCGCCGGGAGTCTCGCCCCTGAGACGACCAGCTGGGGGTCCCGCTTGTTCCGGTTCTTCTCCGCCCAGCCGCCGCCACTACGATTCGGGGATGCAGTGGGTCATGTTCACGTCGGTCTTCGTGACCCTCTTCGTGATCATGGACCCGGTCGGCACGGTCCCGATCTTCCTCTCGCTCACCGGCGGCCGCGCGCCCCAGGTCGCCAAGCGCCTCGCCTGGCAGGCCGTGAGCGTCTCCTTCGGCGTGATCAGCGCCTTCGCCTTCTTCGGCCAGCGCATCCTGGACTACCTGCACATCTCGCTGCCGGCGCTCCAGTGCGCCGGCGGTCTCCTCCTCCTGCTCGTCGCGCTCGAGCTGCTGACCGGCAAGGAGGACGAGGTGAAGGCGAGCGGGGACGCCAACATCGCGCTGGTCCCGCTCGGCACCCCGCTGCTCGCCGGACCCGGCGCGATCGTCGCCACGATGGTCTTCAGCAAGCAGGTCGGTGACTTCGGCGAGTTCGCCGCGGTCGCGCTCGGCGTCATCGCGGTGCACGTGACGATCTGGCTCGCGATGCGCTTCTCGCTCCCGATCCTGCGCCTGATCCGCGAGAGCGGCGTCCTGCTCGTGACCCGGATCGCCGGTCTCCTGCTCTCCGCGATCGCGGTGCAGATGGTGGCCGACGCCGTGCGCGCCTTCATCGCCGGCCAGGGCTAGCTCCGGCGCTCGTGCTCGAGTTGGTCGCCTCGACCTGGCGCTGGTGCGCGAGTGATCGTGCCGACCCGGCGCGCGAGCACGAGTCTGCTGCCTCGACCCGGCGCTAATGCGCGCATGTGTACTCGTGCAGGAGCGCCGGGTCGGCGTGTCGGACGTGCGCAGGAGCGCCGGGTCGGCGTGTCGGACGTCCGCAGGAGCGCCGGGTCGGCGTCAGCGGCGCCCGAGGCCCTGCAGCCGCTGCAGCAGCCCGGTCGGCACGTACTTCGCGCCGGCCACGATCGCCTTGTAGCGCACCGAGGGCACCGAGACCGCCTTGCCGGCGCGGTGGTCGGCCAGGGCAGCGCTGACCAGGTCCGGTGCGTCGAGCCAGAGGAACGAGGGGACGGAGTCGCGGCCGACCTCCATCCGCTCGTGGAACTCGGTGCGGATGAAGCCGGGGCACAGGGCCATCACCTTCACACCGCGCGGCGCGTACTCGTTGTGCGCCCACTCGCTGAACCGGGTGACGTAGGCCTTCGCGGCCGAGTAGGTCCCACGCGGCATGAAGCCGGCGACCGAGGAGACGTTGATGACCCCGCCCGAGCCCCGCGCGACCATGGGCCCCAGAGCGGCGTGGGAGAGCCGCATGACGGCGGTGACCAGCACGTCGAGGTGCGCCTGCTCGGCCTCGACGTCGTTGGCCAGGAA
>JBJMIO010000130.1:0-6824 GCA_045806765.1 Marmoricola sp.
CGGATCATCGACGGGTTCTCGATCACCGGCTGCTCCCACGGGCGCGCCGTGCGCAGGAGCGTGTGGGCGTGCGACCCCCGGCGGAACCCCACTCCGTGGCGCCCGAGCCGGCGGATCCGGATCGTGGTGCTGACCTGCCCCCGGATGCCCTCCGTCTTCCACAACAGGTAGGTGCGTCCCCCGCTGCGGAAGATGTCGGGATCGATCGCCCCCTGGTTGCGCGGGCAGACCAGCGGCCGCCTCCGGGCGCTGCGGAAAGGACCCAACGGTCGTGCGGGCACGGCAATACCCACGCACCGCTTTCCAGGATCGTGGCGCAGTGGAGCCGCGTACGCCGCCAGCCAGCGCCGGTGCGAGGCACGGCCGATCGCCGGCGCCCAGGTCGCGACGAAGCGGCGACCGCCGATCCGTCGGGCAGCCGCCCAGGACGGGACGCCGAGCAGGGCGTCATTGGTCCGCCGTGCGCCGGCGCCGTGAGCACGACGCGTCCGCCACCTCCGCCCGTTGGTCGAGGTGATCATCGGCAGCGACCGGGTGGAGACGGTGGTGCTGGTGGCGACCCAGAGCCGCCCGAGCCGGAACACGTCCGGGTCGGGGAAGGAGCCACGGTAGACGCGCCCGGCGTGGAACCGGTCCGGTTCGCGGACTCCTGCCTCTGCCGGCTCCGCGACGAGCGCCCCGAGCAGGACGAGGGTCAGGAGGACCATGGGCACGGTACGGGGCAGGGTCACGAGGGGTCCGGGCTTTCCGAGTGGTCGTGCGGTCGGCTCGCGCGTCACGAGGACCGGGACGCACAGTATGGGCAGCGAGACAGCCCCGATTTCGCCGAATCGCCGGATCGGTCCCGCGGCTGCAACCTGTTCTAGGCTGGCGCCCATGAGCACCGGCCACATGCCCCTCCCCGTCGGCGTCGACACCAGCTATCCACCAGCCCCCTGGCAGATGCACGGCCAGCTGTGGCTGTCGCTCTTCCGCGTGCGCGAGGGCGACCACCCCGACCGCGCTCCGGGCGTGTACGGCGTCGCGCTGGTGAAGTACGAGGACCCCAGCCCGCTGACGTACGGCGAGCTCCTCGTCGCCCATCTCGTCGACCCCGGATCGACCGGATCGCGGGCCGCCAAGGCGGTGCACATCACCGACATCTGGGTCGACTCGCCGGCCTCGGTGGCGGGAGGACGGGCGCTCTGGGCGATCCCCAAGGACCTGTGCGACTTCACCTTCAGCTCAGGACGTCGAGGCCCGACGACGCACACCTCGTGGAGCGCGGGCGTGGACGGTCAGCCGATCGTGTCAGCCGGCTTCACCGACCTCTCGCGGTTCGCTCCGCGGCTGCCTTTCAAGGGGAACACCTGGCAGCAGCGCGAGTCCGGCGAGGCGGTGACGGCCTGCCTCACCGGCTCGTCGAGGGCGCTGCCCTGCCGCGCGAGTTGGACCTTCGACCCCTCGGGACCGCTCGGCTGGCTGGACGGCAAGCGCACGCTCGCCTCCTTCCGCCAGGCCGACTTCTCGATGTCCTTCGGCTGATCAAGGACGCGTCAGCGGCCTTGATCGTCGGTGGTTGAGCAGCGAGCGCGGCTGAGGAACGAAGCCGCGACCGAGCGTGTCGAAACCGACCGGCCCGAGCCTGCGAGGGCCGGTCAGGCGACCGGCGCGTCCGGGTCGGGGTGCACTCCCGGAGCCGTGACCGGGACGTCCGAGGACGGTCCCGCCGGGTCGGGGTGCACGCCCGCAGCGGCGGGGCGAGTGGCCGGCTCGTGGTCCTCGGCCGCACGTCGTGCAGCGTCGCGGATCTCGAACAGCTCGGTGGCGAAGCCGCCGACCGTGCCGGCGACGTCCTTCACAGCCGAGGTGAGGATCGTGGCGACCTGACCGACCGTGCTGGCCGCGGCCTCGACGGTGTTCTGCACGGCGTCCTTGCGGATCTCTGCCTTGCTGAGTCGCTCGTTCATGCCCCCAGTCTCCGGGCTGGTCCGCGAGGTGGCAACGTGAGCGCCATCTCAGGAAGCAGGCGCGCCGAGCGAGGCGTCGATCTCCGTGCGCCGCAGTCGCACGATCCGGCGTACGAGGTCATCGGACAGCGGTTGCTCCCCGCTGAACCGGATGGTCCCCTTCGCGAAGGAGTAGCCGTCGAGCTCGTCGGCAACGGACGCGACGACCGCCTGGCTGAACGGGTAGAGCCCGATGTGGTGCCTGGCAGCGACCACGCTCACCAGTGGCTTGTCCCGGTAGCCGGTCCTCCGCGTCCTCAGGCCGCGGCCGGCACCTCCGAGGAGGTGGCCGGGACCGGGCTCGACGTACCCCGCGTCGGCAGCGCCAGCCGGCAGATCTTCCGGGCCACGCTGAACAGCTGCCCGCTCAGCCGCCCGGTGTTGTAGGCGATGCCGTACTTCTCGCACAGCTCGCGCACCTCCACCGCAAGCTCGGGGTAACGGCGCGCCGGGATGTCGGGGAAGAGGTGGTGCTCGATCTGGTGCGACAGGTTGCCCGACATCAGGTGGAACAGCCGGCCGCCGGTGATGTTGGCCGACCCGAGCAGCTGGCGGTAGTACCAGTGACCGCGCGACTCGTCCTCGCACTCCTCCTCGGTGAAGGTCGCGACACCGGCCGGGAAGTGACCGCAGAAGATGATGTTGAACGCCCAGACGTTGCGGATCAGGTTGGCGGCGGCGTTGCCCGCGATGGTCAGCGGGAACAGCGGTCCGGTCAGGGCCGGGAAGAGCAGGTAGTCCTTCAGCGCCTGGCGCCTGACCTTGGCCATGATCCCGCGGTGCAGCTGCTTGTTCTGCTCCATCTTCCGGGTGCCCTTGACGATGTTCTCGACCTCGAGGTCGTGCATCGCGACGCCCCACTCGAAGAACACCATGAGCAGGAAGGCGTACACCGGGTTGCCCAGGTAGTACGGGTGCCACTTCTGGTCCTCGTCCATCCGGAGGATGCCGTAGCCGATGTCACGGTCCTTGCCGAGGATGTTGGTGAAGGTGTGGTGGATGTAGTTGTGGCTGTACTTCCACTGCTCGCCGGGGCAGACGTTGTCCCAGTCGTAGATCCGCGAGTTCAGCTTGGGGTCGCCCATCCAGTCGTACTGGCCGTGCATCACGTTGTGGCCGATCTCCATGTTCTCGAGGATCTTGGAGATGCTCAGCGACGCGACGGCGAGCGGCCAGGCCGGCGGCAGGTAGAACAGCGCCCGGCCGGCGATCTCGAACTGCTGCTGGCGCTTGACGACGTTGCGGATGTACGCCGCGTCCTCCTCGCCGAGCTCGGCGAGCACGCGCTGACGCAGGGCGTCCATCTCGTTGCCGAACTCCTCGAGCTGCTCGGAGGTGAGGCGGGGGTCCTTCGGGTCGCTGGCGCGGACCGTCGACTTCTTCGCGCCCTTGACGAGGCGGACGGGGATGTCGGTGATTGTCATGGTGTTCTCCCTGGGTTGTGGAGCACAGGCGGGTCTGAGGGGATGGGGGTCAGAGGTCGACGGTGCAGTCGCCGACCGGAGCAGACACGCAGATCCGGATCTCCTCGTCCGGCAGCGACGACTGCTCCCCGGTGAGGACGTTGCGGACGGTGCCGTCGGTCTTGGTCTTCACGCACGAGAAGCAGATGCCCATCCGGCAGCCGAACTCGGGCCGGAGACCGAGGGCCTCCGCCTGCTCGAGCAGGGAGGCACCGGTGTTGGCCGCCGTGGCTCCGGCGCGCGCAAAGGTGACCGCGCCCTCGGCGCTGCCGTCGGGCGCGACCGCGGTCGGCGGCTTGAAGAACTCCACCCGCAGGCGCGGGTTCTCCTCGCCGTACGCCTCGCTGATCAGCTGGACCAGCCCGCCGGGACCGCAGGCCCACGTGTCGGTGTCCTTGAAGTCCGGCACCAGCCGGCGCAGCTCGAACTCGCTGAAGGTCTGGTCGCCGTGACGCAGGTGCACGTCGACGTGGTTGTCGGCCTCGGCGATCGCCGCAAGCTCGTCGGCGAAGATCTGGTCCTCGGCGCTCCGGGCGAAGTGCAGGAAGGTGACCTTGCGGTTCGCGCGGCCGTCGTACCCGTCACGGAGCAGGGTGCGGACGATCGACATGGCGGGGGTGATGCCGGACCCGCCCGTGATGAAGACGAGGTGGTTGTTCGTCGGCGTCGCCGCGCTCTCGTGGAGCGTGAAAGCACCGTCGGCCTGGCTCAGGTGCAGCACCTGGCCGACCTTCGCCTCGTTGACCAGGTACTTCGACACCTGGCCCTCGTCATGGGCACGAATGGTCAGGCTGATCTGCTCGCCGGGCAGCGAGGCCGCCGACGAGATCGAGAAGCACCGGGTCATCCGGCGGGCGCTGCCGGGCAGGTCGACTCCGACCTGCACGTACTGACCGGCGCGATGGCCGCCCCACGTGCTGGTGGGCTGCAGGGTGAGGGTCGCCACCGGCGCCGACCCGACCGCGTCGGGGTTCTCCCGGCGGATGTCGACCACCCGGGCGCGCACCTCGGCCGCGGCCCACATCGGGTTGATCATCTCGAGGTAGCGGTCCACGCCGTGGGGGTAGGTGAGGGCGGCCAGCGCCTTCGAGCCCAGGACCCGTTCGGTGACGGTCATCGCTCGCCTCCTTCGAAGTTCGGTGTACGTGTGTACACCGAAAACTATGGAGGAACGCTGCGGGACGGGTCAAGCATCTCTGCCGTGACGCCGGACACGGTGCACAGACGTGCACCGGATAGTCACAGCGACGCGGTCACCAAGGCGTCATGGGGCGGTCACTAGGCTGTCCCGGGTGAGCGAGACCACGCCATCGGGGCCACCGGGGCCGCCCGAGACCCGCGGCGCGAAGAAGGAGCGCACCCGGCGCGCGATCCTCGACGCGGCGCTGCGGCTCAGCGAGCAGACGGGTCTGATCGGCCTGTCGCTGCGCCAGGTGGCCAAGGAGGTCGGGATCGTGCCGACCGCGTTCTACCGGCACTTCGCCTCGATCGACGAGCTCGGCCTGGCCCTCGTGGAGGAGTCCTTCACGTCGCTCCGGGCGATGATCCGCGACGTGCGCCGGGGCAATCCCTCGCTCGAGCAGATCGTCGACCGCTCGGTGCAGGTCCTCGACGAGCACGTCCGGGGTCAGCGTGCCCACTTCGCGTTCATCGCCCGGGAGCGCTCCGGTGGCTCGGTGCCGGTCCGCAACGCGGTCCGGCACGAGTTCGCGCTGTTCGAGCGCGAGCTGGCGACCGACCTCGCCCGCCTGCCCATGGAGCACTGGTCGGCCGAGGACCTTCAGGTGCTCTCACGCCTGATCGTCGTGGCGATGGTCGCCGTCGCCGAAGAGATCCTCGAGTCGCCCGAGCGCGAAGGTGACGCGATCCGTCGGCGCGCCCGCACCGAGCTGTTGATCGTGATCGTCGGCGCGCTCAACTGGCGCTCGCGCCAGCAGGGCTGATCGCACGTCCGAACCGTCAAAGGGCCGGCACGGCCTCGTCGACCCCGTCGGCATCCGCGACGCCGCTGGCCTGCCAGAGGTCGTCCTCGGGGGCGGGCAGGCGGCCCGGCAGGAGGATCGCCAGCACCACGACGACCACCGCGAGCCCGGCGCTCACCGTGAAGGCACGGTCGAGGCCGTTGATGAGCGAAACCCGGTAGCCGGGATCGGTCGGAGAGAGATCGCCGAGGAACGAGGCGAGGATCGTCAGCGAGATCGCGCTCCCGACCGCTCCGGCGACCTGCTGCAGCGACCCGAGCAGCGAGCTGCCGTGGGAGTACAGCTGCGGCGGCAGGGCACCGAGACCCAGGGTGAAGACCGGCGTGAACACGCACGCCAGGCTGACCATCAGGAGCACGTGGGTGGCCACGATCTGCCAGTACGGCGTGGTCGCGCCCACCAGCGTGAACAGGCTCAGGCCGGCCAGGATGCCGAGCGAGCCCGGGATCACCAGCGGCCGACCGCCGACCCGGTCGAAGACCTTGCCGACCTGCGGTCCGAGCAGGCCCATGGCCAGGCCGCCCGGCATCATCAGTAGGCCGGTCTGCAGCGTCGTGAGCCCCCGGGCGCCCTGGAGGTAGAAGGGCAGCAGCACCAGGGAGCCGAGGAAGCCCATGAAGGCGACCACCATCAGGGCCAGCGCCAGCGCGTAGGTGCGGTGCTGGAGGGTCCGCAGGTCCAGCAGGGGCGCGCCGTGGCGCTGCAACCTCACCTGGCGCAGCGCGAACAGGCCCACGACGACCAGCCCGAACGGGATGAGCACCGACGGCGAGACCGGCTGGTTGTCGGCCCCGATGAGGCTCAGCCCGTAGACGAGGCTGCCGAAACCGAGGGCGGCCGCGATGACGCTGGGAACGTCGATGGACCCGGCCGTGGGCTCGCCGACGTTCTTCAGCCGCGACATGCCCGCGAGCCCGATCAGCGCCGCGATCGGCAGGACCAGTCCGAACATCCAGCGCCAGGAGAGGTACTCGAGGATCAGGCCGGAGACCGCCGGACCCATGGCCGGCGCCACCGACATCGCCAGCGTCACGTTGCCCATCACGCGGCCACGGTCGTGCTCGGGGACCACCGACATGAGGGTGGTCATGAGCAGCGGCATCATCACCGCGGTGCCGGACGCCTGGATCACGCGGGCGACGACCAGCACCCAGAACATCGACGACGGCGCGAGGGCGGCCAGCAGGGTGCCGGTGCAGAACACGCCCATGGCGAACCCGAACGCCTGCCGGGTCGTGACCCGCTGGAGGAACCAACCGGTCACCGGGATGACGACGGCCATGGTGAGCAGGAAGGAGGTGGTCAACCACTGCGAGGCCCGCTCGGTGACGCCGAACTCCTCCTGCAGACGCGGCAGGGCGTTGACCATGATGGTCTCGTTGAGGATCACG
>JBJMIO010000131.1:0-4950 GCA_045806765.1 Marmoricola sp.
GAGACCCCGATCGCGGCCGCGAACTCCGCGACCGCGTGCGCGGCGATCATCGCAGTGCCTGGGGCGTTGATCGGGACCGGGGTCCCGGGCCACCGCGCAGCATCAAGCTCCTCGGAGACCTCGTGCAACCCCGCCCAGGTCACCGCCCCGGCCAGCACCCGGGCTGCTGCGGCGTTCTCCTCGACCCGGGACGCCAGCGCGTCCGCCAGCACCACAGCGGTATCGATCACGGCTCCCGAAGACATGGAAACAACCTAGAGAGGACCCCCGACACATAACGGGACAGAGCGGCACGATCCGGATCCGTCGCTGCGGTCGCGACCTGACAGACTTCCGCCATGCCGCTCCTCGCCATCACCGTCCTGGGTCACGACCGTCCCGGCATCATCGCCGAGACCACCGGCGTTCTCGCCGAGCTCGGGCTGAACATCGAGGACTCCACGATGACGCTCCTGCGCGGCCACTTCGCGATGACCCTGATCACCGACGGACCGGCCGAGGCGGGCGTGGTCGAGGAGGGCCTGTCCGGCCTGACGAGCGACGGCTCGTTGTCGCTCTCGGTGCGCGAGGTGCCGGCCGAGCGCGTGACGAGCCGCGATACGTCGTACCTGCTCAGCGTGCACGGGGGAGACCGCCCCGGCATCGTCTCCAGCCTGGTCGCCGAGGTCGCGAAGGTCGGGGGCAACATCACCGACCTGACCACGCGCCTGGCCGGTGAGCTCTACGTCCTGCTGGCCGAGGTCGACCTGCCTGCGACGGCCGACCTGGGTGCGCTCGAGTCCGCGTTGGCCGCCGTCGCCGCTGACCTCGGCGTCGACGTGACGCTGCGGGCGCTGGAGAGCGACGACCTCTGATGCAAGGGCGCGTCCTCCCGGTCGTCCGGGCTCCCGATCCCGTGCTGTCGCGGCCCGGCGCCCTCGTCGACCCGACGGACCCGGACGTCGTCCAGCTCGCGGCCGACCTGGTCGCCACCATGCGCGTCTCGCCGGGCTGCGTCGGGCTGGCCGCGCCGCAGGTCGGGGTGAGCGCGAAGGTCTTCTGCGTCGACGTGACCGAGCACCCGAAGGCACGCACCCGGCACGGCTGCTTCGTGCTCTGCAACGCCGAGGTCCTCAGCTCCAGCCGCAACGAGAAGGCGCGCGAGGGGTGCATGAGCGTCCCGGACCTGACCGGCGACGTGAAGCGGGCGACGCGGCTCGTCGTACGGGGGCAGGAGCCGGGGACCGGTGCCGAGGTCGTGATCGAGACCGACGCGTTCGAGGCGCGCGCCCTGCAGCACGAGATCGACCACTGCGACGGCCTGCTGTTCCTCGACCGGGTCGCCGACGCGCATGGCGTGCACGCGCGCAAGACCTACTTATGAACCAGACTCGTCCTCAACGGCCCCGGTATCCCAACCGGCAGAGGAAGCGGTCTTAAAAACCGTTCAGTGTGGGTTCGACCCCCACCCGGGGCACGCAGCACGACTCGCGACAAACTTGTGCTCCGCGCACATTGCGCCCGGGCCCACGCTGCAGTGTGATGGTCTGGACCAGCCGGAAGGTTGGCTCCTCACCACTGTTCCGATGCGATCGAACCCCTCCCCTTGGGTGGCTCGGAAAGGCAGTACATGACCGACCTCGCGCGCGAGCCCGCCTCCCTCCTCGACGCCCACCTCGGGCGCAGACGCTTCATCGGGTACGTGATCGGCGGGGCCACCCTCGCGGTCGCGGCCGACCTGAGCCTGGGCAGACCGGCGTACGGCGCCGTGCCCTCGCTGCCGCAGGTGCCGGAGTACTACGACCTCGGTGACCTGCAGACGCAGGCGGCGCTGCCGACCTCGGCGCTCATCACGATCGTGATGAACCCCGACGGCACCGCCTCCTTCGAGCTGCCGCGGATGGAGGTCGGCCAGGGGATCACCACCTCCACGGCGATGATCATCGCCGAGGAGCTGGACCTGCCGGTCGAGAAGGTCAACGTCACCCTCGCGCCGGCCCGCCCCGAGCTGGTCTGGAACCAGCTGACCGGTGGCTCGAACACGACCGAGTCGACCTTCACGCCGATCCGCGTCGCGGCCGCGCTGGCCCGCAAGTGCCTGCTGGAGGCGGCCGTCCTGGAGCTCGGCTACGCGCTGAGGTTCCTGGTGGTCCGCGAGGGCAAGGTCTACGCCCCCGACGGCAGCAGCGTGGGGTACGGCGCGCTGGCGACCAAGGCGGCCAGCCCCACCACGCAGGCGGTCCAGGTGGACCTCAAGCCGAAGTCCGGCTTCCAGGTCATCGGCACCCCGCAGAACAGGGTCGACGCGCACGCTGCGGTGACGGGCCAGAAGAAGTTCGTGCTCGACATGGACGTCCCGGACGCACTCCCCACGATGGTGTGCCGTCCGCCGACGCTGAACGGCTCGCCCAAGGCGATCCTCAACCAGGCGGCCGTCCTGGCGATGCCGGGGGTGACCGACGTGGCCGCGGTCGACACCGGTGTCGCCGTGCGCGCGCACACGTTCGGGCAGTGCATCGACGCCGTCCGGGCCCTGCAGGTGAGCTGGAACCCGGGATCGGTCGAGGGCGAGTCCGACGCGACGATCCTGGCGAAGCTCCGCAAGGCCGAGATCCCGCTGGTGGTGCCGAAGGTGCCGGTGCTCACGCAGACGGTCGACGCGAAGTTCGAGTTCATGTTCCGCAGCAGTGCCGCGCTCGAGCCGAACTGCGCGATCGCCGACGTCCGTGCCGACCACGCCGTCGTCTGGGCCGGCCTGAAGTCGCCGATCGTCGCCCAGGGCGAGATCGCCAAGGCGCTCGGGATGCCGGTCGGCAAGGTGACGGTCAACGTCGTGACTGGTGGTGGCTCGTTCGGCCACAAGCTGTTCAACGACGCGGCTCTGGAGGCCGCGAAGGTGTCGGCGGCGATGGGCAAGCCGGTCAAGCTGATGTGGCACCGCGCCGACGAGCCGCGCCAGGGCCGCGTGCACCCGATGTGCACCTCGCGGATCCGGGCCACCGTGCTGGCCGGTCAGGTGCTCACCTTCGAGCAGCGCCACACCAGCGTCTCGACCGACTTCGGTCACGGCCTCGGCGAGATGATCACCCACAACCTCGACAAGCTGCCGACCGGACTGGGCAACCTCGGGTTCGCCGAGACGATCTTCACCCTGACCCAGGAGCTGCCCTACAACTTCGGTGTCGTCACCCAGCTGCTCGACGAGACCGACCTGCGCTTCAACACCGGCAGCATGCGCAACATCTACTCACCCGACGTCGCCTGCGCCAACGAGCTCGTCGTCGACATGCTCGCCAAGAAGCTCAACCGCGACCCGGTCGCCTTCCGGCTGGCGTCGTTGAAGAACAACAGGGTGAAGGCGGTGCTCAAGAAGGTCGCCGAGGTCGGCAACTGGGGTCGCGCGATGGAGCCCGGGACCGCCCAGGGCGTCGCGATCCACTCCGAGTACAAGGGCGCCACGGCGGTGCTGGTCGAGATCGACTGCCGCCCGGGCACCGTGAACCGCAAGATCCCGAACGCGGTCACAGGACCGCGCGTCACGAAGGCGGTGATCGCGGTCGACGTAGGGCTGCCGATCAACCCGAAGGGGCTCGAGGCGCAGATGATGGGTGGCGTCTCGGACGGCATCGCCCTGGCGCTGACCAGCAGCCTGCACCTGCAGGACGGGCACTTCCTCGAGGCCAGCTGGGACAACTACTTCTACACCCGCCAGTGGAACGCGCCGCTGGACTTCGAGTGCATCGTGATGCCGCCGACCACCGGTGATCCCGGCGGGGCAGGCGAGGCGGGCGTGGCCGCCTCGGTCGCGGCGACCGCGTGCGCCTACGCCCGTGCCACCGGCGTCGTCCCGACCCGGTTCCCGATCAACCACGACACGCTCTCGTTCGACGTGAAGTCGTTCGTGCCGCCTGTCCCGGCCTCGCCGACCGACGGCCTGAGCCACACCTACTGAGGAGGAAACGATGAGCCAGCACAGCTTCCGCCTCAACGGCGAGCAGGTCAGCGTCGAGGCCGACGACGACCTGCGGGTCCTGTGGGTCCTGCGCGACCTGCTCGGCGTGCGCGGCCCGAAGTACGGCTGCGGCATCAACGTCTGCAAGGCCTGCACGTCGCACATCAACGGCAAGGCGTTCAACCCCTGCTCGGTGCGCATCCAGGACGTGCAGGCGAGCGATGAGATCACCACGATCGAGGGGCTGCCGGCGACCGTCGGGGCCGAGCTGCACCCGATGCAGGAGGCCTGGCTCGAGCACGACGTCGCGCAGTGCGGCTACTGCCAGCCGGGCCAGATCATGGCCGCGGTCGCCAAGGTGCGCCAGGCACGCGCTGCCGGGCACGAGATCACCGACGCCGATCTCGACGAGATCCGCAACATCTGCCGTTGCGGCACCTACAGCCGGATCCGCGAGGCCATCAAGGCCGGCGCCGAACGGATGTGAGCAGATGCGCGAGGTGGCCGACGGCCTGAGGGCCTGGCGTGCGCAGGGCCGGCGCTTCGCGCTGGTCACGGTGCTCTCCACCTGGGCCTCGGCGCCCCGCCCTCCCGGCACCCGGATGGCGGTCGCCGAGGACGGCGAGGTGCTCGGCAACATCACCGGCGGCTGCGTCGAGGCGGCCGTGCACGAGGCCGCTCTCGAGGTCCTGGCGACCGGTCGTCCCCAGCGCTGCCGGTACGGCGTCACCGCCGACGACCTGGTCGAGGTCGGCCTGATGTGCGGAGGCGAGATCGAGGTGTACGTCGAGCCCGTCGGCCCCGCAGACAGCGTCGCCCCAGCGCTCGACGACGTCCTGGCTGCGATCGGCGAGGGCCGGCCCGCCGTCCTGGTGACGGGGCTCGACGGAGTGCCGCCGGAGAGCGGTCCCGAGGGCGAGGCCGCGCTCGCGCGCACCGGAGCCGACGGCGAGACCTACCTGGTGCACTCCTTCGCCGCACCTCCGCGGATGATCCTGTTCGGCGCGATCGACCTGGCC
>JBJMIO010000132.1:0-19157 GCA_045806765.1 Marmoricola sp.
TCGCGATCACCCCGATCGCCGCGAACGCCACTCCGATCACCCAGGGCCGCTTGGACGCGCTGATCACCAGCGGCGCGGCCTCCGCGAGATCGGCGTTCATGGCTCAAGCGTCCACGCCCAACCTGTACGGGACCTGACTGCTCACAGACCCGTGTCGTCAGCGGCAGGAGGCGAAGACGTCGTCCACCAGGGCGCCCTCGGGATCGCGGCCGACCTCGCGGAACCACTCGCGACCCAGCACCTGCCGGGCGACCGGACCGGGCAGGCGCCGGAGCAGGTAGACGGTGCGGAACCCCGGCCCTCCGGTCTGCTGGCTGGCGTGGGCGGAGAGTGCCGCGATCTTCGCCCCGACGTACCGGCGTACGTCGACCTGGTGGGTCAGCTCGGCGCGCGGCAGGTAGGAGGCGCGCATCCGGTCGAGGTCGATCGGTGGGGCCCCGGGGATCGCGTGGACGATGCTGGCACCGGCGACCAGCAGCCTGCGGTCGACCGACGCCTCCAGCAGCGCTAGACCGGGTTGACGCCGCGCGACCTCGCGGGCGACGTGGTGGACCTGGACGTGATCGGGGTGGCCGTAGCCTCCGGCGGGGTCGTAGCCGGTGAGCACGTCGGCCGACTCCTGAGCCACCACCTGCTCCAGTGCGGTCGCCGCGACGTCTGTCCCGATGCGGTCGAAACCGCCGTCGGGGAAGCCCAGCGCGACCACACGGGCAGCGCCGAGAGCCTCGCCGGCCGCCTCCAGCTCGGCCAGGCGCCTGCGGCCGAGCTCCTCCCGCTCGCCCATCGAGGCGTCGGCCAGGCCCGCCGCGCCGTCGGTCGCGGTCACCAGCACGACGCGGTGGCCCTCGGCGGCCGCGCGGGCCAGCGTGCCGCCGGTCAGCAGAGACTCGTCGTCGGGATGCGCGTGGAATGCGACCAAGGTGAACGGCACGGGACTAGCATGACGCCGCAACGTCACGGGCGCTCGCGCGCCCGTCAGCCAGGAGTCAGGTCCGCACGGGATCGTGGTTACTGTCGTCGCGGATGGACCGCGCGCGCGAGGAGACAAGGCCGATGGTCGAGGTCGGGAACCGCAGCAGGAGATGGGCACCGTGGGTGAGCTCGTCGGTGGTCGGTGCGCTCGGATTCGGCCTGGTCGCCGCACTGCCGCACTTCGTCGGAGCGACCTGGCCCGCGATCGGCCGTGACCTGGCCACCGTGCCGGTGATCGTGCTGGTCGGTCTCGCCGGACTGTGGTTCCTCGGGTTGCTGGTCCACGTCCCGGTGCTGCTGGCCGCGATGCCCGGGCTCGGCGTACGGCAGGCACTCGCGCTGAACCTGTCGGGCTCCGCGGTCTCCAACGTGCTCCCCGTCGGCGGCCCCGCCGGTATGGGCCTGGGCTACGCGATGGCACGCAGCTGGGGCTTCCCCTCTGACCGCTTCGCGTCGTACACCGTCGCCACCAACCTGTGGAACGCGGTCGGCAAGTTCGTGGTCAGCATGCTGATCCTCGCGACCGCCGCCGTGCTCGGGGTCGGCCTGCCCTCGGGACTCGGCGCGGCAGTGCTCGGCGCGACGGCGTTCATCTCGGTCATCGCGGTGGCGTCCGGGGCGACCTTCCGCACCGAGGCGGCGACCGCCGCGGCCGGCCGCAGGCTGGACGTCCTGCGCAAGCGCGTACGTCGCAGCGCCGAGCCCGACGCCTTCCGGACGTGGCTGGTCGGCAG
Source organism: Marmoricola sp. (assembly GCA_045806765.1). Classification (GTDB taxonomy): domain Bacteria; phylum Actinomycetota; class Actinomycetes; order Propionibacteriales; family Nocardioidaceae; genus Marmoricola. The sequence continues at coordinate 1,707 of JBJMIO010000132.1, forward strand.
CCGTCGCGAGCTGGTCACCACCGTGCGCTCCGGCTGGACGCGGATGACCCTCGGTGTCCTGTTCTACCTCCTGCTCCAGGCGCTGCTGCTGCACGCCTGCCTCGGCGCCGTCGGGGCGCGTGCCGGGTTCACCGTCGTGGCCGTCGCGTTCGCGATCGAGCGCCTGATCAGCCTCGCACCGATCACCCCGGGCGCCGCCGGTGTCGCCGAGCTCGGCACCGTCGCGGCACTGCACTCCTTCGGAGTCGACCCGGTCACCGCGGCTGCAGGGGTGCTGCTCTACCGGACGCTGATGTTCGCCGTGGAGATCCCCGTCGGTGGAGCGATCGCCCTGGTCTGGTTCCTGCGCAAGAGCCGCCTGCCGGTGCCCGAGTGGCCGGCGCTGCCCGAACCAGCGGTGCCCACGGGTCGCGTCGTGACGGACGTGGTCGCATGAGGATCCTGCACGTCACCGACACCTACCTCCCGCGCCTGGGAGGGATCGAGCTGCACGTCTCCGACCTGGCCACCCGCCAGGCCGCACGTGGCGACGACGTCCTCGTGCTCACCGCGGAAGCCGCTGCTCGCACGACGAGGGACGCCGGTTCGCACGCAGGATCGCACGCAGGGTCGGACGCCGTACCCGTGGTGCGGATGCGCGGCGGGGTGCTCAACGCCGGAGTGGCGACCGAGCTCGGCCCGCTGGTGGCCCGCTTCGCACCCGACGTGGTGCACGCCCACCTCAGCGTCGGCTCGCCTTTCAGCTGGTCGGTCCTGCGCGGCAGCGCCGGGATCCCGGTGCTCGCGACCGTGCATTCCCTGCTCCCGTCCTTCCCGTGGCTGCTCCGCACGAGCATGAAGGTGATCGGCCTGCCCGCCGACCGGATCACGTTCAGCGCCGTCAGCAACGCCGCCGCGGAACCGGTTCGTCAGGCTCTCGGACCGGGACGCAGCGTCCACGTCCTGCCCAACGGCATCGACCCCGCGCAGTGGACCGTGGCTCATCGTCGTGCCGAGGCCGTGCGCATCCTGGCTGTCGGGCGGATGGCGGCTCGCAAGCGTCCGCTGCTCCTCGTCGAGGCGCTGGCCGAGCTCGCCCACCGCGATCCGGAGCTCGAGTGGAGCGCGACGCTGGTCGGCGACGGAGCCCAGCGCGCCCGGGTCGCCACCGCGATCCGGGCCCACGGCCTGGGTAACCGTGTCCGGCTGCTGGGCGTGGTCGACCGGGGGAGGATCCGTGAGCTGCTCGGGCAGTCCGACGTCTTCGTCGCGCCCGCCGCGCTGGAGTCGTTCGGGATCGCGGCGCTCGAGGCGCGCTGTGCCGGTGTCCCGGTGGTGGCGATGGCCTCCAGCGGTGTCACCGAGTTCATCCAGGACGGCGTCAACGGCCTGCTCGCCCGATCGGACGACGACCTTGCCCGGTGCTTGCGCGACCTGGCCCGCGACCGCTCCCTGCGCACCGCCATGCGCCGCCACAGCACCCACGCGCCGGTGGACGTCTCCTGGGACAGGGTGCTGGACCGTCACACCGAGCTCTACGCCCGGGTCGCGGCCTTGCAGGCAGGCGCTCGTGCAACCGTCCAGTCCTGATCCGTACGCCGCCGGCAGCTCCCGTTTCGCCCGGAATGCCCGCCCGCGTGAACAGTCTGTTTCCAGATGGCCAATTTGGGTAGCGGCCCGCCGGAGTCCACAATGGGAGGTCACGAAGCCGAGCGCGGGGCAGCCCCGTGGAGTCTGTGGGGTCTCAAACGTGTCGGAGGACGGAGCGCGTCATCGCGGGCGCACGCCGCGATCACGACGCGTCCTGAAGCGCACCGGCGTCGGTGTCGGCATCTTCCTGATGATCGTCTCGCTGGTGGGCTGGCTGGCCTACAAGCACCTCCAGGGCAACATCAACTACCAGAAGCTGGGCGACCTCGGCCAGCGCCCGCCAGCGGTGACCAGGGCGCTGAACATCCTGGTGATGGGCTCGGACACCCGCGCCGGCGCGAACGGCAAGGGGATCGGCGGTGACACCCCCGGCCTCTCCGACACGACGATGATCCTGCACGTCTCGGCGAACCGGAAGTTCGCCTACGGCGTCAGCCTGCCGCGCGACGCGATGGTCGAGCGGCCCAGCTGCAAGACCAAGGACGGCAAGAGCACGGTCCCCGCCGCGCTGACGCAGTTCAACGCGGCGTACGCGCTGGGCGGTCCGACCTGCACGGTCAAGACGGTCGAGCACCTGACCGGCATCCGGATCAACCACTACGTGGTCGTCGACTTCGTCGGCTTCAAGTCGATGGTCAACGCGCTGCACGGCGTCCGGATCTGCGTGCCGACCGAGGTGCACGACGACGTCGGCCACATCGACCTGCCCAAGGGCACCTACACCGTCTCGGGGCAGCAGGCGCTGGACTACGTCCGGGTGCGCCACGACCTCGGCGCACCGACCGGTGACATCGGCCGGATGAAGCGGCAGCAGACCTTCATCTCGGCGATGATCAAGAAGGCGGTCTCGGCCGGCACGCTGGCCAACCCGATCCGGCTGTTCAACTTCCTCGACGCCGCGACCAAGTCGATCACCACCGACTTCGGCAGCATCAAGCAGATGGTCTCCCTGGGGGACTCGCTGAAGAACATCGGCCTGGACAAGATCCAGTTCATCACCGTGCCCTGGCAGCCCTACCCGCCCGACATCAACCGGGTCGAGTGGAAGCCGGAGGCCACCGGTCTGTGGAACCTGATCATCCACGACAAGAACATCGGCTCCCGCTACAACAACGGCGCGGTGACCCCTGGCTCCGGCCCCACCGGTTCCCCGACCGGTTCGCCGACCGGTTCCCCGACGGGTTCGCCGACCGGCACCCCGACGAAGAAGCCGACCTCGAACCCCACGCAGACCGAGGCCGAGAAGGCTGCCGAGGCCGCGGCGAACGGGCTGTGTGCCTGAGCACGAGTTGTGCGTTACCGGTTCGTTATGCAAGATGGATCGGTGAAGGTCGTCGTTTCGGGAGGTACCGGTGTCATCGGGCGCCCCGCTGTGCGGGCACTGCTCGACGCCGGTCACGACGTCGACGTCCTGGCTCGCTCTTCTTCCAACCAGGACCGGATCGAGGCGCTCGGTGCCCGCGCCGTGGAGGCCGACCTCTTCGACGTCGCCTCGCTGGTGCGGATCTACGAGGGCGCCGATGCGGTCATCAACCTCGCCACCGAGGTGCCGGTCGGGTACGCCGCCGCGTGGCCGAACTCGTGGCGCCACAACGACCAGCTGCGCACCCGCGCGGTGGCGAATGTCGCGTCGGCCGCCCGGACCGCCGGCGTGCGCCGGATCGTCCAGGAGAGCGCCAGCTTCGTCTACGCCGACGCCGGCGACTCCTGGGTCGTCGAGGGCGACCCTGTCGAGATCACGCCGGCCACCGAGCCGGTCGCGGTCGGTGAGTCTCACGTCCAGGACTACGCCGACGCGCGCCCGTCCGCGCGCCGAGCCGGGGTGCTGCTGAGGTTCGGCCACATCCTCGGCGACGACCCGCTCACCAAGTTCTGGCTCAGGGCAGCCGCCACCGGACGACCGGTCGGGATCGGGGCTCCCGAGGCGTGGACCCACCTGGTGCACACCGACGACCTCGGCAGCGCGGTGCTGGCGGCGCTCGATGCTCCGAGCGGCGTCTACAACGTCGGCGCCGCCCCCGTACGCCGCACCGAGCTGGTCGAGGGCTTCGCCAAGGCGGTGGGCGCCGAGGAGGGCGGCTACCTGGGGCCGGTCCTGCGGCGCCTGGCCGGTGGCCGGATCGAGCCGATGACCCGATCGCTGCGGATCTCCTCGGACCACTTCTCCGCGCAGACCGGCTGGATGCCGCGACGGTCGACCTTCGACCCCGCGTGGTTCGACGTGGCACTCGAGACCCTGGCCGTCCGGTGAGCGAGGAGCTCACCCCGGCTGAGCGCGCAGAGCGTCGACGCCGGCTCGCTGAGGTGTTCGGTGACGTGCTGCCCGAGCAGACCCGGGACGACAAGTCCGGTGACGACGGCGACCTGACCGCCTCGGAAGAGTGGTTGAAGCGCCAGGTGCCGCCGCACCACGGCTGAGCTCAGTCGTTCAGGACTGCTTGGCGGCCAGCAGGTCGCGGATCTCCTCCAGCAGGGCGACGTCGGCGGGCTTGCCGGCGGCCTCGGAGGGGAAGAGCCGGGTCTTCGCGGCGGTGTAGGGCAGCACGACGAGGAAGTAGACGACCGCGGCCAGCAGGACGAACGCGACCACGGCGTTGAGGAACGCACCGAAGCTGTTCGGGACGTCGCTGAAGACCTTCGATGCGCTGTGGGGCATCAGGCTGGTCAGCCAGTTGGTGAAGGTCTTGATCACGGTGCCGAAGGCGGTCGCGATGATGACGGCGACGGCGAGGTCGACGAGGTTGCCGCGCAGGACGAAAGACTTGAATCCGCTCATGGGGGTGCTCCTTCTCGAATTTCCGGCATTTCGGTACGACGGGACGCTACCGGTTCCAGATCACTGCGAGGTAGCGCGCGGACGCGACGTCGGCCACGTGCTCGGCTTCCTCGCGGGGCACTCCGAAGACCACCAGCCGCCCGGTCCCCGATGCGGTGTCGGCGCCCGGTGCCTGGCGGGGCACGGCCAGCACGACGGCGCCGTGGACCAGGAGCTCGGCCGGGTGCGCGCCCTGAGGGTCGGTGGCCACCAGGTCGACCTCCTCGCCGGGACGCAGCAGGGCCGCGACGTCGTCGTCAGGCACCCGTAGTCCCAGCGCGGAACGGCCGGGGTATCCGGCGAGGCGCCCGGAACCCAGGACCACGGCCTCGGTCAGCGGCTGCCCGCGGGGGAGCGGCGCCGCCAGCAGCCGACCGACCAGGTCGTCCCGGTCCCGCACGGCACCGGAGGGGACGAGATCGCGTGGGTACGCAGCGGGGTGGAGGTCGGCCGAGGTCAGCAGCTCTCCGCCGCCGAGGTCGTGGGCGGCCGTCCAGATCCGGATGGTCGGCGCCGGAACGGGGTGCACGATCCCGAGGGTGATCCACGCGGCGAGCGCGACGCAGAGCGCGGCGATCGCGCGACGGTGGACCAGCACACGGCGGCGTGCGCGGCGCAGCAGGAGCAGGGGTGGGAGCACCGCTGCAGGCTAGGAACGACCGGCCGGGCGGCGTACCGGCTCTCCCCAGGCCGTCGGCGGAACCTCAGGCAGAGGTGGTGGTGGACGCCCCGGCGCTGGTGCTCGCGCTGCTCGAGGAGTCCGAGGTGCTCGCGGCCGGGGTGCTGCTCGACTCCGAGCCGGTCGAGGCCGCGGGCGAGGTCGACGTCGTCGAGCCGCGGCTGTCGTTGCGGTAGAAGCCGGAGCCCTTGAAGACCACGCCGACCGCGTTGAAGACCTTGCGCAGCTTGCCGCTGCACTCGGGGCAGACCGTCAGCGAGTCGTCGCTGAAGCTCTGGACGGCCTCGAAGAAGTGTCCGCAGTCGGTGCAGGAGTACTGGTAGGTCGGCACGGTGTCGTTCCTCGGATCGAGACGGGTTAGCACTCGGTGGTGTCGACTGCCAATAATACGGGTTTCTCCCGGGGTCACCCAACGGGGAAGCGGATCAGCCGCTCCTCGGTGACCGCAGCGGTGACCGCTCGGTCGTGCGCAGCGGTCGGCACGGCGTCGAGCACCTCGGCGTCGTTGAGCACCACGCAGGTGAAGGTGCCGACCGGTACCCGGCCCAGCGCGCGGTCGTAGGAACCGCCGCCGCGACCCATCCGCACCCCCGTCCTGCCGACCGCCAGGCCCGGGACGAGGACGACGTCCGCGGTCGCGATCGCTTCGGGCCCGAGCGCCGGGGTGGCCGGCTCGAGCAGCCCGCGCCGCGCGGCCACCAGCGACCCGGGCCCGGCGTAGGTCGCCCAGTCCAGGTCGTTGTCGCGCTGCAGCAGCGGAAGGATCACCCGCTTGCCGGCAGCGTGCAGCGCCTCGATCAGCAGCCCCGTGCCGGGCTCGCGCCCGACCGAGACGTACGCCGCCACGGTGGCCGCCCGGCGTACCTCCACGGTGGCCATCAGAAGGTCCGTCACCGCCTGCCCACGGCGCGAGATCTCGGCCACGCCGAGACGTCCGCGCGCGGTCATGAGCTGGTCGCGCAGAGCCAGCTTGGAGGCCTCGATGTGGTCCATGGCAAGAACAACCCTACGATCGGTTGCATGAACGAAGCTGCAAGCGGACCCGGCCTGCGCCTGGCTCGCGAGAAGATGGCCGCCGCGGACGTCGATCCGCTGGCCATCGAGGTGTTCGCGCACTACTACCGCCAGCTCGAGCGCGGGGAGACCGGGATGATCCCGGAGTCCTCGATCGACCCGATCGACATGCCCTCGATCGACGACATCGAGGTGGCCGAGGACGACGGTGCCGCGGCGCTGCGACGCACCGCGGTGATCAAGCTCAACGGCGGCCTGGGCACCTCGATGGGGATGGAGCGGGCCAAGTCGCTGCTGTGCGTGCGCCGCGGGCTCTCCTTCCTCGACATCATCGCCCGCCAGGTCCTGCACCTGCGCGCCGAGCACGACGCCCCGCTGCCGGTGATCTTCATGAACAGCTTCCGCACCAGCGCCGACACGCTGGCCGCGCTCGCGCGCTACGGCGACCTCCCGGTCGACGGCCTGCCGCTGGAGTTCCTGCAGAACAAGGAGCCCAAGCTGCTGGAGCACGAGCTGACCCCGGTCGCGTGGACCAAGGACCCCTCGCTGGAGTGGTGCCCGCCGGGTCACGGCGACATCTACACCGCGATGACCGCGACCGGCCTGATCGGCAAGCTCATCGAGGCCGGCTACACGCAGGTCTTCATCTCCAACTCCGACAACCTCGGTGCGGTGCCCGACGCGAAGCTCGCCGGCTGGTTCGCCGGGTCGGGCTCCCCGTTCGCGATCGAGTCGGTACGGCGCACGCCCTCGCACCGCAAGGGCGGCCACTTCGCGATCCGCAAGTCCGACGGCCGCATCGTGCTGCGCGAGACCGCGCAGACCCTCGAGGAGGACATGGAGGCGCTCGGCGACCTGAGCCGGCACCGCTACATGTCGACGAACAACATCTGGATCAACCTCGTCGCGCTGCGCGACGCGCTGGAGAGCCGCGACGGAATCCTCGGCCTCCCGCTGATCCGCAACGTCAAGACCGTCGACCCCACCGACCCCACCAGCCCGAAGGTGATCCAGGTCGAGACCGCGATGGGTGCGGCGATCGAGATCTTCGCCGGCGCCGTGACCATCGAGGTCGGCCACGACCGCTACGTCCCGGTGAAGTCGACCAACGACCTGCTGGTGCTGCGCTCGGACGTCTACGACATCGGACCGGACTTCGTCCTGGACCAGGCCGCGGCCGTGGTGCCGTTCGTCGACCTCGACGGCGTCTACAAGCTCGTCGTCGACTTCGACAAGCGCTTCAAGGCCGGGGCTCCGTCGTTGCGCGAGGCCACCTCGCTGGTCGTCGACGGCGACTGGACCTTCGGGCAGGACGTGCGGGTGGTCGGGGCCGTCAAGCTGTCCGGTGAGCACGGCCGCGTCGAGCCGGGGACGGTCCTGAGCGACTGAGCGTCGCTCGACGACCGTGGACGCGACTTGCTCCACCATCGAGGCAACGGGGGAATAGGGTTGATGAATGCCTGAGTCCGCAGCACCCAGTCCTGGGCAGGACCCCATCGGGGTCGAGGAGCACCTCGCGCTGATCCTCGACCGGATCGATGAGCTGCCGGCCTACGACCAGCCCCTCCTGGAGACGCTCGGCCTCCCGGTCGTGGCCGACGTGATCTCCCCGCTCTCGCTGCCGAGCTTCGACAACTCCGCGATGGACGGCTACGCCGTGGTCTTCCGCGACGTCGCCGAGGCGACGCCGGCCAAGCCCGTGCACCTGCCGGTGGTCGGCGAGATCGCGGCCGGTCAGGCCACCATCCACGCGATGTCCCCGGGCACCGCGGTGCGGATCATGACCGGCGCACCGATCCCGACGGGGTGCACGGCGGTCGTGCCCGTCGAGCACACCGACAACGGTGTCGCCAAGGTCCTGATCAGCCAGGCGCCGACCGAGGGGCAGCACATCCGGCGGATCGCGGAGGACGTGCGCGAGGGCGACGTCATCCTCAAGGAGGGCGACCGGATCGACGCGCGCCGCGTCGGCCTGCTCGCCTCGGTCGGCATCGGCCGCGTCGCCACGCGGCCGCGTCCGCGCGTCGTGGTGATGTCGACCGGCTCGGAGCTCGTCGAGCCCGGCGACACCCTGGCCCGCGACTCCATCTACGACTCCAACTCCTACCTGCTGGCCGCGGCCGCACGCAACGCCGGCGCGATCGCCTACCGGGTCACGGCCTCACCTGATGACCCGGTCACCTTCACCGAGGCGCTCAGCGACCAGCTCGTGCGCGCCGACGTGGTCGTGACCAGCGGCGGGGTCAGCAAGGGCACCCACGACGTGGTCAAGGAGGCGCTCGCCAACCTCGGCACGGTCTCCTTCCACGAGGTCGCGATGCAGCCGGGCAAGCCGCAGGGGTTCGGTGTGATCGGTGAGGACTCGACCCCGATCTTCACCCTGCCGGGCAATCCCGTCTCGGCGTACGTCTCCTTCGAGCTGTTCGTGGCTCCGGCGCTGCGCAAGATGACCGGTCGTACGCCGTACACGCGCTCGCTGGTGCGCGCGCAGCTGACCACGCCGGTGACCTCGATGAAGGGACGGCGCCAGTACCTGCGCGGGATCTTCGAGCCGCGTCCCGGTGGGTCGACGGTCACGCCGGTCGGTGGCAGCGGCTCGCACCTGCTCGGCGGTCTCTCGCAGGCCAACGCACTGATCGTCATCGGCGAGGAGGTCACCTCGATCGCCGGCGGCTCCGACGTGCCCGTGATGCTCCTGGACCGGGACTACTGATGAGCGAGCAGCCGCGGTTGACCCACGTGGACGAGACCGGCGCCGCCCGGATGGTCGACGTCACCGGCAAGGAGGTGACCGCGCGCGTCGCGGTCGCGACCGGCAGGGTGCTGGTCTCCGCAGCCGTCGTCGACCTGCTGCGGGGCGAGGGAGTGCCCAAGGGCGACGCGCTCGGCGTCGCTCGGGTGGCCGGGATCATGGCAGCCAAGCGCACCCCCGACCTGGTCCCGCTGTGCCACCCGCTGGCGATCTCGGGTGTCGAGGTCGACCTCGAGGTGCGCGACGACGCGGTGGCGATCACCGCGACCGTGCGCACCGCGGACCGCACCGGGGTGGAGATGGAGGCACTGACGGCGGTCTCGGTCGCCGCGCTGACCGTGGTCGACATGGTCAAGGCGGTCGACAAGGCCGCCGTGATCACCGACGTACGGATCGAGTCGAAGTCCGGGGGCAAGAGCGGGGACTGGCAGCGATGAGCGGGTCCCTGCGGGCTGCCGTCGTGGTCGCCTCGAACCGCGCCGCGGCTGGTGTGTACGCCGACGAGACCGGTCCCCTGATCGTCGAGGCCCTGCGTGCCGAGGGGTGGGAGGTCCATGACGCGGTCGTCGTACCGGACGGCGCTCCGGTCGCCGAGGCGATCTCGGCGGCACTGGCCGCCGGCGCCCGCGCGGTGCTCACCACCGGTGGCACCGGCCTGACGCCGACCGACCTGACCCCCGAGGTGACGCGACCGCTGCTGGACCGCGAGGTGCCCGGCATCGCCGAGGCGATCCGTGCGTACGGCGTGGCGCAGGGCGTGCCGACCGCGGCGCTCTCGCGCGGGCTCGCCGGTGTCGCGGGCGACGCGCTGGTGGTGAACCTGCCCGGGTCGCGCGGGGGAGTCAAGGACGGCCTCGCGGTCGTGGTGCCGTTGCTGCGGCACGCGGTGGAGCAGATCCGGGGGAGCGACCACTGAGCGCGCACCCGGGCTGGCCGGTCGTCCTCGAGCACGGGGACCTGCGGCTGCGTCCCCTCTCGATCCGCGACAAGCGCGCCTGGCGACGGGTGCGCGAGGCGAACATCGCATGGCTCTCGCGCTGGGACGCCACCACGCCACCGGGTTCGCAGGCACGCCCGCGGACCTTCGCCTCGATGGTGCGCACGATGGCCGCGGAGGCTCGGATGGGTCGCCAGCTCCCGTTCGCGGTCGAGCACGACGGCCGGTTCGTCGGGCAGGTCACGGTCAGCAACATCACCCGCGGCTCGGCCCAGTTCGCCTCGATCGGCTACTGGATCGACCAGGCGTACGCCGGCCGCGGACTGATCACCCGTGCGGTCGCGATGGTCATCGACCACTGCTTCTTCGAGCTCAAGCTGCACCGCATCGAGATCGCGATCCGTCCGGAGAACGCGGCGTCGCTGCGGGTGGTGGAGAAGCTCGGCATCCCGGAGGTCGGGTTCGCGCCGCGCTACCTGCACATCGACGGCGAGTGGCGCGACCACCGGCTCTTCGCCATCACCCGCGAGGACGCACCCAAGGGCGTCGAGGACCGGCTGCGCGTCGAGTGAGTCCCTGAGGACTCATGAGTCACAGGAGTGTTCTCGCGACACACCGCTTTGCTTGCGTCCCCGCAGCCCCACGCGCTTCTACGCTCATGCCGTGGATCTGTCAGGAATCATCTTCGTGGTGCTCGCCGTCGGGTGGGCCGTCTACCTGCTTCCCAAGGCTCTGAAGCACCACGACGACGCAGACCTGAGTCGTCCGGTCGAGGAGTTCTCCAACGCGGTCCGTGTCCTGGGTCGCGTCGCGGTGCCGGCGCTGCTGAAGTCCTCGGACGTCGCATCCGATGAGGCTGACGTCGCGCAGCCGGAGGCCACCCCGCCGACCCCCCTCTTCACCGTCTCCCGCGAGGCCGCCCGTGCGGCCGCGCGCCGTCGTCGCCGGGTGCTCGCCCTGCTGCTGACGACGTTGGTCGCCGTGTCGGCGGCCAGCTATCTCGGGTACACGCCGTGGTTCACGACCGCGATCCCGGCCGGGCTCGTCCTGGCCTTCCTCGTGGTCGCCCGGCTCACCGTCCGGGCGCAGCAGGTACGGAGGACGTCCGCGCCGGTCGCTCACGCGACTCCTGTGGTCGCGGAAGACGCCCGGCCTGAGGCGCCCGTCCAACCCCTCGAGAACGTCGAGCCGGACCTCGGCACCGAGGACACCGCCGGTCTCTCCCGTGCCGAGCTGGCCGACGCCGTCGCGGCACCGGTCCTCGACGAGGGCGGCCTGTGGGACCCGCTTCCGGTGACGCTGCCGACGTACGTCACGAAGCCGCGTGCGCGCCGTACGGTTCGCACGATCGAGCTGACCGCCGGCTCGACCGGGATCACCTCCTCGGGTCACGACGCCGCCGACAGCGCACTCGCCGCCGAGGCTGCCGCGAGCGAGAAGGAAACGGTTGCCGAGCAGGCCGTCGAGGCTCCGAAGGCCGCCGGCGCCTGATCCGTACGCCGGTCCTCGCGACCGTCGCGACGCAGCGGGAACCCAATTCGGACTCGCGCGGAGCCGGTGGTAACTTTCTCTCTGCACCAAGGGGCTGTGGCGCAGTTGGTAGCGCGTCTCGTTCGCAATGAGAAGGTCAGGGGTTCGAATCCCCTCAGCTCCACCAAAACATGCAGGTCAGCAGGGTGTCCGGAGTCCTAACCCAGGAATTCCGGATGCCCTGTCGGACTCCTTGTCGACCTGGTCAGATCAATGGTGCGTACCGGTGCGCTGCGGCCTATTCGCACTTCATCCGCGCGACTTTCAGGTCCTCGACCAGCAGGCTCAGATCGTGGTGACGGTGACGCGAACGGAGCACTGCGGATGGGTGGACGGTCGCGACCAACCATGATCGCGGCTGCTTGGTCTCCTGCCCGGGCCAGTCCAGAACCTTGCCGCGCTCGAGGGAAACTTTGAATCGTGGCCCGAGAACGGCTTGGCCAGCAGTGGCGCCGAGCAGGACGACACCGGAGGGCTGGATCGTCCGGACCTCCGCCTCGAGCCAGGGTTGACAGGCCAGGACATGGCGCCGGTCAGGGGACTGGTGGATCCGACGCTTGCCGCGAAACCCCGAGAACCGGAAGTGCTTGACTGCGTTGGTGCGGTAGACGCTCTGCGGATCGATGCCAGCGTCGACCAAGGCCTCGTCGAGCAGTTTGCCGGCGGGCCCGATGAACGGTCTGCCCTCTTGGTCCTCGCGGTCACCCGGAGCCTCGCCAACCAGCATCAGGTCCGCCGAGCGGGGGCCGGAGCCCATGACGGCCTGGGTCGCGTCCTGCCACAGATCGCAACCGTGACATTCCTGAAGCGCAGCACCTATAGATCCCAGCGAGAGCCGATCAGGGATCCACGGCTCGGCACCCGTGGAGGAGTCGTGGTCGGCGCCCCCGTCCTCGGAGGCGGTCACGACCTTTCCTTCCGTGCGGGCCGCTCAATCGTCGCCGGTCCTTGTCCAGGCCCCCCGATGCGCCCGTTCGGCCGAGAATCGGAGCAAGACGCTACAGATCCGAGGTCGCCGTCCAGGTGCGCGATCAACGACTCGGCAAAATGTTGCTGCAGATCAAAGGGGAGAGAAATGCCAAGCCTGCGAACGGCGCAGTAAGCCTCGAGATGGGTCCCGTACTCATGTATCGGCAAACTGCGAATGTAGGTGGCTTCGGGTTCGGGAAGCTCGGCGCACACCAGGCGGAGCAGGTCAGGGCGCAGGTTCACCTGCATCGGCGTGCCTCGAATGCGACGACGGCCTGAGGGCCGGGTAGGACGGCGCCCGCTTTTTGAGCTCTCCAGGAATGCTGCTGGTCTAGCCTAGATCGATTCGGAAAGACGGTCCATTACCTCCCTCATCCGGCACGCCCACCGCACCCGCGGCGCCGATGACCCAGTCGCCTACGAGGCGTCTGACACGTCCGCCCGGGGCCTGCGCCGCACCTGTCATGAGGCCTGTCATGCACCAGGCCAGGCGCCTCGGAACCCCCTCGTGCCTTCCGACGTCGCGCTCTAATTGTGGGACCGCCGCGCGACGACGCGGATCTTCTCCAGCTTTTGGCTCGACGGGTCCGGGAGGAGTGCGCCGGCAGCGACCGAGCTCATCAGGTAGTCGATGGCTTCTTCATTGATCAGCTCGCCGGGGGCAAGCACAGGCACGCCGGGCGGGTAGGGACTGACGATCTCGGCGGCGACGCGGCCGACCGCCTCGTGCGGGGGCACTTCATCGACGTCGGCGAAGAATGCATCGCGTGGCAACATCACGGTCTCTAGTTCGAGACCACCGGCCGGGGGGTAGTCGATTTCCGGTGCAGGCTCCATGTCAATGGCGTCTGCCACCAGTTTCTCGAGCACCTCGATCAGTGTGCGTTCGCTGGCATCGCTGTCGGCGTGTGTGAGTCGCGCACTGATCCGGCGGGAGTCCGAGGCGCCGAAGTTCACGTGGTACTCCGAACGTGCGTACTCGGCGAGCTGGTAACCGGTCACGCCGAGAGCGTGCACGTCGACTGCGATCGAAAACGGGTCGGTTTCCTTGGCGTACCCCTCTTCCACCACCTCGTCGCCGAGTGCATCCAGGCCCTCGATCTGCTCGATCGCCGCGCGGACACGATGCGCGCGCTCGAGTGCCGCGCCGAGTAGCTCCTCACCGTGCTCGACCATCTGTCGGCGCCAGCCGTCCAGCGAGCCGTAGACCAGGCTGGAGGCGCTTGTCGTGCCCAGGAGGTCCTCGCGCTGTTTCAGCCGGGTCGGGTCGACACGGTCGCCCTGCAGGTGGAACACCGAACTCTGCTCGACTGCCGCTCCCATCTTGTGCACGCTGGTCACCACCACGTCGGCACCGGCGTCCATCCCCCATGAGGGCAGCCCGTCGTGAAAGGGCAGGTGTGCACCCCAGGCTTCGTCAACGATCAGCGGGAGGCCGCGGGCGTGGCAGAAATCTGCAGTCCCGGCGATGTCCGCGCATGTGCCCCAGTCCGTCGGGGTGATCAGCAGCATCCCGCGGGCGTCGTGGTGGGTCTCCAGCGCCTGTCGTACGTCATCGGGCTCCGGCGGATGGGAGAGCTTGCGCTTCTGGTCCCACCTCGGATGGACCCAGACCGGATCCGTGCCGATGATGATCACCCCGGCGATCACCGACTTGTGGGCGTTGCGAGAAATCAGGAGCTTCTCGCCCGGGCCTGCCACGGCAAGCATCGCGCTCTTGACCGAAAGGGAACTGCCACACGTCGAGAAGAAGGCTTTGTCCGCGCGCACTGCGTCGGCCATCAGCTCCTGTGCCTCCTCGAGGATGCCGTTGGACATTCGCCGATCGTCGAGGCCATTGAGCATCAAGACGTCAGAGGCGAATACTCCTTCGCCCATGAGGGTGAGCACCCGCGGGTCGACGCCGCGACCCTGTCGGTGCCCCGGCGGCCCGTACGTCGTGTCACCGCGCCGGCGGAACGCAGTGAGGGCGTCGAGCACCGGAACGCGACTGTGGTCCATAGCTGGACCCGTACCCCGCCGATCGGTGTGCCACTCCCTTGCACTCCGTGCCGCCTGGTTTCAGGGTCGAAAGTCAGCCGTTGTTCGGATGCAGCCCCCGACCACGAACTCTAGGGAGGCTTGCCCTGCTCGCTCTAGTTGTGGTGCGGACCGGTCTCTTTCGCGGTGTTCTTCTCCTCGGTCGCCGCATCCTCGTCCACGATCCCGCCGCCGCTGACTGCCTCGTTCGCGTCCTGGTCGGCTGAGGGTGGCTGGGTGTTGCCGGTACTTGTCGGAACCCCGAGCGGGCCGCCCCTTCCGGAGCCGGTCGTCGGGTCGTCGTGATCGCTCATGCCCCGTTGTAGCCCGGGGCGCGACTTTCTAAGCGGTCCGCCGGTGCCCATCGAGGTCCACGACCAAGGCCCGGTGGTCGGAGATTGGTAGCCGCACCGCGCCTCCGCCGCGCACGCGGCAGGGCCCGTCGGCCAGAAGGTGGTCGAGCTGACGCTCGGGCTCGTCCCACGGGAAGGTCGGCGCGCTGATCAGCTCGCGCATCCCGGTGGTCCGCGTGGCCCGCGCGACGCCCATGTTCAGATCCCCTGCCAGCAGTAGTGGGTGCCCCGTGCCGCGCAAAGAGCGCTCCAGGAACCGCAGCTGTCGGCCGTTCCACCACGGCAGGAACGACAGATGGGTGTTCGCGACGGTCAGCGGCCCACCCGGTCCCTGCACCGTTGCAGCCACGGCGACGCGGGGTTCGTCGCGGACCAGGGAGGGGTGCCGCTTCCCGCGGTGCCACATCGGTCCGTGCACCCGCACCACCGGCAGCCGGACGACGTGCCAAGCGCTCACCGGGTGACGGCTCAGCAGGGCGATCCCGTACGCCGCGTCCTGCGGGTGCTCCTCGCCGGTGGCCGCCACCCAGGTGGCCCCGGGGCCGCCGCGTAGAGCTGCGACGAAGCGGTGGTCGACCGCGCCGATCGCGTCCGCCGCGACTGCCGTCAGGTCGGCGCGGTGCGACCGGTCCTGGTTGCGGTCGACCTCCTGCAGGGCAAGCACGTCGGGTTCCAAGGAGGCGAGCGCCTCGCCGAACGCCACGAGATCGACGACGTCGTCGACGGGCCGGCGTCCGTTGAGGATGTTGAAGGTCACGACGCGCACCGTCTGCTGGTACCCCGTCACCGCCGACATGACGCGGCTCCGAGATGGGTACTCACTCGTCCGTGGACGACGAGAACAACACCTCGCTGCGCGAAGCCCTCAAGGCCGTGGGGGTGCACCTCAAGGAGAGTGGCATCCCGTTCGCGCTCGCGGGCGGCTACGCGCTCTGGGCCCGGGGCGGCCCTGAACCGAGCCACGATGTCGACTTCGTCGTGGCGGAGGAGGACGCCGGTGCGGTCGCGGACCTGCTGGCAGCTCAGGGCCTGCGGGTGGTGCAGCCTCCCGAGGACTGGCTGTTCAAGGTCTACGTCGGGGAGGCGATGGTCGACATCCTGTTCCGTGCCAACAGCGAGCCGCTGTGCCGCGAGACGTTGCTGAGCGACGCCGAGGACCTCGAGGTGGAGTCGGTGCTGATGCCGGTGCTCTCGGCAACCGAGCTGATGGTGCAGCGGCTCGACGCGATGGAGGAGCACGCGTGCGACTTTGCCCAGACGCTGCCGGTCGCGCGGGCGGTGCGCGAGCAGGTCGACTGGATCAAGGTGCGCGAGCAGACCGCTGGCAACAGCTTCGCGGCGGCGTTCCTCTTCCTGCTCGAGCGGCTCGGTGTCATCGACGCTGCGGTGTAGACGCTCTCAGCGCGGGTACGGAGCACCCATGACCCGCATCGGCCAGCCGTGATGACCGCAGCACCCGGCCCCGCACCTGCCAGCACCGCGCCGGCGACCAGCCCGTCGCCCCCGGTGATCATGCTGCGGCCCATCGGGTCGTCGCTGCCCCTGGGCTTCCTGGCACTGGCAATCGCGACCTTCTCCTTCGCGGTCCTGCAGCTCGGGTGGATCGCCAAGGACCAGGGCCACACCATCGCGCTCGCCGTCCTGATCTCGACCGTCCCGCTGCAAGCCATCGTCTCGGTGCTCGCCTTCGTCGGGCGGGACACGGCTGCAGGAACGGCGATGGGTCTGCTGGCCGGCACCTGGGGCGGGGTCTGCCTGGCCACCCTCACTTCGAAACCGGGCACGCTCAGCGAAGGTCTCGGCACGTTCCTGCTCGCGGCGGGAGCGTGCCTCCTGGTGCCCGCAGCGGCTGCCGTGCCGCGGACCTGGCCACCACTGGTGATGGGGACGAGCGGCGTACGGTTCATCCTTACCGGCGTGGCTCAGCTGAACGGGTCGACGACCTGGCTACGGGTCGCCGGCTGGGCCGGCCTGGCGCTCGCGCTGCTGTCGTTCGCCGCGGCGCTGGTGCTGGTCGTGAACCGGTCCTCAGTCGACGACGTCGGCGAGGACCCTGGGGTCCGTCGAGGGACCTGACCGGGGCGCCCAGGGTCGGCTTGACGCGGCCCCGTCGGGGTACGGCCCAACGAGGAGGTGGTCACGATGGCGCGTGCCATGTGGATCGGTTCGCTCTCGTTCGGGCTGGTCAACCGGGCCACGAAGGACGACCGCGAGATCATCACCGAGCACGCCGGCTCCGAAGGCCCGGAGAAGGTGGCCGACCTGCTCGCCGCGCTGCAGGCTTCCTGATGGTGGACCTGCTGGAGACCTATCGCCGCAAGCGCGACTTCGCGCGCACCCCGGAGCCGTCCGGCGCGCCGCCGCACGGCGAGGGCCGGCGCTTCGTGGTCCAGCGTCACCGGGCAAGCCGCCTGCACTACGACCTGCGCTTCGAGATCGACGGCGTGCTGGTCAGCTGGGCGGTTCCGAAGGGGCCGACGCTGGACCCGAAAGCCAGGCGCCTGGCGATGCACGTGGAGGACCACCCGATCGAGTACCTCCTCTTCGAGGGTGTGATCCCGTCGGGCCAGTACGGAGGCGGGGACGTCATCGTCTGGGACACAGGCACGTGGGAGCCCGTGAAGACCGATGACCCCCGCGCCGCCGTCGAGGCCGGCGAGCTGCACGCGGACCTGCACGGCCAGAAGCTGCGCGGGCGATTCGTGCTCGTCAGGCACGAGAGGAACGGTGACAACGGCTGGATGCTGCTGCACA
>JBJMIO010000133.1:0-7240 GCA_045806765.1 Marmoricola sp.
GCCCCGACGAAGGAGGCGAGCTGGTCGCGGGCCTCGTGCTCGTCGGTGTCGCGACCCCAGGTCATGGTCCCCAGGCCCAGGCGCGAGACCTTCAGTCCCGTGCTTCCGAGGTACCGCTGCTGCATGCCGGAAAGACTAGCCACGCCCGGAGGCGGAGAAGCGCCCGGCTCGCCGGTGCGGCGGTCAGCGAGTTGTCAGGAACCACGCGTAGGCTGACGCCCCGTGGACCCCATCAGCTACCTCGACGCGGTCGTCCTCGGCGTCGTCGAGGGCCTTACCGAGTTCCTTCCGGTCTCCAGCACCGGCCACCTGACGATCGCGGAGAAGATCCTCGGTCTCACCACGGATGACAAGGGCGTCACGGCGTTCACCGCCGTCATCCAGGTGGGCGCGATCGCGGCCGTGCTCGTGTACTTCTTCGGCGACATCTGGCGGATCGCCACCGCGTGGCTCGGCGGTCTGGTCAAGCCCGAGTACCGCGGCACCCTGGACCACCGGATGGGCTGGTACATCATCGTCGGCTCGTTGCCGATCGCGGTCGTGGGGCTCGCCCTGCGTCACGTCATCGAGGACGACCTGAGGTCGCTGTGGATCGTGGCGGCCGGCCTGATCGTGTGGAGCGCGGCGATCCTGTACGCCGAGCGCGTGGCGCGCCAGGAGCGGTCCGAGGAGGCGATCACGATGCGTGACGCCGTGGTGATGGGCGTGGTGCAGTGCATCGCACTGGTACCGGGCGTCTCGCGCTCGGGAGCCACGATCTCGGCCGGGCTCGTGCAGGGCCTGGACCGCGTCGCCGCGACCCGGATGGCCTTCTTCCTCGGCGTCCCCGCCCTCACGGCCGCCGGTGCCCTGGAGGCCGTCAAGCACCGTCACGACATCGCCTGGGGTCCCACGGTCGTCGGCACCCTGGTCGCCTTCGTCGTCGCGTACGCCTCGATCGCCTGGTTGCTCAAGTTCGTCGCGCACCACAGCATCGGCAAGTTCGTGCCCTACCGCCTCGCGGTCGGCGCCGTGCTCCTGGTGCTGCTCGCCAGCGGCGTGATGAGCGCTACCTAGTCCGCTACCGAGTCGGCTACCGAGCCCACTACCGGGCCCACTACCGGGTCACAGCCAGCCGGAGCGCCGAGCGATGATCCAGATCGCCAGCGAGCTCGAGGCCATCAGCAGCAGCGAGAGCGGGTAGCCGATCGTCCAGCCGAGCTCGGGCATGTGCTCGAAGTTCATCCCGTAGATACCGGCGACCAGCGTGGGAGCGGCCACCAGGCCGACCGCTGCGGAGATCTTCCGCATGTCGTCGTTCTGCTGGATCGTGATCTGCGCCAGGTGGGCGTCGAAGGCCGCCGCGAGCAGCGTCTCGAGGTCCTCCATGGTCTCCACGACCCTGGAGACGTGGTCGGCGACGTCGCGGAAGTACGGCCCAGCCGCGCCATCGATGCCGCGCACGGCGCCCTGGGCCATCCGGTTGACCGGGTCGCGCAGCGGCAGGACCGCACGGCGCATCTCGGCCAGCTCGCGCTTGAGGACGTAGATGCGCGCGGAATCGTTGGTGCGCTCGGCGCCGAAGACCGAGGCCTCCACCTCGTCCACGTCGATGACGAGCTCGTCCGCGACCTCCTCGTAGGTGTCGACGACCTGGTCGCAGACGGCGTAGACGACCGCCGATGGCCCGTGCGCGAGCACCGACTGCATGCCCTCCAGGGCGATCCGGGCGTCGTGCAGACCGCCGCCGGTGCCGTGGCGTACGGTGACGACGAAGTTCTCGCCGATGAACATGTTGATCTCACCGGTCTCGACCGCGTCGTCCGCGTCGACGTACCAGAGGGTCTTGAGGGAGAGGAACAGCGAGTCCTCGTATCTCTCGAGCTTGGGGCGCTGGTGCGCGGTCAGCGCGTCCTCCACGGCGAGCGGGTGCAGGTCGTAGAGCTCGGCGACCGTCTCGAGCTCGTGCTTGGTCGGTTCGTGCAGGCCGACCCACACGAAGTCGCCGTCGGTCGCGCGCGACCGGACCCCGGAGAGGTCCGAGGTCGAGGTGCCGCAGTCCACCCGGACGCCCTGGCGGTACAACGCGTTGTCGACGATCACGAGTCGAGGCTACCGAGTGCCCGAGCTTGCTCGAGGCCGAGTGGCCGACAACTCGTTGACGAGCGAAGCGAGGATCACGCTCCCAGCCTAGAGCGCACGCCACGAGGCGCTCGGTAGGCTCCCCGCGTGGCCACCGTCATCCTCGCCCGGCACGGGCGCACCTCCGCGAACGCGAGCGGTGTGCTCGCCGGGCGCACCGAGGGCATCCGTCTCGACGAGGTCGGCACCGCCCAGGCGACCGCCGCCGCCTCGCGCCTGGAGGGCCTGCCGCTCGCGGCAGCGTTCACCAGTCCGCTCGAGCGGTGCAAGGAGACCTCGCGGCTCCTGCTCGCGGGCACCGGGCTGCGAGCGCGGGTCGAGCGCGGGCTGAACGAGTGCGACTACGGCACGTGGTCCGGGCGCCCGATGAAGGAGCTGCTCAAGGAGGACCTGTGGAAGGTCGTCCAGGCGCACCCTGCCGGCGTCCGGTTCCCGGGCGGGGAGTCGATGGCGGAGATGTCGGCGCGCTCGATCGCGGCGGTGCGTTCCTGCGACGCCCGGGTCGCTGCCGAGCACGGTGACGGTGCGGTGTGGCTCGCGGTGGGGCACGGCGACGTCATCAAGGCCGTCCTCGCCGACGCGCTCGGCATGCACCTCGACGCCTTCCAGCGCATCGTCGTCGACCCGGCCAGCCTGTCGGTGATCCGCTACACCGAGCGGCGCTCGTACGTGCTCGCGATGAACACCCACGAGGGCTCGCTGGCCCACCTCGCGGCACCGGCGGAGAAGCCCGAGGAGAAGCTCGGCGGAGGAGCCGGCCCGACCCGTCGGAGTGCCCGACGACGTACGCCGTAGGCTCGTCGCATGGCTCCAGTCGTCCACCGGTTCGACCCACCCGAGCGGTTCATCGCCGGGACGGTCGGGGAGCCGGGCCAGCGCGCTTTCTTCCTCCAGGCACGGTCCGGACCGCGGGTCACCAGCGTCGCGCTGGAGAAGCAGCAGGTCGAGATCCTGGGGGAGCGGATCGACGAGCTGCTCGACGAATTGCTCAGCGCCGGCGGGGTAGCCGCCGTCATCCCGGCGATCACTCCGCTGGACCTGGTCGACAACGGGCCGCTGGACCAGCCGATCGTCGAGGAGTTCCGCGCCGGCACCATCACGCTGTCCTGGGACGGTGAGGACGAGCGCGTGGTCGTCGAGGTCTTCCCGGTCGTCGAGGTCGAGCAGCCCATCGAGGCCGACGAGGACGACCTGGTGGACCTGCCGATCGACGAACCGGAGCCCGAAGAGCTCTTCGTGGTCCGGATGACCCCGACCCAGGCACGGGTCTTCGCGACCCGGGCGGGCTCGGTGGTGCAGGCCGGACGGCCGCCGTGCCAGTTCTGCGGGGGACCTATCGACCCGACGGGGCACCTGTGCCCCCGCTCCAACGGCTTCCGTCGCACCGCACGATGACCTCAGCGGCCCTCGAGCTCCTCGCTGGCGGAGAGATGACGTTGCTCGGACGGATCATGCCGGCGTCGAACCAGACCTACCTGGTCCGCCTCGGCCCTGAGGACAGCGGGGTGCAGGCGGTCTACAAGCCGGTCGCCGGCGAGAAGCCGCTGTGGGACTTCGAGGACGGCACCCTGGCCGACCGCGAGTACGCCGCGTTCCTGGTCTCCGAGGCGCTGGAGTGGCGGGTCGTGCCGCCGACGTTGCTGCGCGACGGGGTGGCCGGCCCGGGCATGGTCCAGCTCTGGTGCGAGCCGGACGACCAGCAGACCCCGGTCGACGTCGTCGAGCAGGGGCGGGTACCGGACGGGATGCTGGCCGTGCTCGACGCCTTCGACCACCACGAGCGACCGGTGACGCTGATCCACGAGGACAGTCCTGCGCTGCGCCGGATGGCGCTCTTCGACCTGGTCGTCAACAACACCGACCGCAAGGGTGGCCACGTCCTGGGCATGCCTGACGGTCACCGGTACGGCGTGGACCACGGCGTCTGCTTCCACGCCGACGACAAGCTCCGCACGGTGCTGTGGGGGTGGGCCGGCCTGCCGCTGGAGGTCGAGGAGACCGAAGGTCTGCAACGGCTCGCGGCGGCACTGGACGGTGAGCTGGACGACGAGCTCGGCTTCCTGCTCACCGGCCCGGAGCGAGCGGCCACTCGGCGGCGCCTGCGCTCGCTGCTGCTGGCCGGGGCGTTCCCCGAACCCGGACCCGGATGGCCGTCCCTCCCGTGGCCGGCGTTCTGATGACCTCCCGTTAGTCTCCTCGCATGCGCTCCTGGTCCGACCCCGACGTCCCCGAGCTGCCCGTGCGCGCGCCCGAGCTGAGCGTCCACGACTCCGCGACCGGGAAGCTGGCCGAGCTGGTTCCGCCCTCGGGAGTCGCACGGATGTACGTGTGCGGCATCACGCCGTACGACGCCACGCACCTGGGCCACGCCGCGACCTACGTCGCCTTCGACCTGCTCAACCGGGCCTGGCGCAACGCGGGTCACACGGTGCGCTACGTGCAGAACGTGACCGACGTCGACGACCCGCTGCTCGAGCGTGCCACCGCCACCGGCGAGGACTGGACCGAGCTGGCCCAGCGCGAGATCGACCTGTTCCGGGCCGACATGGAGGCTCTGCGCGTCCTGCCGCCGCGCGCCTACGTGGGTGCGGTCGAGTCCATCCCGCTGGTGGTCGCGATGGTCTCCGAGCTGCAGGCGGCCGGTGCCGTCTACCCGGTGGCCAACGAGGACGGCAGCGAGGACCTGTACTTCTCGGTCGCAGCGGACCCGACCTTCGGGTCGGTCTCCGGCTGGGACCGCGAGCAGATGATGGCGATCTTCGCCGAGCGCGGGGGAGACCCCGAGCGCCCCGGCAAGCGAGACCCGCTCGACTGCCTGCTCTGGCAGGCCGAGCGCCCTGACGAGCCCGCCTGGGACTCGCCCCTGGGCCGCGGACGACCGGGTTGGCACATCGAGTGCTCGGCGATCGCTCGCGAGCACCTCGGCGCGGGCATCGACGTGCAGGGCGGCGGCAGCGACCTGGTCTTCCCGCACCACGAGATGAGCGCCTCGGAGGCACAGGTCGCCGAGCCCGACGTCCGTTTCTCCCGTGCCTACGTGCACGGGGGCATGGTCGCCCTGGACGGCGAGAAGATGTCGAAGTCCAAGGGCAACCTGGAGCTGGTCTCGCGCCTGCGGAGCCAGGGCACCGACCCGATGGCGATCCGCCTCGCGCTCCTGGGCCACCACTACCGCAGCGACTGGGAGTGGACGCCGGCCGACCTCGAGCGCGCAGAGGGTCTGCTGGCCAAGCTGCGCGAGGCTGTGGCGCGTCCCGTCGGTGCCGCCAGCGGACCGGTCACCGAGTCGGTGCTGGCCCACCTCGCCACCGACCTGGACGCACCCGGGGCTCTGGTCGCGCTCGGCACCTGGGCCACCGCGACGCTGGCCGACGACGGCTCCGAACCCGGTGCCGGAGAGGCCGTGCGGGCGCTGGCCGACGCTGCGCTCGGCGTGCTCCTCTGACGCCTCAGGCCGAGGTGTCTCCCGGGTTCTCGCGGCGCTTGAGGTAGCGCTCGAACTCGCGCGCGATCGCGTCGCCGCTCGCCTCCGGCAGGTCCGCGGTGTCCTTGGACTCCTCGAGGCTGCGCACGTACTCGGCGACGTCCTCGTCCTCCTCGGCGAGCTCCTCGACGCCGCGCTCCCACGCGCGCACCTCCTCGGGGAGGTCGCCGAGCGGCACGGCGATCTCGAGCACGTCCTCGACCTGGGTCAGCAGCGCCAGAGTCCCCTTGGGGCACGGCGGCTGCGGCAGGTAGTGCGGGACGGCCGCCCAGAACGAGACCGCCGGGAGGTCGACGCGCGCGCAGGCGTCCTGGAACGCCCCGACGATGCCGGTCGGACCCTCGTACGTCGACGGCTCGAGCTTGAGCCGGTCGTCGAGGTCGAGCTCGGTGGCGGTTCCGGTGACCGGGATCGGGCGGGTGTGCGGGGTCTCGGCCAGCAGGGCCCCGAGCGTGACCACCAGGGCGACCTCGAGGTCGTCGCAGGTCGCGAGGAGCTCGGCGCAGAACCCTCGCCAGCGCATGTTCGGCTCGATCCCGCGCAGGAGCACGACGTCGCGGTGCGAGCCCGGCGGGCGGGTCACGTAGACCTGGGTGCTGGGCCAGGTGATCCGGCGCATGCCGTCCTCGGTGGTGCCGACCAGCGGCCGGTTGACCTGGAAGTCGTAGTAGTCCTCGGGATCGATGGCCGCCACGAGCCGGGCGTCCCAGACGTCGATCAGGTGGTCCAGGACCCCGCTGGCCGCACCTGCGGCGTCGTTCCAGCCCTCGAAGGCGCAGATCATGACGGGGTTGACGAGGGGACGGACCACATCGATCTCGATCACCGTGTCAGCCTACGGCGAACGTGGGTGCCAACATGAGAAATCGACCGTGGCCGGAGCGCCAGGCCACGTAGACTTGCGTGCGGTCGAGAGGCGTTGCAACGGGTCCGACGGATCCGCCACGCTCGGCAGTGGTGACAAGGACGCCTTCCGATCCGGGAGGAGACGTTCGTGAACGCGTTCGAGCCGCAGGTCAGGCCTGACTGCACCGAGGAGCTGACGGCAGCCCTCGAGCAGAGGATCGTCGTGATCGACGGTGCCATGGGCACGGCCATCCAGCGCGACCGTCCCGACGAGGCCGGCTACCGCGGCGAGCGCTTCGCCGACTGGCCCTCCGACGTGATCGGCAACAACGACCTGCTCACGATCACCCAGCCCCAGATCATCGAGGGCATCCACCGCGAGTACCTCGAGGCCGGCGCGGACATCCTGGAGACCAACACCTTCAACGCCAACGCCATCTCGCTCTCCGACTACGGCATGGAGGAGCTCGCCTACGAGCTCAACTACGCCGGCGCCGCGCTCGCCCGGAAGGCCTGCGACGACTTCAGCACGCCCGAGAAGCCGCGCTACGTCGCCGGCGCGCTGGGCCCGACGACGCGGACCGCGTCGATCTCGCCGGACGTCAACGACCCGGGCGCCCGCAACGTCTCCTACGACCAGCTGGTCGCGGCGTACCTGGAGGCAGCCAACGGCTTGGTCGACGGCGGCTCGGACCTGATCTTCATCGAGACGATCTTCGACACCCTCAACGCCAAGGCGGCGATCTTCGCCGTGGAGACCCTCTTCGAGGAGCAGGGCCGCCGCTGGCC
>JBJMIO010000134.1:0-4105 GCA_045806765.1 Marmoricola sp.
CTGAAGACCGGCCAGATCGCCGCCGCCGGTCTCGACGTGTTCGCCAAGGAGCCGTGCACCGACTCGCCGCTCTTCGAGCTCGAGAACGTGGTCGCCACCCCGCACCTGGGCGCCTCGACCGACGAGGCCCAGGAGAAGGCCGGCATCGCGGTGGCCAGGTCGGTGCGGCTCGCGCTGGGCGGCGAGCTGGTCCCTGACGCCGTCAACGTCCAGGGCGGCGTCATCGCCGAGGACGTCCGTCCGGGCATCCCGCTGACCGAGAAGCTGGGCCGGATCTTCACCTCCCTGGCCGGCGAGGTCGCGCAGTCGATCGACGTCGAGGTCCGCGGCGAGATCACCGAGTTCGACGTCAAGGTGCTCGAGCTCGCAGCCCTCAAGGGCGTCTTCGCCGACATCGTCGAGGAGCAGGTCTCCTACGTCAACGCGCCGCTCCTGGCCGCCGAGCGCGGTACGGCGGTGCGGCTGGTGACCGATCCCGAGAGCCCGGACCACCGCAACCTGATCACGATCCGCGGGACGCTCGCCGACGGGACGCAGTTCTCGGTCTCCGGCACCCTGGTCGGGATCAACCAGCGTGAGCGCCTGGTCGAGGTCAACGGCTACCTGGTGGACCTCGAGCCGACCGAGCACCTGGCCTTCTTCCGCTACGACGACCGCCCGGGCATGGTCGGCACCGTCGGCCAGATCCTGGGGGAGGCCGGCGTCAACATCGCCGGCATGCAGGTCGCCCGCGACACCAAGGGCGGCAAGGCCCTGGTCGCGCTCTCGGTCGACACCGCGGTGCCCGCCGAGGTCCTCGAGCAGATCCGCGCCGCCATCGACGCCGAGACGGTGCGCGGGGTCGACCTCACCGACTGATCTGCTCCGGGATCCGGCGTGATCGCGGCGTCCAGGTGAATCTCGGCATTGGCTCCACCCGGACCCCGCGACTGAGATAGATTGCGGCGAACGTTTCCGGGATGTCCGGATTGCGTCGATCGCACCAAGCCTCGGGTGACTGGACCGGCTGCACCCCGGGACGGGCGCCCGCTCGATCCGTGGGGGCCGAACGTTGTCGCTTCGCAAGTGCGCGCACGCCGCCGTCGTGCTCTCCGCGGCGCTCGCCGTGACCGCCTCGCTGACCTCGCTCGCGCCGGCGGCGACCGCCCAGCTCCCGGCGCCGGAGGCGACCTCGCCGGTCTCCTCGGCCGGCGCTCGCGTCGCAGCCACCACACCGAGCGCTCGCGCCGGTGCGAGCGCCGGACGCACCGCCGGTGCTGCCGCCGGGACCAGGGCGGGACGCATCGCCGGACGCGCCGCGGGTGGCGACAAGGGCGCACGGGCAGGTGCTGCCGCAGGTCGCAGGGCGGGCGCCATCGCCGGGGCACGCGCCGGGCGGGCAGCGGGTGCGAAGGTCAGCCTCGCCGCAGCCAAGCGCGCCGGGGCTCGCGCCGGCAAGCGGGCTGGTACCCGTGCCGGGACCCGCGCGGGCCGCCTCGCCGGCCGCGCAGCCGTCGGGCCGAGCTGCGGCACGGTCGTCTACTACAAGCCGGACGGGACGCGCTGGCGCTGCGTGCTCGGCGACGACTTCAACGGCACGTCGCTGAACAGCGCGCGGTGGCGCGTGATGACGAGCGATGAGTTCAACTTCGGCGCGCGCAAGGACTGCTTCATGAACCGGCCGGCGAACGTGTCGGTCTCCGGCGGGGTGCTCAACCTGGTCGCCCGTCGCGAGCGGTCCTCGTTCCGCTGCCACCGCGGCAAGGGCACGTACCTGACGCAGTACAGCGCCGGGATGGTCAGCACCTACCAGAAGTGGGCACAGGCCTACGGCCGGTTCGAGTTCCGGGCCAAGTTCCCGTACACCACCCAGCGCGGCCTGCAGACCTCGCTGTGGCTCTGGCCCAAGGACGCGACCGGGGCGATCTGGCCGGTCTCCGGCGAGATCGACGTGGCCGAGTGGTACAGCCAGTGGCCTGACCGCTCGATCCCGTTCCTGCACTACGCGAGCCTGGACACCGGCAAGGCGACCAACAACCAGTGCTACGTCGACGGCGTCCAGGACTGGCACACCTACCTGCTGGAGTGGAAGCCGGGCTCGATCAAGATCTCCTACGACGGCAAGGTCTGCCTGGAGAACGACAGCATCGGATCACCCTTCAACAAGCCCTACCTGCTGGCGATGTTCGGCGGGTTCGGCTTGAACCGCAACGTTCCGACGGCGAGCACCCCGGCCCTGAACCGGACCCAGATCGCCTGGGTCAGGGTCTGGGGCTGAGCGCCGCCGATTTGGGCAGCCGACCATATTCACAGGTTTTCACAGCACCGTTTGTCTATACAGCCTGCCGGATTTGGGCTAGTTTCTTCCTCGTCAAGCGGGACATGACCGGCTGCACCCCGGTTCGTCCCTGTGCGCTGAGTGGGGAGTACAGCCATGGTTCGGTCGTGGAACGTTCGTGCGCGCACGCGCCTCTTCGTCGGTCTCGTCGCGGTCGTGAGCGCCGCGGCGCTCGTGCCGGCGATCGCCCCCGCGCAGGCGGCCGTCCGCAGGGCTGCCGTGGTGAGCCCGTGCGGCACGGCAACCGTCCTGAAGGACGACGGCACGCCCTGGGTCTGCACCTTCGGTGACGAGTTCACCGGCAGCAAGCTCGACCCCACCAAGTGGTTCGTCCAGACGACGGCGAACAGCGGCTACAACGCCGGCAACGCCTGCTACACCGACAGCACCCAGAACGTGACCCAGTCCTTCGGGACGCTGAAGCTGGTAGCCCGCAAGACCAGCCGGCCGACCACCTGCGCCAGCCCGTCGGGAAGCTTCTCGACCAACTACTCCGCCGGCACGGTGAGCACGTTCAACCGCTTCGCCCAGACCGGAGGTCGCTTCGAGATCCGGGCGAAGTTCCCCACCTCGCGCCTTCCGGGCCTGCAGTCGGCGTTGTGGATGTACCCGGCGGTCACCGACAACGTGTGGCCGGCCAACGGCGAGATCGACATCGCCGAGTGGTACAGCCAGTACTACGACCGGGTGATCCCGTACCTGCACTACGCCACGTCGTACCTGGACCCGAACGCGACGAACGTGAACTGCACGATCAGCAACGTCGGGTCCTGGCACACCTACACCCTCGAGTGGACGCCCACGGTGATCCGGTTCCTCTACGACGACAAGCTCTGCATGCAGAACTCGGCGATCGCAGGGAACTACCCCTACACCAAGCCGTACATGATCGTGCTCAGCCAGATGCTCGGCGTCGGGTCGAACGCCCCGACCTCGCGCACGGCACTGCCGGCCACCACCACGGTCGACTACGTGCACGTCTGGAAGTAGCCGACCCCGGTGGGCGCGGGCGCCTGAGGCACGCGGGCTCAGGCGACCAGAGTGGGCCCGTCGCTGCGAGCGGCGACAGACCGCGCGGGGCTCGTGCCCAGCGTTGCCTCCCAGGCGGGGACGAGCCGGGCGACCGCGTCCGCGAGCACGTGCGCCGGCTGGGTGAACGGCAACCGCAGGAACCGGTCGAGACCGCCCTCGGGGGCGAAGCTGGGTCCTGGCGCGAGCAGCACTCCGTGCTCGGCGGCTCGGGGGAGCAGGTCGGTCGAGCGCGCCTCGGGCAGCTCGCACCACAAGCTCAGGCCCCCACCCGGCGTACGCACCTTCCAGTCCGGCAGGTGCGTGGTCAGGGCCGCCACGGCGGCGTCACGTCCGGCACGGAGGACCGCGCGCTTCTCGCTCAGCAGAGCCTCGGGATCACGGAGCAGGTCGGCGGCGACCAGCTGCTCGAGCACCGGCACGCCGAGGTCGAGGGAGAGCCGCGAGCGGACCATCGCGTCCATCGCCTCCGCGGGAGCGCGCAGCCAGCCGACGCGCAGACCGCCCCAGAACGGCTTGCTGACCGACCCGACCGTGATCGCGTCACGCGCGTGGGCGCCCAGCGGCTCGGGGACCTCGCCGTCCAGTGCGAGGTCGACCATCGACTCGTCGACGACCGCCACCGCGCCGACGGTCCGCAGGCGGGCCGCCACCTCGGCCCGGGCCTCGGCGGGCATCAGGTGTCCGGTGGGGTTGTGGAAGTCCGGCACCAGGTAGGCCAGGTCGGGTCGGACCTGGTCGATCGCCCGCAGCAGCTCC
>JBJMIO010000135.1:0-14241 GCA_045806765.1 Marmoricola sp.
ACACACATACCCAAAACCACCCACTAACCATAACGCCGCCCGCCGGACTCCTCCGCCCACGCGTCCAGCGTCGCGACCAGGGTCTGCCCGCCGTTGTGCTCGATGTCGGCCCACACGGTGTCCATCGAGCCGACTTGCGCGAGCAGCGTGGCCGCGGACTTCTCCCCGATTCCGGTGACGCCGGGCAGGTTGTCGCTGGCGTCACCGCGCAGGGCGGCGTACTCGAGGTAGTGCTCGGCGGCGACGCCGTACATCGCGAAGAGGCGCTTGGGGTTGAGCAACGGGGAGCCGTTGATGCCGCCGTCGATCAGCCGCAGGACCTGGGTGTGCTCGCTGATGTGCGCGAATGCGTCGCGGTCGGAGGTGATGATGACGCAGTCCCAGTCGTGCTCGCGGGCCCAGGTCGCGGCGGAGGCGTTGACGTCGTCGGCCTCGAGCCCCTCGGGGGTGAGCGTGGCGAGCCCGATGGCGTCGAGCAGCGCGCCCGCACGCTCGAGCTGGTCGATGAGGGCGGCGTCCTTCTCGGCCCGGCCGGCCTTGTAGTCGGGGTAGGCCTCCGAGCGCACGGACCGCCGCCGGTCGTCGAGACCGAAGAGGACAGCATCGGGAGCGAACCCGTCGATCGCCTCCAGGATCTGGCGCAGCATCCCGTTCAGCGCCCAGGCGGGCCGGCCGGAGAGGTCGGTGGTCCGGGTGTGGGCGCGGGCGTGGTGGTTACGGTGCAGCAGCGAGGGTGCGTCGACCACGAGCAGCAGCCGGCGCGGGCGGTCCTGTTCGCTCACGGCTCTAGGGCGTAGCCAGCCGGCGCGGGGTGACGTCCCGGTTCGGGTCGGAGGGCGGGAGGTTCATGCCCGGGCCCGGCATCCACCCCGAGTCGCGCAGCAGCTCGCCGACCTCGGCCATGTTGACCAGGTCGAGCTCGTAGTCGAAGAGCCCGTCGCCGGCGTGGTGCAGGATCGAGAACGCCGGCGCGCGGTTCGGCGAACCGTCCGGGCGGGTGCCGGGCAGCTGGTTCCACCAGAACGTGACCACACGGTCGCCCTCGACCATCGTCCACTCCTCGGGGAAGCTCCAGTCCTCCAGGCCGGCCATCGCGCGCGTCATCAGGTCCGCGATCTCCTCGCGTCCCTCGGCACGTCCCCAGGCGGGGTCGATGAAGACCGCGTCGGGGGTGAACCACGCCCCGATGCTCGACCAGGGCGCCTGGCCCGCGACACAGCGATCCCGCTGGGCGACGTACGCGCGGTAGGCAGCCAGCGCCTCGGTCTCCCGCTCGGTGTGATCAGCCACGGGGAGACCGTACTCCCGTCGTCGGGGCCGGCGCGTGTCGGCGACGACCGGCCTGGGTAGGTCCGGAGCATGGCCGCCTACGACCTCAACCCAGCCGCTGCGACCCGTGCGCGTGAGCTGATCGACGCGCGCCAGTACGTCCTGGACAGCGACTGGGGCGCCGTCCAGCCGGACGCCGAGGTCGGCAACGCCTTCCTGGAGCGGCACTCGTGGGAGGAGTACGGCGCCTGGCACCTCGGGCTGACGGTCGGGGCGAACGAGGAGACCAAGGCGCGGCACGCGTTCGTGTACGGCGACTTCCGCCGGGTCCACCGCACGGCACTGATCGCGTGCGTCTACCGGGCCTCGGAGTGGCGGCACAAGAAGGTCGAGGTCGCCGCTCACGACCTGCTGCAGCACCTGGACCGGGTGGCCGGGATCGAGTGACCCGGCGCGCGGTCGTTGTACCGTGACGACGTGATCGATCCCCTGCGGGAACACGTCGAGCCGGAGTGGGCGATGGTCACGATCATGTTCGTCGACATCCGCGGGTTCACCAGCTTCGCCGACCGGTCCACGGCGCAGGAGGCGGTCGCCTACCTCAACGACTTCTTCGAGCTCGTGGTGCCGATCGTGACCAGGCACGGCGGACACGCGAACAAGCTTCTCGGCGACGGGCTGCTCGGCGTCTTCGGCGTCCCCGAACGGCACGGCGACCATGCCGACCGGGCGCTCTCCGCAGGTACGGCGATCGTGCGCGCGGTCGACGCCGAGCTCGGTGACCGCTGCCGGATCGGTGTCGGACTCAACTCTGGGCTGGTGATCGTCGGCACCGTCGGGGGCGGTGGGCTGACCGAGTACGGCGTGATCGGCGACCCGGTCAACGTGGCCGCGCGCGTGGAGAGCGCGACCCGCGAGCTCGGCGTTCCGCTGCTGCTCACCGAGGCCACCCGCTGCCTGCTGGAGGAGGATCCGGGCACCGGGCTGGACTCGCACGGACCCGTGCAGCTCAAGGGCCGCTCCGAGCCGGTGGTCCTGTACAGCCTGCCTGCGTAGGAGGAACCGTCCTCAGCTCTTGCCGCGCCGGAAGACCCGCTTCACCGCCCGGCCCGGAGCCCCGAGCATGTAGAAGGACGAGCTGATCGCCGAGCTCCGCCGCAGGTTGCTCCACCGCCGCCACTGGCGCTTCGGGTCCACGCAGACCACCGAGGTGTCGATCTCGCCCTCGTGCCCGAAGTGCGCCGCCACGGCGGTCAACGTCTGCGCCCAGAAGACGTCCTCCTGCTTGTGGCCCCCGAAGGTGAGGCCCAGCTCGAAGATCGGGTCACTCGCGCGCATCAGCACCTTCGCCTCGGCGACCGTGTCTCCGTCGACCTCGGTCGCACTGAACGTGATCCAGCCCGCGAACATGTGGCCCTCGGGGGTCATCAGCGTGAACGACTCCTGGTCGGCGTACAGCACCATCACGCCGGTGGACAGCTTCATCCGGCCCGGCAAGGTCATGTTCAGCACCGCGACCTCACCCGGCGCGATGCCGGTCAACGGACCGTAGAACCGGTTGCCCGCCGGCCAGAAGTCGGGGAAATTCCGCTTCCAGGTCTCGATGAGGGTCACCGCGGAGGCCTTGGTCGAGGGGATCCGGACCTGGTAGGTCTTCTGCCACATCTTGCCGAAGCCCTGGATGGGTGAGGCCAGACGGCGGCCCTCGACGTTGAGGTTCAGTGCGTCCTCCGGCACCCCCGACACGTTGAGCCGGGAGACCTTCGCCGCCCAGTTGGTCGACGCGCGCTCGTCGTTCTCGCTCACGAGACTCCGGCGGCGCTGAGCGCCTCCGCCTCCGTGTCGTGCAGGCCGACCGCCTCGTCGAGCCTGGTCAGCTCGAATATCTGCCGGTAGTGCTCGGAGAGGCCGTAGGCCAGGACGTTCTGGTGCTGGCGCTGGGCCCGCACCAGAACGGTGACGAGCAACCCGATGCCGCCACTGTTCATGTAGTCGAGACCGGTGAAGTTCAGCATGATCGCCGAGACCCCCGGTCCGCTCGCGCGGGTGTAGGCGTCCATGAGGACGTCCTCGCTCTGCGCGGTGATGTCGCCGGTGATGTCGATGATCCTGGTCGAGTCGGAGGTCGGGCGGACCTCGAACGTGGTTGCCTGCTCAGGCATCGGAACTCCCTTCGGCGGTGCCCAGGGCACCGTCCTCGTCGTCGGTGATGGTCATGAAGTCCGAGAGCCGGGTGATCTCGAAGATCCCCCGGTAGTGCTCCGAGAGGCCGAAGGCGCGGACCTGGGTGCCGCTCTTGCGCGCCTTGGCCAGCACGCCCACGATCAGGGCGATACCGGTGCTGTTGATGTAGTCGACACCCGCGAAGTTCAGTGCGATGTCGCCGCCTGCTGCCGCGGCCTGGTCGTAGCCGGCGTCGAGCACCGCCTCGGCCGACGAGTTCACGTCGCCGCTCAGGTCGAGCACGGCTACTCCGTCACGTTGGCGGACGGTGACCTCGAGCTCACGCAACGTCATGGCCTTCTCCTTCCAGGTGGACGACGAGCTCCAGGGTGTGGCCGCCGTCCTCTCCGCTGACGCGGGTCTCGTCGACCAGCTTCTCGATCAGGAACATCCCCCAGCCGCGAGCCTTCTGGCGGCCCTCGAGCTTGGCCGCGAGGTCGGGCGCCTCGGCCTCCGGCAGGTCGACCACGTCGCCCTGGTCGGTGACGCGGACCCGCAGGTTGTCGCGGTCGCGCAGGACCCGGATGTGCACCGGCCGGTCGGGCCGGTACTCGTTGCCGTGCTCCATCGCGTTCATGGTTGCTTCGCCGACCGCGGTCTTCAGGTTCTCCAGCCGCGCCGTCGCGAGCCCGAGTCCCTCGATCGCCTCGGCCACCCGGGTGATCGCCGTGCGCTCGTTGCCGGGCGCGCTCTCCAGCTCGAAGTCGGCGACCACCTGGGTCTCGCCCGGGTCGTCTCCCGAGCCTTCCGCGCTGCGCTCCAACGAGACCATCGTGATGTCGTCCTCCTGCTCGCTCTCGGCACCCACGAACTTCTCGAGCACGTCGAGCACGTACTGGATCAGGTTTCCCCCGGCGGGGGCGTCGGCCATGGTCTGCGCCAGCCGCGGGAAGCCGAACATCTCCCGGTTCCGGTCGTGCGCCTCGGCGATGCCGTCGGAGTGCAGCAGGACCCGGTCGCCGGGAGCCAGCGTCACCTCCTTCTCCTCGTACGCCATCCCCGACATCAGGCCGAGCGGCATGCCGCGGGCACGCAGCTCGACGATGCCGTTCGCCGTGGCGACGTACGGGACGTCGTGGCCGGCGTTGGCGAAGCGGAGGTGTCCCGACGCAGGGTCGAGGACGCCGTAGAGGCAGGTCACGAACATCTTCTCCGGCATGTCCGGGCACATCTGCTCGTTCAGCCGCTCCAGCACCAGGCCGGGCTCGATCAACCGCTGGGCCGAGGCGCGCAGCAGGCTGCGGGTCGCGGACATGATCAGTGCCGCGGGGACGCCCTTGTCGGTCACGTCGCCGACCACGAAGCCGACCCGGCCGTCGGGCAGCGGGATCACGTCGTAGAAGTCCCCGCCGACCTCACGTGCCGGCCGGTAGTAGGAGGCGATGCGCCAACCGGGTACGTCGGGCAGCTGCTTGGGCAGGAAGTGCTGCTGGATCAGGTGCGCGACCTCGAGCTCCTGCTCGAAGCGCTGACGCATCGCGGCCTCGGCCTCCTGCTCGCGCACCAGCTGCCCGATCCGCAGGGCCGGTGCGGCCTGGGCAGCGAGGTCGTCGAGGAGCTTGCGGTCGTCGGAGGAGTACTCCTGCTCGGAGAGCCTCGGCCCGAGGTTGAGGACGCCGATCAGCTCGCCCTGGCTGACCAGCGGCACCGCCAGCTTGACGCCGGCCGCCTTGAGCTCGCGCAGCGCCGGGGAGTCGAGCTCGAGGGCCTCGATGTCCACGGCGTCGCTCTGCAGGTAGGCGAGCAGGGGGTCGTTCGGTGCGATGTCCACGGCGGGCGACTCCGGGGTGACCGTCTCGGCGACGGCGCGCTGCGGCTGCCCTGCGTCGTCCGCTGCTCGCTTGCGGCCGAAGAAGCGGCGCTTCCTGGGTGTGGTCATGGTCGTCATGGTGTCCCCTGTCTAACGGTTCTGCGTCCGGAGATCGTTACGAGAATTGGTCATTGACAACTCGCCCGGGATCCACAACGTCACGTGAGCCGGTTGCATGGTCTCGGCCACCACCGCGCGCAGCTCGGCGGTGACCGCATGCAGGTCGACCTGCGATCGGACGTGGGCCCCGAAGTGCTC
The DNA here is from genome assembly GCA_045806765.1 of Marmoricola sp. Taxonomy (GTDB): domain Bacteria; phylum Actinomycetota; class Actinomycetes; order Propionibacteriales; family Nocardioidaceae; genus Marmoricola. The sequence goes on from JBJMIO010000135.1 coordinate 5,561, forward strand.
GAGGGTGCGTGCGGCGTCGTACTTGCGGCGGAAGAACCGCCGGTCGACGAGTTGCTGGATCCGAGCCCGGGCCGGGCGCACCAGTGCCGCGGTGGCCAGCGTGGAGGCGGCGACCGCGAGTCCCGAGCCCTCGGTCAACCCCTCGAGCGCCAGCTGGAGGAGGAGGATGCTGCCCACGTAGACGCCGGCCAGCGTTGCCGTCAGCGTGGCGTAGACGAGCGTCCGGTTGATCACGACGTCGATGTCGTAGAGCCGGTAGCGCAGGATCGCGACGCCGGCCGCGACCGGGATGACCGAGAAGGCGATGCCGAGGGCACCGATGCGGACGAGGTTCAACGCCCCGCCGTTGCCCACCCAGAAGAACGTCACGACGTTCACGGCCAGCAGCACCCCGGCCACCGAGGCGGCGAACGCGACCCACTTGAGCTGCAGGCGCTCCAGGCCCCCTGCCTTCTTCAGGCGACTGCGCATCGCTCCGGCGGCGATGAGCGACCCGACGGCCATGATCGGCCAGCCGAAGGCGGAGACGTTGTTCCGCAACGAGAAGGTGCCCGGGATGCCGAACGGGTTGGTGACGCTCGTGAAGGGGGAGTCCAGGACTCCCGGCCGGAAGGTGTAGCCGAGCAGGGTGAACGCACCGCCGACCAGCGCCGCGGCGACACCGGGCCACCAGCGTCTCGACGGCAGCCGTCCGTCGGGGAAGATCATCAGCGCCACCGCGAGCAGCCCGAAGACCGGCGGCACCAGCGCGTTCTGGAGCACCGCCGCCGCCGTTGCGCCCGGGAGCCCGCTGGCCGAGCCGTAGAGCACCTGGTCGGCGTACTGGTAGACGGCGTTGCCCGAGGAGAGGGCGAGACCGATCCCGCAGAAGACCCAGCCGACCTTGTTGCTCGGCATCCGCCGCGCCACCAGCGCCCCGACCGTGCCGAAGGCCAACCCGGAGAACGCGAACGCGAGTCCCCCCGCACCGCCGAGGACGAACGTGTCGCCGGGGGTCTTGTGCCCGACTCCCATCCCCAGCAGGACGAGCGAGGCGAGGGTGGCGAGCACGCAGAGGGCCCAGGACCCGAGCGTCAGCACCCGCGCGGTCACCGGGTGCTCTCCGTGGACCGGACCCACAGCGAGACGTGCGCGGGTTGCAGGGTCTCGGCGACCACGGTGCGCAGCTCGGTGGTCAGGGCGTCGAGGTCGACCTCGCGCCGCACCCGCACGCCGAAAGCCGAGAGCGTGAGCGCCGCGTCGTACCTGCGGCGGAAGAACCGGCGGTCCACGGCCCGTTGGATGCGCGCCCGAGCAGGCCGGACGAGTGCGGCGGTGGCCAGCGTGGAGACGGCGACCGCCAGCCCCGAGCCCGAGGTGAACCGGTTGAGCAGGAGCTGGAGCAGCAGCACGCTGCCGAGGTAGGTACCGGCCAGGAGCGCGGTCGTCGAGCCGTAGACGAGGGCCCGGTTGATCACCACGTCGATGTCGTAGAGGTTCTGCCGCAGCACGGCGAAGCCGATGCCGATCGGCAGGGCCGCGAAGGCCGCCTGGGAGAACGAGGTGTTGATGTTCCCGGCAACTCCGTTGGAGTCCAGGGCGTTGCCGAGCAGCAGCGTGGCGACGTAGATCACGACGAACGCGACGCCGCTGAACGCGACCCAGCGGAGCTGGGCGCGGTCGTGCCCCGAAGCGCGCCGGTACCGCATCACCAGTGCCACGATGCTCACCACGAAGCCGACGATGACGACCAGGAAGGCGCTCGCCAGCACCTCGAGCGCGTGGGATGCCAGGGGGCTCCGCGTCCCGGACACGCCCTCGAGCGGCGTGGTCTGGGCAGTCATCCCGACCAGGGCGACGCCGATCGCGAGCACGGTGAACCGGGAGTACCACCGCCATCTCGGCGAGGGCAGCGTGCCGTCGGGCATCCGGAGCAGCAGCTGTGTCCCGATCAACCCGAGGGCGATGACCCAGAGGTTGGACGGGACGTCGATCCACTCGGCGAGGTGCACAGGGATCCTGCCGGACTCCAGGCCCCAATGAGCAGTCGAGCTGCAGGCCACCACCACGGAGAACAGCAGGCTGATCGCGGCAAGCATCCAGCCGATCACGTGGCCCGGCCGTCGTGCGGTGATCAGGGCCCCGACCAGTCCGAAGATCGCAACCGGCGCGACGAAGCTGATGGCGGCGACCAAGCCCGAGACGTCGCCCGGGTTCTGGCGCGGTGTGGCGGCGCTTGCCGTGATCCCGACGGCCATCAGCACCGCGCTGGCGACCGGCAGGTACAGGCTGCGGCGTACGGCGCGGTTCACCGCGAGCTCCGGGGTGTCCACAGACTCAGGTGAGCCGGTTGCAGCGTGTGGGAGACGACGTCGCGGAAGTCGGCGGTCAACGTGTCGAGGTCGACCTCTTGGCGCACCCGCGCGGAGAACTGCGCGAGGGTCACCGCGGCGTCGTACCTGCGCCGGAAGAAGCGCCGGTCGACGACCGACTGGATCCGCGTCCGCGCGGGTCGGACCAGGGCAGCCGTGGCAAGGGTCGAGACAGCGACCGCCAGCCCCGAGCCCTGGGTGAGGCGCTCCAGCACGAGCTGGAGCACCAGGACGCTGCCGATGTACACCGCGGCGAGGGTCGCCGTCAGCGAGCCGTAGACCAGGGCGCGGTTGATCACGACGTCGATGTCGTAGAGCCGGTAGCGCAGCATCGCGACCGCGACCGCGGACGAGATCACCAGGATGCCGAGGAGCAGGCTCGCGAAGCCGACGTCCTCACCCACGACCTTCTCGGTGAAGGCACCGTCCACGACGAAGATGGCTACGAAGACGACGGCGGCACTCGCGACCCACTTGATCTGCTCCCGTTGGTCCCCGTGCGAGCGGCGGAACCGCAGGACCAGGGAGACGACGGCCGCGACCGTCGCAACGGCCATCAACGCGAAACCGATCCCGCCGGCTGCGGCGGCGACGGCTCCGGCCGAGAACGGGTTGCTCACCGGGTAGTCCTGGAACCGGCCCTCGCGCATCCCCTCGCCGACGAACTGCAGGACGCCGGCGACGCCCGCCGCCCACAGCACCCAGCGCCACCGGGCGTTCGGCGGACGCCCGGTCGGGAAGAGCAGCGGGAACACTGTCAGCGTCGGGAGCATCGCCGGGATCCAGACCCAGCTGGCGAGCCAGGCGAGCAGCTCGGCGGGGGTGCTGGAGGGGTGTCCGTGCAGGTTGAGCGACCAGTACAGGTGCGCGCTGAGGATCAGCAGCCCCAGCGAGAGCGGGATCACGCACAGCACCCAGCCGACCGCGTTGCGCGGCTGCCGCGACGCCACCACCGCGCCGATCACGGCGAGCATGACCAGGACGACGGCTTCGAAGGCAGCGACCGGGACGCCACCTCCTGGGACCTTCGGTCCGCTCGCCGAGTCCGACGACGCAGGGTCCGCGATCGCCAGCACCAGCCGGCTGACGGCCACCAGGAGGGTGACCGTGCACAAGATCCGGGCGATCCAGCGGGCGCTCATCGCGACGGTCCTCGTCCGGGGGTGGTCCACAGCGAGAGGTGCGCTGGCTGCATCGTTTCGGCCACCACCGTGCGCAGGTCGCGCTGCAGGGCGTCGAGGTCGACCTGGTCACGCAACCGCGCGCCGAACTCGGCGAGCGTCCGTGCGGCGTCGTACCGGCGCCGGAAGAAGCGCCGGTCGACGACCGACTGGATCCGCGCCCGCGCCGGGCGGACGACCGCCGCCGTTGCCAGGGTCGAGACCGCGACGGCGAGTCCCGAGCCCTGCGTGATGCTTTCCAGAGCGAGCTGCAGCAGCAGGACGCTGCCCAGGTAGACCCCGGCCAGGATCGCGGTCAGCGTCAGGTAGACCAGCGTCCGGTTGATGACCAGGTCGATGTCGTAGAGCCGGTAACGAAGGATCGCGACGCCGGCGGCCAACGGCAGCCCGATGACGGCGAGCATCATCAGGTCGTTCGACAGCGCTGAGCCCAACGTGTCGTAGATCGGCATCACCACCACGATCGTCACCGCGACCACGGTGCCGGCGAGGGCCAGCCACTTCATCTGCTCTCGCTCCGCACCGCGCGAGCGCCGGAACCGTACGACGAGCGACGCCGCCGAGCCGATGATGCCGATACCGATCAGGAGCAGAGAGAGACCGTCGATCGGATCGATCAGCGGGCTGTGCACGCCGAACGGGTTGGTGAGCTCGGGGTGGTCGGAGATCGGACCGGGCTTCATGCCCTCGTCGAGGAAGCCGACGACCATGCCGACCCCGGCGCACCAGGCGACCGGGCGCCAGCGAGGTGAGACCAGGTGCCCGTCGGGGAACAGGGCCAGCAGGAAGGTGGACGGCAGGATGATGAACGGCATCCAGGACAGCTCGCCGTACTGGGCGGAGATCCGGGCGAGCAGCTCGGGCCCCACCTGCTTGTCGGCGTAGAGGTCGGCGTAGGTGCCGGCGAGGCTGCCCAGGCCGGCGGCGACCGAGGCCGCGAGGAACAGCCAGCCGATCGGGTTCTCCGGGTGCCGCGACGCGACCAGGCCCCCCGTCGCCCCGAAGACGATCGTGATCGCCCAGATGAAGGCGTCGCCGCTCAGGCTGTTGGGGATGCCAGTGCTGATGGCGGTGGTCTCCGCGGTCGCCGTCAGCAGCAGTGCCAGAGCGGCCAGCGACCAGGGCAGCACGCGGAGCAGGCGGCCGGTCGCCATCAGAGTTCCTGGTCCCGCAGCCAGAGCGAGGCGTGCACCGGCTGGACGGTGGTGCGCACGACGGCCAGCAGGTCGCCACCGATGTCGACCAGGTCGACCTGGTCGCGCAGGTGGACGGTGAACTGTTCCACCGTGCGCTTGGCGTCGTACCTCGCCCGGAAGAAGCGCCGGTCCACGGCGGTCTGGATGCGGGTGCGGGCCGGCCCGAACAGGGCAGCGACCGCCAGCGTCGACATCGCCACCGCGAGCGAGGACCCGGCGGTGTAGCGGTTCAGCACGAGCTGCAGCACGAGCACGCTGGCCAGGTAGGTGGAGGCGAGGGTGGCGGTGAGCGCCAGGTAGACCAGCGTCCGGTTGATGATCACGTCGATGTCGTAGAGCCGGTAGCGCAGGATCGCGACGCCGACCGCGACGGGGAGTGCCAGGAACGCCACCGCCAGCAGCACCTGGACCAGCACGGAGCGCTCGTAGAACGGGATCGAGACAGCGATCGCGGGCAGGATCAGCACGCCTGCCAAGACGAGCTGCTTGAGCTGGAGGCGTTCGAGACCGCTGGACCTCCGGAAGCGCACGACCACCGAGACGACCGACCCGACGGCACAGGCGAAGTAGAACGTCATCCCGACTGCGAACAACGCGGGCACTCCTTCCCGGCCCGCGATCCCGAGCACGATCGACGGGCCGAGCACCCAGGGGATCCAACGCCAGCGGGCGGAGAGCAGCAGGCCGGTCGGGAACAGCGCGAAGACCACGACGTACGCCGCTCCGTCGAGCAGCCAGCTCCAGTCAGCCACCCACGCGCCTGCCGCCGCGGTGGGCAGGTGGTGGTAGTGGAAGCCCTCGCCCCAGGTCTCGAGCTGGATCTTGACCACGCCCTGCACGCACATGATCCAGCCGATCGGGTTGTGCGGCCTGCGCGTCGCGAGCAGCGCGCCCACGACCGCGACGGTGAATGCGTTGAGGCCCGACAGCACGGTGTCCGAGATCGGTTCGTGACCCAGCGAGAGCGGCACCATCGCGACGTCGAGGACCGTCGTGAGCGCGAGCAGCGCCCACGGGAGCACCCGGAGGCCCCGGGGCAGCACCACGTCCTCGGCCTGGGAGGTCATGGAGACAGACTGGCCCAGCAACGTCCGGGGAACGTTACGAAGCTGGATCGTGACGAAATCGGTCTAGCCCCCATTATCGTGACGCCATGGGTCTCGAAATCCGGCTGCTCGGACCGCCGCGGGTCGTCCGCGACGGTGTGGCCGTCACGTTCGAGACCCGCAAGGCCGTGGCCCTGCTGGCGCACCTAGCCCTGTCCGAGCTGCCGCGGTCGCGCGAGCAGCTCTGCGAGCTGCTCTATCCCGGTCACGATCCGGAGCGGGCCAGGGGGGCCCTGCGGCGCACGCTCTCGACACTGCGCACCGGGATCGGGGCGGAGCGCATCGAGGCCGGCGCGAACGGGATCGCCCTGACGCGGTCGCGCGACGTGGTCATCGACGTCGAGCGGTTCCGCCGGCGCTCCGCCCGGTCCTCGGCGAACGACCTCGCGGGCGCTCTCGAGGAGTTCGCGGGCAGCTTCCTCGAAGGCTTCGCGCTGCGCGACAGCCCTGAGTTCGACAGCTGGCAGCAGTCGGAGGCCGGTGCGCTGGACCGCGAGCTGGCCGCCGTGCTGCGGCGCAGGATCGAGCAGCTCGTCGGGGACGGAGACGTCGAGTCGGCCCTGCCCCTGGGCCGGCGCTGGCTCGATCTCGACCCGCTGCACGAGCCCGCGCACCGCGAGCTGATCCGGCTCTATGCGTGGTCGGGTGATCGTGCCGCCGCGCTGGAGCAGTACCGCGCGTGCGTCCGGGTGCTCAGCGCCGACCTGGGTGTCGCCCCGGTCTCTGAGACCACGTCGCTCTTCGAGCAGGTCTACGACGGGGCGCTGGCCGCGCCGCTGCCGACCGAACCGCTCCCGAGTCCGCTTGCACCGGTCGCGACCACCGCGGACCCGCCGGTCACCGAGCTGCCGCTGACGGGGCGGACCACGGAGCTGGCTGCGCTCGAGACGGCGTTCGCCGATGCGCTCCCGGACGGTGGAGTGGTGGTGATCGAGGGCGAGGCCGGCATCGGCAAGTCGCGGCTCGCGCACGAGCTGGTCACCCGGGCCCGCGAGGCCGGCGGGGTGGCGTTGGTGGCGCAGTGCCACGACGACGAGGCAGGTCTGCCCTACGGACCCGTGATCGACCTGCTGCACCAGGCCGCACGGCTCGCTCCGAGCAGCGACTGGATCGCCGGCGTACCGGACCACAGCCTGGCCGATGCCGCGCTGCTGTTGCCCGAGCTCGCGACGCTCAGACCCGGCATGCCTGCGCCCCTCCCGCTGAGCGGACCCGGCGCTCCGGTACGCCTGTTGGACGGTGTCGCGACCGTTCTCGCTGCGGCGTGCCGCTCGCGGGTGGCCGGCGTCATCGTGCTCGACGACATCCACGCGGCGGACGAGGCGACCCTCGACGCGATCGTCTACCTCTCCCGCAGGCTGCGCCAACGGGCGTTGCTGCTGGTGGTGTGCTGGCGCAGCGAGGCGGTGCCACCGGGTCACCGCGTCCGGCGACTGGCGGGGGAGCACCGGACCACGACGGTGCGCCCGACCCGGCTCGAGGAGTCGGAGGTCGCCGGCCTGGTGCGCTCAGCTCTGGAGGACGTGGCGCCGGATCTCGAGCACCGGGTCTTCGTGGAGAGCGAGGGCCTGCCCCTCTTCGTCAGCGAGTACCTCGCGGCGGCCAGTGCGGGCACGTCGGCCGACGGCGTGCTGGTCGCCGAGGTCCGCAGCCTGCTCGACCGTCGTCTGACCGGTCTGGGTGACGTCGCGCGCCAGGTGCTCGGCGCCGCGGCCGCGCTGGGAAGGTCCTTCGACTTCGAGCTCGTACGGCGGGCGAGCGGCCGCAGCGAGGAGGAGGTGGTGACCGCCCTGGAGGACCTGGTGGCCCGCGGGGTCGTCCGGGACCTGGGGGGACCGGAGCCGCTCTACGACTTCTCCCACTCCAAGCTCCGCGAGCTCGCCTACGAGCAGATGGGCCTGGCGCGCCGCCGGCTGCTCCACGGACGCATCGCGGCGGCGGTCAAGCGCGATCCCGCCGGCGCCTCGGCGGGCTTGATCGCCTCGCACCTGCAGCTGAGCGGCGACGTCGAGGGTGCCGCCGAGCAGCACCGGCTGGCCGCTGAGCACGCGGTCTCCGTCCACGCTCACGCCGACGCGCTGGAGCACCTGGGGGCGGCCCTGGCGCTCGGGCTCACCGACGCCGCGGGGACGCACGAGCGCATCGGCGACCTGCGGACCGTGACCGGCGACTACGGCGGCGCGGTGGCGAGCTACGAGGCGGCGGCCGCCTTCGGCGAACCGGACGACCGCGCCCGGATCGAGCACAAGTGCGGCAACGTCCACCAGCGGCGCGGCGAGTGGGAGCGCGCCGAGGCGCGGTTCTCCGCGGCTCTCGAGGCGGTTCCGGCCGGGGCCGAAGGCCTGCACGCCCGCATCCTCGCCGACTACGGGCTGACCTTGCACCACGCCGGCGAGCGTGCGCGCGCGATCGCTCTGGCCGGCGAGGCCCTCGAGCTGGCCGAGGCGGCCGGCGACCTGCAGGCCGAGGCCCAGGCGCACAACATCCTCGGTGTGATCAGCCGGGGCGAGGGCGACCGGGACGCGGCGCTCGTCCACCTGCAGCGGAGTCTCGGCCTGGCCGGCGAGCTCGGTGACGGTCCGGCCGAGAGTGCGGCGCTGAACAACCTGGCGCTGGTCGAGCGCGACGTGGAGGAGTACGCCGGTGCGCTGGACCTGACAACCCGGGCGCTGGCGCTGGCCGCCCGCTACGGCGATCGCCACCGCGAGGCGGCGCTGGAGAACAACCTGGCCGACCTGCATCACGCGATGGGCGACGAGGAGTCGGCCATGACCCACCTCAAGCGCGCGGTCACCCTGTTCCGCGACGTGGGCGCCGACGACGCCACCCGGCTCCCGGAGATCTGGA
>JBJMIO010000136.1:0-14768 GCA_045806765.1 Marmoricola sp.
ACCGCGCACACTGGGCAGCACCGCAGCCGACCTCGAGGACCCGTCGGCCGGTGACCTCGCCGAGCAGCCGCACCTCGGACTCGCGAACGGCCTCCGGGCACCATACCAAGTCGACGTCGCCGAGGAACTCGCCGTGCGCGGCCTGGTACTCGTCGGCGTACGCGTCCCACTCGCGTCGGTTCGCCGCCCGGCTCTCCGCCTCACCGACCGTACGCCGCGCCGGATGCACGACGGCGCCCCTAGGCCCCGGTGGTCGGTCGGCGCCATGCGCCGCCGATCCGGTTCGCGAGCTCGCCGAGCGCCACGACCGACCGGCTCGCGGTGTCTTCCGACCCGTGCAGCCGGGGCAGCGTGGCCGGGTCGAGGAGCGCCATGGCGCGACCATAGTTGAGGGCCCGCCTGGCAGGCTCGTCGCGTGGACCAGTTCGGGCTGACCCCCCTTTCCGGCGGCTACAGCGGTGAGACCTTCGCAGCCGACGCGGCAGGTGAGCGGAGCGTGGTCCGGATCTACGGCCGCCACAGCGCCCAGCGCGGTCCCGCCGCGGCCGAGATCGACGCTGCGGTGCTCAGGTTGGTGCGTGGACTGCTGCCGGTGCCGGAGGTCCTGGAGATCCGCCGTGCCGACCCGGCAGCGGGTACGCCGCCGATGCTCGTCACGTCGTACCTGCCGGGCCGCCGCCTCGACCTGCTTCTCCCTGAGCTGGGTGGCGCGGAGCTGGGCCGGGTCGGCGCCGGCCTCGGGGTGCTGCTCTCGCGCCTGGCGCAGATGCCGATGCCGCGACCTGGGTTCTTCGTCGACGGCGACCTCCGGGTCGAGCCGCTGCCCGGCGGCGACCTCGCCGACTTCGTGCGGGTCCGGCGTACGGACACCGCGCTGAGCCTCTGGCCCGCGTCGCTGTACGCCGACCTGCTCGGCGTCGCCGACCGCGCCCAGACGATGCTCGACCGGGTGACCCGCACCTGCCTTGTGCACAGCGACCTGAACCCCAAGAACGTGCTGGTCGACCCGCACACCCTCGAGGTCACCGGCCTGCTCGACTGGGAGTTCGCCTATGCCGGCCCGCCGGGCGCCGACCTGGGCAACCTGCTGCGGTTCGAGCGAGATCGTCGGTTCGCCGACGCGGTGGTCGGGACTTATCGCGAGCGCGTCGTGGACGCGCCCGACGACCTCCTCGACCTGGCCCGCGCCGCCGACCTGTACGCACTGGTCGACCTGGCCGCGCGCAGGGGGGAGAACCCGGTCACCGAGCAGGCGCATGCCCTGCTCGGCGCGATCGCCCGGACCGGCGACCTCCACGCCGTACCCCGACCGCGATGAGTGAGCCGGGTCTGGACGTGGCACGGTTGGACGCTCGCACGCGCGTACGCGTAGACTTGGCGTGCGCCAGAGGTCTGCCTGAGGCTCAGATCGAGCAGTCTCTCGCTCGCTGTCCGCCCCGAGGGGTGATGAGAGGAAAACTCGCGATGGTGAAACGGGCTTCCGTGCGCGTCCGCACGACTCCCTATCCATCCGAGGAACCAACTTCCACATGACGAGCTCTTCCACTCTTCCGGACACCCCGCAGATCGCGGTCAACGACATCGGTTCGGAAGAGGACTTCCTCGCCGCCATCGACGCGACCATCAAGTACTTCAACGACGGCGACATCGTCGACGGCACCATCGTCAAGGTCGACCGCGACGAGGTACTGCTGGACATCGGCTACAAGACCGAAGGTGTCATCCCCTCGCGCGAGCTGTCCATCAAGCACGACGTCGACCCGTCCGAGGTCGTCGAGGTCGGCGACAAGGTCGAGGCCCTCGTCCTCCAGAAGGAGGACAAGGAAGGGCGACTGATCCTCTCCAAGAAGCGCGCACAGTACGAGCGCGCCTGGGGCACCATCGAGCAGGTCAAGGAAGAGGACGGCGTCGTCACCGGCACCGTCATCGAGGTGGTCAAGGGCGGCCTGATCCTCGACATCGGCCTGCGCGGGTTCCTGCCTGCCTCGCTGGTCGAGATGCGCCGGGTCCGCGACCTCCAGCCGTACGTCGGCAAGGAGCTCGAGGCGAAGATCATCGAGCTCGACAAGAACCGCAACAACGTCGTGCTCTCGCGTCGTGCGTGGCTCGAGCAGACCCAGTCCGAGGTCCGCCAGGGCTTCCTGACCCAGCTGCAGAAGGGCCAGATCCGCAAGGGCGTCGTGTCCTCGATCGTCAACTTCGGTGCCTTCGTGGACCTCGGTGGCGTCGACGGCCTGGTGCACGTCTCGGAGCTGTCCTGGAAGCACATCGACCACCCCTCCGAGGTCGTCACCGTGGGCGACGAGGTCACCGTCGAGGTGCTCGACGTCGACATGGAGCGCGAGCGCGTGTCGCTCTCGCTCAAGGCGACGCAGGAGGACCCGTGGCAGCACTTCGCCCGGACCCACCAGATCGGTCAGATCGTGCCGGGCAAGGTCACCAAGCTGGTGCCGTTCGGTTCCTTCGTCCGTGTCGAGGAGGGCATCGAGGGCCTGGTGCACATCTCCGAGCTGGCCGAGCGCCACGTGGAGATCCCGGAGCAGGTCGTCCAGGTCAACGACGACGTCATGGTCAAGATCATCGACATCGACCTCGAGCGTCGCCGGATCTCGCTCTCGCTCAAGCAGGCGAACGAGACCAGCACCGCGGCCGAGGTCGAGGACTTCGACCCCACCCTGTACGGCATGTCCGCCTCGTACGACGAGGCCGGCAACTACATCTACCCCGACGGCTTCGACCCCGACACGGGCGAGTGGCTCGAGGGCTACGAGGACCAGCGCAAGGTCTGGGAGGACCAGTACGCGAAGGCCCACGCCCGCTGGGAGGCGCACGTCAAGCAGCAGGCCGAGGCCAAGGTCGCCGACGCCGAGGCCGGCGAGGCCACCTCGTACTCCAGCGGCGAGCCCGCCGGGGACGTTGCCGAGGGCGGCTCGCTCGCCTCGGACGAGGCCCTGCAGGCGCTTCGCGAGAAGCTGACCGGCGGCGCGAGCTGACCCGGTAGCAGCCACGCACGAACCCGGATCCCCGCAAGGGGTCCGGGTTCGTTGCATTTCCGGACCTGAGAATTCTCGCCTTGTGGTGGAACTCATCCGGCGTTCGGCGTGACCGCGCCTAGGGTGTCGGTGTGGGGTACGGAGCAGCTCGGCGTGCGTTGACGTGCGCACTCGTGGCAGGACTGTCGGCAGCGTTCATCGGCGTCGCCGGTCCCGCGGCGACGGCAGTGGCCGAGCCCCAGTGCATCAGCGCCCCCTCGCCCTCCGGTGCCGCGACCAGGATCCTGACCATCGGCGACTCGCTGACCAGTGCGGCCAGTGGCGACTACACGTGGCGCTACTTCCTGTGGAAGCAGCTGGTGAACAACGGCGTGAACGCGGACTTCGTCGGCGACCAGCACCTGCTGGTCGACCCGGTCTCGCTGGTGCGTGACAGTGCCGACTACCGGTGCGCGTTCGACGAGGACAACGACGCCTTTCCCGGCTCTTTCCTGGACCAGTACCTCGACGCCACGGCAGGCGGTTCGACGGTGGTCCGCGATGCGGTGGCCAACCACGGATCGGCTGCCGACGCACTGATCGTCTTCGCGGGTGGCAACGACCTGATCCGGAACCGTGGGCTCGCGCTCTCGCCGCTGACCCCGGATCAGCTGATCGCCAAGGCGCAGCAGGTGGTGGCTCAGGCGCAGGCTGCCAACCCGGACGTCAAGATCGCCATGGTCACCGCTCCCGAGTTCCAGATCGCGAAGCTGAGCACGATCCAGGCCTACAACACCAAGCTGATCGCGCAGGCTCCGGGCTGGTCGACCGCCACCAGCACGGTCGTGGTCGCCGACACCGCCCGGACGTGGACCTCGACCTACAGCTACGACACCGTGCACCCCAATCCGGAGGGCGAGATCACCATCGCCTCGGACATCGCCGACGCCCTGCACGCGCTGGGCATCGGGCCTCTGGCGACGCGACCGCTTCCCGACCTGACCAGTCTGGTCGGCCCCCGCGACCCGGCCGTGCTCGCACAGCCCCAGGCAAGCGGGAGCACGGTGGCACTGAGCTGGACGCTGCCGTTGGGCTCGACCCGGACCCGGGTGGAGCGCGAGGACGTCACCGCCGGCACCGGCTGGGGGAGCTTGGCGGAGGTCGGGTTGCCTGACTCGAGGTGCGTGACGACCAAGCCGTACACATGTACCTACTCCGACACCAGCTACGTCCCGGGCCACGTCGTCCGCTACCGGCTGGTCTCGGCCAAGGGCACCACGGCGACGCCGGGCTACCAGTACTCCACGTCGGTGACCTCGAACGTCGTGGCTGTACCGCCCCCGGGCGGTGTCGCCGGCTTCGCGGTCGCCTCGACCGTGCACGGCGTGCGGTTGTGGTGGTCGCCGCTCGACGGCGCCACCGGCTACCGGTTCCTCTGGTTCGCCCGGAGCAAGCCGGGCACGATCTTCACCCACGACGCCGCGACGACGTCCTACGCGATCAGCGGTCTGGCGCCCGGTGTCAGCTACGGCTTCCGGGTGCGGGCGCTGGACGGCGGCACCGCGGGACCCCTGACCGACGTGGTCTACAGGACCCCGTCGCCGTACACGCTGGCCCGCCCCGTCGTGAAGGTGGCCAAGTCCGGCAGGCGGTTCAAGGTCACCTGGGCCGCGGTCGCTCACGCGACCCGGGACGAGGTGCAGTACAAGGCGCCCGGGCGCACGACGTGGGCCGTGGTCCAGAGGTCCACGGCCCGGTCCTGGCTGGGGCCGGCGACCCGGAAGGGCAAGCGGTACCAGGTGCGCGTGCGCGCGTACGACGGCCTGGCCCCGGGACCGTTCTCCGCGACGGCTACCTACAAGGGACCGTGATGCTTCCTCGCCGGATCGCCCTGCTCCTCGCGCCCGTGCTCGTCCTGACCGCGCTGAGCGCCGTCGGGCCGGGCACCGCGACCGCAGCGGCCTGCGACAACGCCCCGCTGCCCTCGCCGGCACCGACGGTCAAGGTGCTGGTGGTCGGCGACTCCCTGAGCGCCGGCTCGGCCGGTGACTTCACCTGGCGGTACCGCTTCTGGCAGTACGAGCGCGCGCAAGGGGTGAACATCGACTTCGTCGGGAGCATCACCGGCCTGATGGGCACCTGGGACACGCCGGTCGCCAACAACGACGACTACGCCGACCCGTGCTTCAACCAGCGCGAGGACTTCGCCGTCGGCGGCATGGCGATGTCCCAGACGCTGACCCCGTCGCCGTACTCGCAGTGCACCGACGGCCAGCCGTACACGGGCACCCAGGTTGCCTGGGAGACCTACTGCTACCAGCCCGACGTGGTGCTCGACTTCATGGGGTTCAACGACCTCAAGGCGAAGGCGGACAACGGCCAGGGCGAGACCCCCGACGAGCTCGTCGCCAACGCCCGGACGTTCGTCGCGGAGACCCAGAAGGCCAAACCCGGCGTCCTCGTCGGCGTGGCCACCGTCGGGTCGACCCAGCCGCCGCTGGTGATCGTCAACGGGGCCTCGTACAACTCCAAGCTCGCCACCGCGGTCACTGACATGCAGAGCCAGTCGCTCCCGGTAGGCCTCGTCGACATCACCCCGGACTGGTCCTTCGCCACCGCCCAGACCTGGGACGGCTACCACCCGAACGCGAACGGGGAGATGAGCCTCGCGTGGGCGATCTCGCGTGGGCTCGCCGCCCTCCCCGGAAGCCACGTCGTCGACCTGCACGCGAAGATCCCGACCATCCCGCGCCAGCCGCTCGGTCCACGCTCGCCGGGCACCGTCTCGGTCGCCGATCACACCGACTCCTCCGCCGACCTGACCTGGACCTTCCCGACCGGGGCGGACCGCGAGATCCTCTACCGCCGCGACCTGACCACGGGCTCTGAGTGGACCAAGGTGCTCGACGAGCGTTACGCCACCGGCGAGACGGAGACCGGGCTGAGCCCGCACCTGTACCAGTTCCGGATCCGCGCGGCCAAGGGCACGGCGGTCGCGCAGACCAGCACCTTCGAGCCGCTCTACTCCAAGCCGGTCGCGCTCGACCTCCGCCGGACCCTGAGCATCGAGCTGGTCTCCGGCGCTGCCGTGCGGCACGGCGTGAGCATCACCTGGGCGCCGGCGCGGGCGGCGACGGGCTACGTCGTGCGCTGGCGGCGCTCCGGGACGAAGCCCTGGTCCGGGCACCGGACCACCCAGCTCGCTGCCCGGGTCACCGGCCTTGCGGCCGGCGCTCGCTACCAGGTCGAGGTGGCGGCCACCCGGGGGAGCACCACGGGCGCGTCGAGCCGGGTCCTCAGCCTGGTCCCGAGCGGGACGGTGAACCCCGCCGTCCCGCGTCCGGTGGTCCGCTACGCCACGCGCCACCGTCTGCGGATCAGCTGGAACCGTGCACCTGCTGCGACGCGCTACCAGGTCCTGTTCCGCACCGGTGGCGGCGGGTGGCACACCCTGGCCTGGACGGCGGGGACCCGGATGACCAGCCGTTCGCTGGTCAGGGGCCGCAGCTACGCGATCGCGGTGGTGGCGTGGGACTCGTACGTCGCCGGCCGCACGTCGTCGGCCGCGGTGGCGCGGGTCCGCTGAGCCGGGACCGGCCGGAAGCCGGAGCCGTCGTCGCGGACGACCAGGTCGTGGGGGACGGGTGCGACCGGGCCGAGGAAGACTCCCCGGCGTGCCCAGCGGACCAGTGCCGCCGAGCCGGCCAGCAGGGCCAGGACGGTGATTGCGGAAGTCAGGATCTCGTTCATGGCAGTAATCCTCCGCCAGAACGATTCCTGCCAACAGTGGCAGGAATGACATCTATCCTCGATTTTCTGCCAGTTCCGTGCGACGCTGGTCGGCATGCTGACCAAGGTGGCCGTGATCGTCTTCGACGGCGTCGCGCCGTTCGAGCTCGGCGTGCTCTGCGAGGCCTGGGGGATCGACCGCACCGAGCACGGCGTGCCCGCCCTCGACTTCGCCGTCTGCGCGGCCAAACCGCGGGTGCGCACCAGCATGGGCTTCGACCTTCACGTCGAGCACGGCCTGGAGCGGGTCGCCGAGGCGGACCTGGTCTGCGTCCCGGCGTACAAGGGCGCTGAGGTCGTCCCCGAGGAGGTCCTCGAGCTGCTCCGCGCGACGGTCGCGCGCGGCGGCCGGATCCTCTCGGTCTGCACCGGCTCGTTCGTGCTGGGCCTGGCCGGCCTGCTCGACGGCCGTGACTGCACCACGCACTGGATGCACGCCGCCGACCTCCAGTCCCGCTTCCCCGGCGCCTGCGTCGTGCCGGAGGTCCTCTACGTCGACGCCGACCCGATCATCACCTCGGCCGGCTCGGCGGCCGGGCTGGACGCCTGCCTGCACCTGTGGCGCAAGGAGTACGGCTCGAAGGTCGCCTCGATGGTCGCGCGGCGGATGGTCGTCCCGCCGCAGCGCGAGGGTGGCCAGGCGCAGTACATCGCCCGGGCGGTCCCGGACTGCGACGTGCCGACCCTGGGGCCCCTGCTGACCTGGATCAGGGAGAACCTCGGCGAGGACCACGGTGTCGAGGAGCTCGCCCGGCGCTCGCACATGTCCCCGCGCACCTTCGCGCGTCGCTTCCGTGCCGAGACCGGGTCCACCCCGCACGCGTGGGTCACCAACCAGCGGGTGCTCGCAGCCGAGGAGCTGCTGGAGTCCAGCGACGCCTCGATCGAGTGGATCGCCGGCGAGGTCGGGTTCGGCAACGCAGCCACCATGCGCCAGCACTTCGGACGGGTCCGCGGGATCAGCCCGCAGGGCTACCGGCAGTCCTTCCAGTGCGGCGACGACGAGATGCCCGCCTGAGGCAGCCTCACGGCTCCAGGCTGCGCCGCAGGATCTTGCCGGTCAGCGTCCGCGGGATCTCCGCGACCCGGGTGTACTGCTTGGGGCGCTTGGGCGGCGCGAGCCGTTCGCGTGCCCAGGCGTCGAGCTCCTCGGCACCAGCCTCCCCGACGTACGCAGCGCAGACCCGCTGGCCCCAGCGCTCGTCCTCGACGCCGTGCACCGCGACGTCCAGGACACCCGGGTGCTCGGACAGGGTGTTCTCGATCTCGGCCGGGTAGACGTTCACGCCGCCGGTGATGATCAGGTCCTCGCGCCGCCCGTCGAGGAAGAGGTACCCCTCGGCGTCGAGCCGGCCCAGGTCGCCGACGGTGAACGCGCTGCGGCCCTCGACCTCGCGCCACGCCGCGGCCGTCTTCTCCGGCGCGCCGAGGTAGGTGAAGCGGGCGTGCTCGGGGACCGTGCACCAGATGGTGCCGTCCGGGTCGGTGCTCAGCGTCCGGCCCGGCCGTGCGCGACCGACCGTCCTTGGCCGGGTCAGCCACTCCTCGCTGCGGCACGCTGTGAACTGACCCTCGGTGGCGCCGTAGAACTCCCAGGTCGACCCCGGGGGGAAGGACTCGATGAGCCGCCGCTTGAGGTGGTCGGGGCACGGTGCGCCGGCGTGCGCGACCAGCCGGAAGGTCGTCAGGTCCGGCCAACCTGTGGTGTCCCAGTGCTCGAAGAGACGTTGCAGGTGCGCGGGGACGCAGAACATCGTGGTCGGCCGCTCGCGCTCGATCGCGGTGGTGACGGCCGCGGGATCGAAGGCGCCCGGAGCCACGATCCGCCCGCCGGCGAGCAGCGTGCCCATCGCGAACCGCAGCGGTGCGGAGTGGTGGAGCGGGCTGATCACCAGGTTCACGTCGTCGGCCCGGAACCCCCACAGGTCGCGCTCCTCGGCCAGCAGCGCCGCGGCCGCCCAGAGTGCCAGGACGCCGCTGGAGACGCCCTTGGGCGTCCCGGTGGTCCCGCTGGTGACGTGCACGGGACGGCCCAGCGGCACGTCGCCGGGCTGCCAGCCGGTGTGCAGCGCGGCGAGCCCGGCCTCCTCGGTGACCACGAGGCTCGGCGCGAGGTCGGCCAGGATCCGGGACCGCTCGTGCTCGGTCAGCCGCGGGTCCATCGGGATCGGCAGCACGCCGCGCACCAGGAGACAGAGCACCGCGTCGACGTACGCCGGCGAGCCGGGGACCAGGAGCGCGACCCGGTCGCCGGGGGACAGCTCGGTCACACTCACGAGGCCATCCTCCCAGGAGGCGACGAAAGTTCTCCGACCCGATCGGGAACTCCAGCTGCGCGGCCGGACATGGAGGAGCATGAGAAGTGATGTGGTCGCCCGACCACCGACCAGGAGGCTGGTGGCCAGCGTGGCCGAGGAGGACTCCGGACCGGTCTACGACACCGGGTACGACAGCGCGCTCGTCGAGCGCCTGCGTGTCGGCGACCGCGACGCCCTGGCCACGTTGTTCGAGCAGTACGCCGACCGGCTCTACAACCACTGCTTCCGCCGGCTCGGCGACTACGCCGACGCGGAGGACGCCGTCTCCACCGTGTTCCTGACGCTCTGGCGCCACCGGCGCAAGGCCCAGGTGCACGACGGGTCCGCAGCGCCGTGGCTGTTCGGCATCGCGACGAACGTGTGCCGCAACGCCGAGCGCGGGCGTCGCCGTCACCTGCGCGTGGTCGCGAAGGCCGGCTCGGTCGGGGACCTGGACGGTCCCGATCCCGCCGAGCGTGTCACCGACCGCCTCGCGGACGAGCAGCGCATGCGTGAGCTGCTCGCCCAGGTCCGCACGCTCTCGCGTGGTGAGCAGGACGTGCTCGCCCTGGTCATCTGGTCGGGTCTCAGCTACGTCGACGCGGCGGCTGCCCTCGACATCCCCGTCGGCACGGTCCGATCACGCCTCGCGCGCGCCCGTGCCCGGCTCGCCGGCACCGAAGGAGCCCAGCGATGAACGACTTCGAGAACCTCACCCCGCCGCCCGAGCGGCCCCTGACCCCGGCCCAGCGAGCGCGCCTGCGCCTGCGGCTCCCGCGTCCCGACGAGGAGGAGCGCGGCCGCCCCTGGCTGCTCCCCGCCGCGGCTGCCGCGGCTGCCGTCGCGGTGGGTGTGGGAGGTGCGGTGGCGCTGGCCCGCTCGGTCGACGAGAACGACGGTGCGCAGCGGAACCCCGGCCCGGCCGCCTCCGGCCCGGCTCCGACAGCGACGACACCAGCCGCGACCGTCACCGCGAGCACCGACCCGTGTGCCGAGGTGACGAAGGGCGAGACGATCTCGGGCGCGCAGGCCCAGCTCCACGCGATCGTCACGCAGGGCCCGAACAGCTGCCTGTCCAGCGCCCCGCCGGCATCGTGCGCCCACGAGGTGCGCGACCAGCTGCCCGGTGCGACCGAGGTGGCCGGCAACGCCACCGACGGCGTGAGCTTCTGGACCTCCGGGCAGCGGTGGACGTTGTGCTTCCACGACGCGTCGGTCACCACGGTGCACCGCGTGCAGACCCTGGACGCGCCGCTGGTGGGCGAGCAGCGCTTCGCCTTCTCCACCGACCACGGCGACACCGTCGCCGGCCACATGCCGAGCACCTTCGTGGCCGGCGGGCCCCTGGGCGGCGGCGACTCCCGGATCAGCTACACCTTCCCCGACGGCCACGTGCAGGAGGCGACGTACGTCACCGGGTCCGACGGCAGCCGCTGGTGGATCGTCCAGTACGTCGCCCGCACGGGCGTGCTCGCCGACCCGCGCACGAACTGGGGTCAGCTGGCACCGGTCGTGGCCCGGCTCTGGGGGACCGACGTGTCGGCGCCGGAGAAGACCGAGCTGCCCTGGGGTGCGAGCGGGTGCAACCAGGTCAACCACGGCTGCTGAACTGGCTCGCTGAGATGGCGGCGGGGCAGGCTCGGTAGCCTCGTGGCGTGACCAAGCGAGTGGGGCTCACCGGCGGGATCGCGTCGGGGAAGAGCAGCGTGTCGAAGATCCTGGCCGAGCTCGGGGCGGTGATCATCGACGGCGACGCGCTCGCGCGCGAGGTCGTCGAGCGCGGTACGCCGGGCCTGGCCGCCGTGGTCGAGGAGTTCGGGCCCGGGCTGCTCACGCCCGAGGGCGACCTGGACCGTCCGGCGATGGGCACGCTGGTCTTCGGGGACGCCGACGCGCGCAAGCGCCTCGAGGCGATCGTGCACCCGCTGGTCTTCGAGCGCATCGTCGACCTGGAGACCCGGGCGCCGGCGGACGCGCTCGTGGTCCACGACATCCCGCTGCTGGCCGAGAGCGGTCGCGCCGACACCTTCGAGGCGGTGATCGTGGTGCACGCTCCCGAGGAGGTCCAGGTCGAGCGGATGCTGCGCGACCGTGGCTGGACCGAGCAGGAGGCCCGCGCGCGGATCGCGGCCCAGGCCAGCGCCGAGGACCGCCTCGCGATCGCCACGGTCGTCATCGAGAACACGGGGACGCTCGAAGACCTCCGTCGCCGGGTGACGGAGGTCTTCGAGGGGTTGGTCGGCCGCGGCTGACCGCGGCCGGATCGGGGGCTGGACCAGGGGGCTGGATCAGCGGCCGGTCCGCGCTCAGGCAGCGAGGTCGGGGTCGGCGAGCCGCCGCAGCTTGGCGATCGCCTCGCGCTCGAGCTGACGGACCCGCTCGGCGGAGATGCCGTGCTTCGAGCCGATGTCGGCCAGCTTGTGCTGGCGACCGTCGACCAGGCCGTAGCGCGAGCGGATGATGTCGGCCGAGCGCTCGTCGAGGCGCTCCACGAGGTGGTTGAGCCGGTCGCGCGCCTCGACGTCCAGGACCGTCAGATCCGGACCCGGCGAGCTCTCCTGGGCGATCAGGTCGCCCAGCGAGGTGTCGCCGTCGGTGTCCAGAGGGGTGTCCAGGCTGACGTGGTCACGGCCCCAGCTGATCAGGTCGAGCACCCGCTCGACGTCCATGTCGAGCTCGGTGGCGATCTCGCCGGGCTCCGGCTCGCGGCCGAGCTGGCGCTCGAGGGTGCGGCGCGCCGAGGAGACCTGGTTGAGCTCCTCCACCACGTGGACGGGGAGCCGGACCACGCGGGCCTGCTGGGCGATGCCGCGCGTGATCGCCTGGCGAACCCACCAGGTGGCGTAGGTCGAGAACTTGTAGCCCTTGGCGTAGTCGAACTTCTCGACCGCGCGGATCAAGCCGGTGTTACCCTCCTGGATCAGGTCGAGCATCGGCATCGCGCTGCGGCCGTACTTGCGGGCGATCGAGACGACCAGCCGCAGGTTGGCCTGGATGAAGCGCTGCACCGCGCGTTCGCCCTCCTCGACCATCCACTCGAGCTCTCCCTGCGTGGCGAATCCGGGCGCGCCGCCCTTGCGACGGCCGACCCGGCCCTCCTCGAGCAGCTGGGCGGCGAAGAGGCCGGCCTCGATGGTCTTGGACAGCTCGACCTCGGTGATGGCGTCGAGCAGCGGGGTACGAGCGATCTCGTCGAGGTACAGGCCGACGCTGTCGCGGCCCTCGATCTCACGCTCCATGCGACGTACGGTCACCTTCGGCCCTCCCTTTCGTGCTGCGGAGCCGGTGGTCTGGCTCTGCCTACTTGAACGCGCGGCCCGTGCGGAGGATTCCCGCACGGTTGTTGCCCTTCGAGAGGTAGGACGTTCGAGAACCGCCCGAAGTTGCCGGTCCCGGACCTTCTCAGCCACTTCTCAGTGAGGTGTTCGGAGCCCCCGGCACGGCAGACTGCTTTCCATGCTCCGCTCCTGTTCCCCGAACGCCGTACGGTCATGCCTGCCATCGACCTGAACGCCGACCTCGGCGAGGGTGTGACCGACGACACCGGACTGCTCGAGGTGGTCACCAGCGCGAACGTCGCCTGCGGCTTCCACGCCGGTGACGAGGCCGTCATGCGCGCGGCCTGCGAGCAGGCGAAGCTGCACGGGGTGGTGATCGGCGCGCAGGTCTCCTACGCCGACCGTGAGGGGTTCGGTCGGCGGGCGATGGACGTGGAACCCGACGTGCTCGCCGGGTGGGTCTCCGAGCAGGTCGCGACGCTGTCCGCCATCGCGCAGAGCGCCGGCACCCGGGTGGCGTACGTGAAGGCGCACGGCGCTCTCTACAACCGGATCGCCGACGACGCCGAGCAGGCCCGGGCGGTGCTGGCCGGGAGCGCCGACCTGCCGGTCCTCGGACTGCCCGGCTCGGTGGTCCTCGAGCTCGCGGTGGCCGCGGGTCGGGAGTGCGTGGGAGAGGCGTTCCCCGACCGCGGCTACGGGCCTGGCGGGCGGTTGCTGCCGCGCGGTGAGCCTGGCGCCCTGGTGCACGACGCCGAGGCCGTGGCGCACAACGCGGTCCTGCTCGCTGCGGATCCGGCCGTCCGCACGGTGTGCGTGCACGGTGACTCGCCCGGTGCCGTGGCGACGGCACGAGCGGTGCGAGCGGCCCTGCTCGCGGCGTCGTACGACGTCTGTCCCTGGCTCGCCTGACTGGCTCGTCGCAACGGGCTCGCCGTCCACAGGCACCTGTGGGTAACCCTGTGGAAATCCCCGAATTCCTGTGGACGGAATGACGCGTGTGGTGGACAACCCTGGGGACGGAAAAAAGATCGAGAAATCTTCGTCCAAACCCTTGCGCGGGGTTGCGGCACTGGCGTAGAAAACTCCTACCGCAGCCCGAGAGGGAAGCGGGGATCGGCCGAAGGACACGGATCCACCTGGCGGGGCAACCTGCCGGAAGATTCCCCGGTGGTGGGGGGATCGGAACCGAGAAGAGCGGCAGGTTCAGAACCGGAGCATCACCGCTGGTTCAACCAGCAGGGCCCGTGAAACTCATACTTTCACGGGCCCTGCGCCTATTTCGGGAGCATTCTTCAGCACCTCCCAAAATGTCACCAGAACTGCGCTCAGAATGCGCGCCGAATGCGCCCGGAAAAGCCTGCGGGCGGTGCCGTGGACGTCGGATGCGCCAGACTGAGCCTGTGGAGCTGCACCGGGTGGGCGAGCGCGGACTGCTGGTCTCCTGCGCGGACGCCGACGCGGTCCGCTCCGTGCACGCCGGTCTGCTCGGCCTCCGCGCGGACGGGGCCCTCGAGGCGGTGGAGATCGTCCCCGCTGCGTGCACCGTCCTGCTCGACGGCCTCGCCGACCGCGCCGCGACGCAGCGCTTGCTGACCTCCTGGGAGCCTCCGGTGCTCGACGCGCTGGCTCCCGGTCCGCTGGTCGAGGTTCCGACCCGCTACGACGGTCCCGACCTGGACGAGGTCGCCCGGCAGTGGGGCCTGAGCACCGAGGAGGTGGTCGAGATCCACACCGGCACCGAGCTGGTGGTGGCGTTCTGCGGGTTCGCCCCGGGCTTCGCCTACTGCACGGGCCTGCCGGAGGGCCGCAGCGTCGCCCGTCGTGCTGAACCCCGGACCCGCGTGCCGGCAGGATCGGTGGCCCTGGCCGGCGGGTACAGCAGCGTCTACCCGTCCTCGAGCCCGGGAGGCTGGCAGCTGATCGGCAGCACCGACGTACGGCCGTGGGATCCCGCGCGTGCCGAGCCGGCCCTGCTCGCGCCGGGGACCCGGGTGGTGTTCACCCGTGCCTGAGGTGCGGATCGAGATCCTCGATGCCGGTGCGCTGAGCACCGTCCAGGACCTCGGTCGCCCCGGCCACGCACACCTCGGGGTGCCACGCTCGGGTGCGCTGGACCAGCCGGCACTGCGGTTGGCCAACCGTCTGGTCGGCAATCCGGAGGGTGTAGCGGGCATCGAGACCACCTCGACCGGGATCCGGTTCCGTGCCGGGGCCCCGGTGCGGATCGCGGTCACCGGCGCGGGCGCGGCGGTGCGCGTCGGGGGTCGCGCGGTGGCCTGGGGTGCGGCGGTGACGGTGCCGGCCGGCGCCGAGGTCGAGGTCGGTCCGGCGACCTCCGGTCTGCGCTCGTACGTCGCGCTGGCCGGCGGCATCGAGGCCGAGGACGTTCTCGGATCCCGGTCGACCGACCTGCTCTCGGGTCTGGGGCC
>JBJMIO010000137.1:0-15955 GCA_045806765.1 Marmoricola sp.
CCACGCCATCGACGACGCGCTGGCCGACTACACCGAGAGCCGCCTGCTGGTCGGTGTCCTCGGTGGTCACGCCCTGCGCCGCGACGAGCCCGGGTACCGCGAGGCGGCCGTCCTGGGCCGCACGCTCGCGGCCGGGTTCACCGTGGCGACCGGAGGCGGCCCGGGCGCGATGGAGGCCGCGAACCTCGGCGCCTGGATGTCCACCGCGGCGCCCGAGGACCTCGACGCCGCGATCGCGGTCCTCGCGGGTGCCCCCGACTTCGCCCACGACATCGATGCCTGGGCCCGGGCCGCCTTCGAGGTGCGCGAGCGCTGGCCGCACGGCACCGGCTCGCTGGGCATCCCCACCTGGTTCTACGGCCACGAGCCGCCGAACGCGCTCGCCTCGGACATCGCGAAGTACTTCAGCAACGCCACCCGCGAGGACGTGCTCCTGAAGTCCTGCCGCGGCGGACTCGTCTTCCTGCCCGGCGCGGCCGGGACGGTCCAGGAGATCTTCCAGGCCGCGTGCGCGGACTACTACGCCGACGAGGCCGCGCAGACCCCGATGGTACTGGTCGGGCGCGAGCACTGGACCGCGACGGTCGCGGTCTGGGACCTACTCCGCAGCCTCGGGAGCGGCCGGGCGTTCGGCGCGAGCCTGCATCTCGTCGACAGCCCGGAGGAGGTCCTGCCCCTTCTCGTGCAGGACCGCGGCGACCGGGGGTAGCTCGCCCTCCTCCAGCGGGCGGCGCAGGGCCCACGGCTCGAGGCGGCGGTAGCCCTTGACCGACGTACGACGCATCCGCCGCAGCTTGAAGGCCGGGTCGTCCTCGATGGCCTCCATCAGCTCCTTGTCCACCAGCACCCGGCCGGGCCGTGCGATCGAGGTGAGCCGGGAGGCGATGTTCACCGTCGGGCCGAAGACGTCGCCGAGCCGGTTGAGCACCGGGCCCCACGCCACGCCGACCCGCAGCTGCGGGAAGTCCTCGTCCTCGAGGTGCTCCTCGACGAGCTCCAGGCCGATGTGCGCGGCCGAGGCCGGCGAGTCGGTGGCGAAGAGGATCTCATCGCCGATCGTCTTGATGATCCGACCGCTGTGGGCGGTGATGATCTCCAGGGCGCGCGCCTCGAAGTGCTCGACCAGGGAGGCCAGCTCCTCCTGCGAGAGCGATCGGGTCTGCCGGGTGTAGCCGACGATGTCGGCGAAACCGATCGCGGCGTGGACGGCACCGCCAGCGCCGTCGGCGCCCTCCTCGTCGACCGGCGGAGCCAGCAGCAGCCGGGAGGCGGCACTGAGGATGTGCCGGCGCCAGATGTAGCTCTGCACCTCCTCGATGACCGGGGTCACCTCACCCATGACCGCGCTGAGGCCGGCGGCGTCGAGACCGGTGGGGTCGATCGACCTGGCCAGCATCGAGATCTGCCACTCGGCGAGGCGGGCGAAGCTGCGCCCGATCGTGCGGATCAGGGCGGCCTCGTCGTCGGGGTTGATCACCCCGAGCTCGTGCATCCGCTGGGTCAGCTTCATCGCCTGGACGTCGGCGGGGGTGAACGCGACGGCGTCGTCGTCCACGGCGGTGAAACCGAGCGAGCGCCAGCGCAGCTGGGCGACCTCGCGCGGGATGCCGACCTGGTCGGCGACCTGCTGGCCGGTCAGCGTCGGTGCGCTGCCGAGCAGGTGCTGCTCGAGGAGGTCGAAGATCTCCTGCGGGTCGAGCTCCTCAGCCACGGTCCTGGTCCGAGTCGAGGCGGTCCGCGGTCGTGCCGCGCATCGCCTCACCGAACGCGGGGACGTCGACGAGCAGCTGCTCGAGCGCCTCGCGGGTGAAGTGGATGACCTCCAGCGGGGTCAGGCTGACCACGCTGGCGGTGCGCAGGCGGTGCTCGACGATCGCGATCTCCCCGATGACGTCGCCGGGCCCGAGGCGGGCGATCTCCTCGCCTGCCTTGCGCACCGAGACCTCGCCGTCGACGATCAGGTACGCCTTGTCGGCCGGTGTCTTCTCGCTGATCAGGCTCCAGCCGGCCGGAAGGTTGAGGTGGCGACCTGCGGTGATCACCGCGATCAGCTCGGGGTCCGAGAGGCCCTCGAGACGGTTCAGCGAGGCGAGCTTGGTGGGATCGGTCGCGTCGGCCATGGGGTCTCCTGGGAGGGGTCGCGTTACGGCGGTCCGGGATAGGCAATCCTCGCGGATCGGGCCGAGGGTGTCCACCGGGGCCGGCTGGTCCGCCGGGGCCCCGGGAACGAGCGGGACAACCCGGGTTACCAATTGGTAACCGGAGGGTGCCCAGGACGTGACCCGAGCCACATTCCGTCGTTGTGACCAGCATGGAGATGTCGAGACGCAACGTCCTGCGCGGAGCCGCTGTCCTCGGCGGCACCGCCGCCGTCACCCCGGTGGTGTTCTCGCTCAGCGAGGCTGCGGTCGCCTCCGGAGCGGCGAGCACGACCCTGGACCACACCTTCGTGCCTGGGGCGCCGAACGCCAAGGGCTACTCGAAGATGGCGCTGGGTCCCGGTGAGCCCCACCAGGTGCTGACCGGTCTGGGTGCGAGCGCTGCCCCGGGCCGCGCCTCGTGCCGCACCCCCCTGCTGGCGTTCGCGCAGTTCAGCGACATCCACGTCGTCGACCACCAGTCGCCGGGCCGGGTGGAGTGGCTGGACCGCTTCGAGGACCCCAACAGCCTCAAGCTGGTGCCGGGCCTGCTCTCCTCCTCCTACCGGGCCCACGAGATGCTCACCGCCCAGACGGCGGATGCGATGGTGCGCGCGGTCAACGACGTCGCCAACGGTCCCGTCACCGGTCTGCCGCTGGCGTTCATGGTCGAGACGGGCGACAACTCCGACAACTGCCAGAAGAACGAGATCCGCTGGAACATCGACATCCTGGACGGGAAGTCCGTGCGTCCCGACAGCGGCAACTACAACAAGTACGAGGGTGTGATGGACAACAACACCCTCTACTACGACACCCACTACTGGCACCCCGAAGGCACTCCCGGGGCGAAGACCGACGACAAGCTGCGTGCCAACAACGGCTTCCCCACCGTGCCGGGCCTGCTGACCGCCTCCCGCCAGCCGTTCCAGGCCGAGGGTCTCGACATCCCCTGGTACACCGTCTTCGGCAACCACGACGGCCTGATCCAGGGCAACTTCCCGAACTCCACCACCCAGCTCGACCTGCTCAGCCAGGGTGCCGTCAAGGTGATCACGGTGCCGCCGGGAGTCACCCAGACCGACATCATCAAGTCGGTCCAGGACCAGAACCTCGGCGAGCTGCTGAGCAGCATCAACCTGCTGCCCGGCGCCCGTCTGGTCACCCCGGACCCGGCACGCAAGAACCTCTCGCGCAAGCAGGTCATCGAGGAGTACTTCTCCACCAGCTCGAGCCCGGCGGGCCACGGCTACACCACGGCGAACCGGACCAACGGGACGGCGTACTACTTCTTCGAATCCGGGAACTTCCGCTTCATCGCGATGGACTCGGTCAACCCCAACGGGTACGCCGACGGCTCGCTGGACCAGGCGCAGTTCGCGTGGCTCAAGGCGACCGTGCAGTCGGCGACCGGCAAGGCCGTGATCGTCTTCAGCCACCACACCAGCACCACGATGAGCAACCCGCTCGTGCTCACCGGCGGCGACCCGAGCCTGCGGGTGCTGGGGGCCGCGGTGACCAGCTACCTGCTGAGCCAGCCTCGGGTCATCGCCTGGGTCAACGGGCACACCCACGTCAACCAGATCACCCCGCACGCCCGTGCTGACGGGTCCGGTGGCTTCTGGGAGATCAACACCGCCTCGCACATCGACTTCCCGCAGCAGGCCCGCCTGATCGAGGTCGCCGACAACGCCGACGGGACCCTGTCGATCTTCACCACGATCGTCGACCACGCCGGTGCGGTCGACTACGCCGGCAACCTCGGTACGACGGTCGCGCTGGCCGGCCTGGCCCGCGAGCTCTCGGCCAACGACCCGCAGAACGACCGGGCTGCGCACCGGGGCACTCTCGCCGACCGCAACACCGAGCTGCTGCTGCCGACTCCCCCTGAGCTCCAGGGCACCCTGTGCAGCACCCAGTCGCTCGGTTCCTCCGCACCCGCGCAGAGCTCGATGGGGCTGGGCACGGTCGCAGCGCTCGGTGCCGGTGCGATCGCGGCGAAGGTGATCAGCCGTCGCGACGAGCTCGTCGCGGAGCCCGCCGAGATCTGAGGTACGAACCCAGCCGCCCGGATGCCCTCCCGCGTCCGGGCGGTTGCTCGTTCCAGCGACCGGTCAGTGGGGCGAGGTCACTCGGCCGCGGCGAGCTGGCCGCAGGCGCCGTCGATGTCGCTGCCCCGGGTGTCGCGCACGGTCGTCGGGATGCCCTTGGCCTCCAGGCGGCGTACGAACTCACGCTCGTCGGCCGGGTCGCTG
Organism: Marmoricola sp.; assembly: GCA_045806765.1. GTDB lineage: Bacteria > Actinomycetota > Actinomycetes > Propionibacteriales > Nocardioidaceae > Marmoricola. Next base: position 4,394 of record JBJMIO010000137.1, read on the forward strand.
GCGGTCCACCTCGATCCCGGCGTCGGGTTGAGCGGGATCAGGTTGACGTGCACCCAGCCCCAGTCGCCGAACCCGTTGAGCACGTCGCCCAGCAGGTCAGCACGCCAGGCCTGGTCGTTGATGCCGCGCATCATCGCGTACTCGATCGAGACGCGGCGCTTGGTACGGCGCGCGTACTCCCACGCCGCATCGACGGTCTCGGCGACCGAGAAGCGGGTGTTGATCGGGACCAGCTCGTTGCGCAGCTCGTCGTCCGGCGCGTGCAGGCTGAGCGCGAGGGTCACCGGGATGCCCTCGTCGGCGAGCTGACGCATCCGCGGCACCAGACCCACGGTGCTCACGGTGATCCCACGCGCTGACATGCCCAGGCCGTCGGGGGTCTTGTCGGTCAGGCGGCGTACGGCGCCGATGACGGCGTTGTAGTTGGCCATCGGCTCGCCCATGCCCATGAAGACGACGTTCGAGACGCGGCCCGGTCCGCCGGGCACCTCGCCGCGGGCGAGGGAGCGCGCGCCCGCCACGACCTGCTCGACGATCTCGCCCGTCGACATGTTGCGCTGCAGTCCGCCCTGGCCGGTGGCGCAGAACGGGCACGCCATCCCGCAGCCGGCCTGGCTGGAGACGCACATCGTGGTCCGGCCCGGGTAGCGCATCAGCACCGACTCGACGAGCGCACCGTCGAAGAGCTTCCACAGCGTCTTGCGGGTGGTGCCGCGGTCGGCCTCCATCACCCGCAGCGAGGTCATCAGGTCCGGCAGCAGGCCCGCGACGAGCTCGTCGCGGGTCGCGGCCGGAAGGTCGGTCATCTCGGCCGGGTCGTCGACCAGTCGCTCGAAGTAGTGCGTCGAGAGCTGCTTCGCCCGGAAACCCGGCAATCCGAGCTCCTCCAGACGGGCCTTCCGCTCCGCGGGGGTGAGGTCGGCCAGGTGGCGTGGCGGCTTGCCGCGCCCCTTGGGCTCCTCGAAGACGAGCGGGAGGGTCTTGATCCGCGGCTCGTTGGACTCTGTTGTCATGACCTGGCGATTCTCCCACCACGAGGTGGCCGGCGGCGAATCAGCGGGTGGCGCGCACCGCGTGGAAGCCCAGTCCCGCACTGCCCCGGGTCAGCGTCAGCCGGTCCCCGGTGATCGACCAGGTGAACCGCCCCTGCAGCACCGTGGAGAAGGTCCGCTGGACCTGCTCGGTCCCGCTGCACGCCATCGTGGTGGTGATCACGCGACGGGCCACCAGCGTGCTGCCCTTCTGCACCGCGGTGCCACCGACGCCGTTGCAGCCGTCGAATGCGCCGATCCGCCTGCCGTTGAGCTGGAAGGTCGGGGTCCGGATCCCGGTCGGCACCGAGTTCGCGGTGTCCCCGGTCGTGATCGTGTCGAGGACCCAGTGCGTGCCCTGCAGCGGTACGTCGGCAACGGCCTTGCCCTGCGGCGCGAGAGCGAGCACGACCTCACCGGCGGTGATCGTGACGTCCTTGCCGGCATCCAGCCGCACCGGCCGGGCGAACAGCCCGGCGAGCCACGCATCCTGGGCCGCCAGCGGCTGCGGGCAGCCCATCGCGGTGGTGGCGAGATCGGTGACGCTCAACCGGGTGCCGTCCAGGGTGTACTGACCGCTCATGGAGTTGCACCCGGCCGACATCGTGAACGTCCCGTCGGGCTCCAGACCGATGCGGACCGTGGTCCCGGGCACGAGCAGGTGCGCCTCCCCGTGGTCGGTGGCACCGGTGACGACGTAGGAGAGGGGGCCCGCCGGGTCGGGCTGCGACCGGGGCCGGTGAGGCTGCGAGGCGGTGCCGCACCCGGCCGTGACCAGGCCGAGGAGCACGACGGGCACGAGCAGGGCGCTGCGTGGCTTCATGCCGGTCCGACGCAGCGTCCGGAGGGCCGGTTCCGCGATCAGGGACAATCCACGTTGCCGAACTTCACGTCGTAGCCGTCCTCGGTGGTGAAGCGCCAGCACTCGGTGCGGTACGTCGCAGGCTGCAGCCCGCCTCCCCCGGTCGGCAGGCGGTAGCGCACCACGACGTACAGGTCGCCGCCGCGCTGGAGTCGCGCCGTACCGCCTGCCGAGACCACGGTGCCCTCGCGCACGGCACGGGCGAGCTCGGTGCCGGCGAAGTCGTGGGACAGCATGCCCGGCCCGGAGGCGGCGCTCCGCATCCGGTACAGGGCCAGGTCGAGGGCGTTGCGGTCGAGGTCCGCCCGCTGCCAGCCCTGGTGGTGACGCACACGGTCGTCGGTGGCGACCCGCAGGCCGACCAGACCGACGACCAGGGTGGCCACCAGCGCAGCGAGGACGACGAGCAGGCCGGGCTTCGAGGAGGGCATGCCACCAGCCTCACCCGGCCGGGCGCCGGGCACATCCGCACGCGTACTCAGGTCAGGTGAAGACGCAGTAGTGCAGCAGCAGCCAGATCGGCGCGATCGTGGCCAGCAGCGAGTCCAGCCGGTCCATCAGGCCGCCGTGGCCGGGGATGATCTGGCTCATGTCCTTGATGCCGAGGTCCCGCTTCATCACCGACTCGACCAGGTCGCCGAGAGTCGCCATCACGACCCCGATCAGGCCGAGCACGATGCCGATCCACCAGTCGCCGTCGAGCCAGGCCACCAGGCCGATGCCGGCCCCGACGCAAGCGATCGCCGACCCGGCGAAGCCCTCCCACGACTTCTTCGGGGAGATCACCGGCGCCATCGGGTGCTTGCCGAACAGCACGCCCGCGATGTAACCGCCGATGTCGCTGGCGATCGTCACCAGGATGAAGGCACAGATGCCCTTCACGCCGTCGTCGAGGTGGTCCGTGGTCTTCCAGTCCCCGCCCTCGGCGAGCATGAGCGCGACGAACGAGCCGAGGAACGGCACGTAGATCAGCGTGAAGACCGCCGCGGTCGCGTTCTGCACAAACCCGTCGACGCCGCGACGCAGCAGCCAGAGCATGACCACCAGCGCGGTCACCGCGGTCGCGGTGACCAGGGCCGGGGCACCCCAGAAGTAGGCGACCGCGACCATCACCACGCCACCGACCATGAGCGGCTGCTCGGGGATGTCGATGCCCTTGGCCGCCAGGCCGCGGTGCAGCTCCCAGATCGCCACGACCACGGCGGTGGCCACGACGAGGATGAATGCGGACTTGAAGAAGAACAGCGAGCCGGCGATCACCGCCAGCAGGACGATGGCGGAGCCGATCGAGGCGGGCAGGTTGCGTCCTGCGCGACCGTGGTCCTGGGGAGGCGCGGGCGAGGCCGCGGCAGCAGAGGTCATCGTGGTGAGTACGACGGCGTCGGGGTCCTCAGACCTCGATCAGCTCGGCTTCCTTGTTCTTGAGCATCTCGTCGATCTCGTCGGTGTGCTTCTTGGTCAGACCGTCCAGGCGCTTCTCGGCACCGGACACGTCGTCCTTGCCGACCTCGCCGTCCTTCTCGAGCTTCTCGAGCTCCTGCTTGGCGCTGCGGCGGATGTTGCGCACGCTGACCCGACCGTCCTCGGCCTTGGCCTTCGCGATCTTGATGTACTCCTTGCGGCGCTCCTCGGTCAGCTCGGGGAAGACGCAGCGGATGGTCTTGCCGTCGTTCGAGGGGTTCACGCCGAGGTCGGAGTCTCGGATCGCCCGCTCGATGTTGTCCAGCGCACCCATGTCGAACGGGGTGACCAGGATGGTCCGGGCGTCCTGGGAGGCGAAGGAGGCCAGCTGCTGCAACGGAGTCATGGCGCCGTAGTAGTCGGCGACGAGCTTGTTGAACATGCTCGGGTTGGCGCGGCCGGCCCGGATCGTCGCGAACTCCTCGCGGGTCGCGCCGACCGACTTGCCCATCTTCTGGTCGGCCTCGTTGAGGGTCTCGTTGATCACTGCGTCTCCTTCTCCGTGCTGGTCGAGCTCCCGACCAGCGTGCCGATCTTCTCACCCTGCACGACGCGCAGGATGTTGCCTTCCGGCTCCATCCCGAAAACGATCATCGGCAGGTCGTTCTCCATGCACAGCGCGAACGCGGTGGCGTCGGCCACCTTGAGGCCCTTCTGCAGGACCTCCTGGAAGCTGACCTGGTCGTACTTGACGGCGTCCGGCACCTTGCGGGGGTCGGCGTCGTACACGCCGTCCACGCCGTTCTTGCCCATCAGCACGACCTCGCACTTGGCCTCGAGCGCGCGCTGCGCGGCGACGGTGTCGGTCGAGAAGTACGGCAGTCCGGCGCCGGCGCCGAAGATGACGACGCGGCCCTTCTCCAGGTGCCGGATCGCGCGGCGCGGGATGTAGGGCTCGGCGACCTGACCCATGGTGATGGCGGTCTGCACCCGGGTCTCGATGCCCTCCTTCTCCAGGAAGTCCTGGAGGGCCAGGCAGTTCATGACGATGCCGAGCATGCCCATGTAGTCGGCCCGCGCACGGTCCATGCCACGCTGCTGGAGCTCGGCGCCACGGAAGAAGTTGCCGCCACCGGTCACCACCGCGACCTGGACCCCAGCGCGCTGGACCGAGGCGATCTCCCGGGCGATGCCCTGGACGACGTCCGGGTCGATACCGACCTTGCCACCGCCGAAGACCTCGCCGGAGAGCTTCAGCAGGACCCGCTTGTACGTCATCAGTTCCCCTCGCGTGTGTGGACAGGCGGGCGTGTCGCCCGGTGCGTGCGCTGCGCCCTGTGCATGCGAGAGGCCGGACCGATGATCGTGTGTTCTCTCATCGGACCGGCCTCTCGTAGTAAGTCAACAGCAGCCTAGTGGGCTCAGGCGCCGACCTCGAAGCGGGCGAACCGCTTCACGGTGGTGCCGGCCGCGTCCAGGACCTGCTTGACCGACTTCTTGGACTCGGTGACCGACTCCTGCTCGAGCAGGACGATCTCCTTGAAGAAACCACCCAGGCGACCCTCGACGATCTTCTCGACCGCCGCCTCGGGCTTGCCCTCCTCGATGGTCTTCTTGGTCAGCACGTCCTTCTCCGCGGCGACGATGTCGGCGGGGACCTCGTCACGCGTGAGGTACTGCGCCTTCATCGCGGCGACCTGCATCGCGGCGGCCTTCGCGGCCGCCTCGTCACCGTCGTAGGAGACGAGCACGCCGACTGCGGGCGGCAGGTCGGCGGCACGCTTGTGCAGGTAGACCGCGACGGGACCGTCGAAGTAGGCGACGTTGCCGAGCTCGATCTTCTCGCCGATGGTCACGGCCAGGTCCTGGACGACCTCGCCGACGGTCTTGCCGTCGAGCTCGACCGCCTTGAGGGCCTCGGCGTCGGTCGCCTGGGCGCCGGCAGCGGCGTCGGCGATCTTCTGGGCCGCGGTGATGAACGCCTCGTTCTTCGCCACGAAGTCGGTCTCGCTCTTCAGCTCGACCAGGGCGCCGCCCGAGGAGGCCACCAGACCGGCGGTCGCCTCGCGCTCTCCGGCGCGCTTCTCGGCCTTGGCCTGGCCCTTGACGCGCAGGATCTCGACGGCCTTCTCGAAGACGCCCTCGGCCTCCTCGAGCGCCTTCTTGGCGTCCATCATGCCTGCGGCGGTCAGGTCGCGGAGCTTCTTGACGTCGGCAGCGGTGATCGCCATGCCTCAGGCCTCCTTGGTCTCGTCGGTGGTCTCAGCGGCCTCGCTGGTCTCGGTCGTCTCGACAGCCTCGACGGCCTCGGCGGCGTCAGCAGCCTCGGACGCGGCACCCGTGGCCTCGACGGCCGGGGTGTCCTCGGTGGCGGCGTCGCCACCGGTGGCCTCGACCGCAGCCTCGACGACGGCCTCGGCGACAGGCGCCTCGCTGGTCTCAGCAGCCGGGGCCGCCTCGGGCTCAGCAGCCGCGGGGGCCTCGGTCGTCTCAGCAGCCGGAGCCGCCTCGGTGGTCTCAGCAGCCGGGGCCGGGGCCTTCTCGCCCTCGAGCAGGGCACGCTCCCAGTCAGCGAGCGGCTCGTCGGAACCGATGGCCTTGTCCTCGCCCTCGGTCTTGGCGCCCGAGCGGGCGATCAGGCCGTCGGCGACGGCGTCGGCGACCACGCGGGTCAGCAGGCCGACCGCGCGGATGGCGTCGTCGTTGCCCGGGATCGGGTAGTCGACGAGGTCCGGGTCGCAGTTGGAGTCGAGGATCGCGATGATCGGGATCCGCAGCTTGCGCGCCTCCTCGACGGCGAGGTGCTCCTTGTTGGTGTCCACGATCCAGACGGCGGACGGGGTCCGGCCCATCTCGCGGATGCCGCCGAGGGTCTTGTCGAGCTTGACGTGCTCCCGCTTCATCTGCAGGAGCTCCTTCTTGGTGCGACCCGAGCCGGCGACGGTCTCGAAGTCGACGTCGTCGAGCTCCTTGAGGCGGTTGATCCGCTGGCTCATGGTCGAGAAGTTGGTGAGCATGCCGCCGAGCCAACGCTGGTTGACGTAGGGCATGCCGACGCGGGTGGCCTGCTCGGCGATCGACTCCTGCGCCTGCTTCTTGGTGCCGATGAACATGATCGTGCCGCCCTTGGCCACGGTGTCCTTGATGAAGGCGTAGCTGGCGTCGATGTAGGACAGCGACTGCTGCAGGTCGATGATGTAGATGCCGTTGCGCTCGGTCATGATGAAGCGCTTCATCTTCGGGTTCCAGCGCCGGGTCTGGTGACCGAAGTGGACGCCGCTCTCGAGGAGCTGGCGCATAGTGACGACTGCCATGGTTCTGCTTCCTGTTGTGGTGCGCTGCGCATGCTGGCGCCGCGAACCGATTTTCAGTTCGTTGCGGGTTCCGGACAGTCCGGGCCCACCCTGACGCCTGCGTGAGGACCTGACCTGACCGACCGGGGCCGGACGGGACTGAAAGCCCTCACCCGCGGGCGATCCGGGTCCTGGAGGGGATCCGGCGCGGTCTGCGGGCGTGCGAAGTCAACCCATTCGGGTTGCTCCGAGCAGTCTAGACGGGCCGTGGGGCCTTGTCGAAACGGCTCCGGCGCTCAGCGGCGGTCCCCAGGCGCTCGCGTGGGCTGGTTGTCCACAGCGGTGCGCCGCCCTGACGCGGATCGGGCGGCCCGCACGAGAGCCTGCCCGGGTGAACGCCGTCCTGACCAGCACCACTCTTCTCGTCACCGTCCTGTCCGGCCTCCTCGCGGGCGGCTCGGCGGGGGTCTCGGTGGGCGTCTCGGCAGGATCGGGCGCCGGCACGAGCGCCGGTTCCCCGCCCGGCGTGTCCGCACCTCGGGCTCGGGCCGTCTGGCCCCTGCAACCCCGCCCCGAGGTCGCCGCGGGATTCGTGGCACCCGAGCACACCTGGTCCGCGGGGCACCGTGGCGTCGACCTGGTCGGCCGGCCCGGAGAGCCGGTGCACGCGACCCTTCCGGGCCGGGTGACGTTCTCGGGCACGATCGCGGGACGTGGGGTCGTGGTGGTCGACCACGGCGCGTTCCGCACGACGTACGAGCCGGTCGCCGGGAGCGTGCTTCGTGGCACGCCGGTGGCCGGTGGAGCGGTCATCGGCACGCTGCAGAGCGCCCAGGGGCACTGCCCTCCCAGGACGTGCCTGCACTGGGGACTGATCCAGGACGGCGCCTACCGCGACCCGCTCGGCCTGCTCGGGCTCGGGCCCGTGCGGTTGCTGCCCGACTGATCAGGCCGACTGATCAGGCCCGTCAGCTCAGGCCCTCGGGTGCGCCAGGTGGTAGGCCTTGCGGAGCCGATCGGTGGTGACGTGGGTGTAGATCTGCGTGGTGGCCAGCGAGGCGTGCCCGAGGAGCTCCTGGACCGTGCGCAGGTCGGCGCCGCCCTCGAGGAGGTGGGTTGCCGCGGTGTGGCGCAGCCCGTGCGGGCCGAGGTCGGGCGCGCCAGGCACGTCCTCGAGCCGGCGGTGCACCATGGCCCGCACCGTCCGCTGGTCGATCCGGCCCCCGCGTGCGCCGAGGAACAGCGCCGCACCGCTGCCCGGGGCGAACAGGGCGGGTCGGCCCTCCTCCAGCCAACGCTGCACCGCCCGGTCTGCCGGGAGCCCGTAGGGGACGGTGCGTTCCTTGCGGCCCTTGCCGAAGACGCGGACCACCCTGCGGCCTCGATCGACGTCGTCGATGTCGAGACCGCACAGCTCCCCCACGCGCGCCCCGGTCGCGTAGAGGAGCTCGAGGATCGCGACGTCGCGCAGCCCTATCGCTCCGCCGTCGTCGGCCCGGACCGCGGCCGTGTCGAGCAGCGCTCGCGCCTGCGCCACATCGAGGGCGGGCGGCAGCGGCTTGTGTGCCTTGGGGCTGCCCAGCTGGGCGCCGGGGTCGGTGCTGGCGCGGCCCGTGCGCAGGGCCCAGGCCGAGAACACCCGGACCGCGGTGGCCCGTCGCGCCATCGTCGTGCGCGCCTTGCCGAGGGTCTGCTGGTTGGCCAACCAGCTGCGCAGCGTCCGGATGTCGAGGTCGTCCAGCCGGGTGCACCCCAGGGCTGCCGCGTGGCCCAGCATCACTGTGAGGTCGCCGAGATAGGCGCGGACCGTGTGCGGAGTCAGGTTGCGCTCGGAGACCAGGTGGCGCTCGTACGCCGCGAGAGCGACCGCGAACTCCTCGGGCAGGTCCTGCATCCCGCCAGCCTAGGCAGCCGCGGTGCCCGGATCCCGAAGGCGCGAGGGAGCAGAGGCTCATGTCTTCACCCGCCAGCGGCCCGCGGCGTGCTCGACGAGCCCCGCTCCGAACAGGGTCACCAGGGCCGCTCCCGTGGCCGGCACCGAAAGACCTGCGGCCCGCGCGATGCTCGGCGTGGTGGCGCCGTTGCGCACCGGCACGGCGTCGAGCACCTGCCGCTCGGCAACGGTGATCGCGTCTCGGTCGGCCTCCTGGGCACGCTCCGGCTCGCGCAGGTGCTCACCGGACGCGGAGACCGCCTCGAGCACCTCGGCGCCGTCGGTGACCAGGACGGCGTTGCGGGCGCGGATCAGCTCGTGGACGCCTTGCGAGCTGGCACTGGTCACGGGACCCGGCACTCCCATCAGCGTGCGGTTGAGCCCCGCGGCCCAGTTGGCCGTGTTGAGGGCCCCCGAGCGCACGGCTGCCTCGACCACCACGGTCCCGCGGGTGATCGCCGCGATCAGCCGGTTTCTTGCCAGGAACCGCACCCGCATCGGAGCCCAGCCAGGCGCCGCCTCGGAGACGATCAGTCCCACCTCGGCGATGTGCTCGATGAGGTCGGTGTGTGCGGTCGGGTACGCCCGGTCGGCTCCGCAGGCCAGCACGGCGATCGTCGGCCCGCCCGAGGCGAGCGCACCCCGGTGCGCGGCCTGGTCGATCCCGAACGCGGCGCCCGAGACCACGGTGCACCCGGCGCTTCCAGCCGCAGCCGCCATCTCCCCCGCGACGCGGGCGCCGTAGGAGGTGGCCGACCGCGATCCCACGACGGCGACCGCACGTTCGCACGCCTCGTCGAGCCTCAGCGGTCCGCGTACCCACAAGCCGATCGGCACCCCGCCCCGTTCGTGCAGCACCGGACCGTCAGCCAGGTCACCGAGTCCGGCGGGCCACTCGTCGTCGGCCGGGGTCAGGAACCTGATGCCCCGGGACGCGGCCGAGGCGAGCACCCGCTGCGGTCGGGCGGCACGCAGGCGCTCGGCCAGGGAGTCGCGGAGCTCGCCGTGCTCGCTCTGCTCCCGCAGGGCAGCAAGCACCGTGACGGCTCCGAGCTCGGAGACCAATCGGGTCAGGCGCAGGTCGCCGGGCTCACCGATCAGGCACAGCAGCAGGCGGGCGTCCCGCTCAGGACCGGCCTCCGCGACCCCCCGCTGGTCGGGCCGGATCACGCCACCGGCTCCGGCCGCGCCAGCATCGAGAGGTCGAGAGGCAGTCCGCGACGCAACCGCAGTGCCACCTCGAGCTCGGCCGGACCAGGCACCTCCACCCCGCGCAGGTCGGCCACCGACCACGCCACCCGGTGCACCCGGGTCGCACCGCGCCGCGTCAGCGTCCCGCCGTACACCTCGGAGTCGAGGCGTCGCGTGGCCACGGGCGCCAGGGGCCACCGCTGCCGCAGCGCTGCGCCGTCGGCATGGGCGTTGAGCCGCCAGCCCGCCCCGGCGTACCGGGCCCGGGACCTCTCGCGCGCCGCGGTGACCCGGGCCAGCACCGTGGCCGATGACTCCGGGACCTCGCCGGGCAGTGCCTGCTCGATGCCGATCGCCGCCTCGACGTGGCGGGTGATGTCGATGCGGTCGGCGATCGGTCCGGAGATCTTGCGCCGGTACTCGCGGCGCTTCACCGCCGAGCAGATGCACGCGTGGTCGCGCCGGGTCGCGCTGTAGTCCCCGCACGGGCAGGGGTTGCACGCCAGCACGAGCATCCCGCCCGCGGGGTAGGTCGCGTCCTCGTCGCCGCGAGCGATGGTGATCTCGCCGCTCTCCAACGGTTGCCTCAACGCCTCGACGATGTCGGAGGGCAGCAGCGGGAACTCGTCGAGGAAGAGCACTCCGTGGTGCGCCTTGCTCACCTCGCCGGGCCGCACCCGCCCGCTCCCGCCACCGAGGATGCCGGCTCGCGAAGCCGTGTGGTGCGGGGCCCGGAACGGCGGCCGCGTCGCGATCGTGCTCCCTGACGGAACCCCGCCGCAGAGCGAGTGGATCGCGCTGAGCTCGAGCGACTCGTGCCGGTCGAGGGCGGGCAGGATCGTGGGCAGGCGTTCGGCCAGGGTGGTCTTGCCGGCGCCCTTGCTCCCGCTGAGCAGCAGGTGGTGGCCCCCGACCGCGGCGACCTCGAGCGCGAAGCGCTCGTCGGCCATCCCGAGGACGTCGGTCAGGTCGGCTTCCCACGAGGAGAGGGCCGCCCGACGCAGCAGCAGTGGTTCGCCGCTCGGCGGTTCGACCGGCAGGGCCTCGGGGATCTCCTCACCCGCGAGCAGCGCGACCACCTGGAGCAGCGAGCGGACGCCGTAGACCTCGACGCCCTCGACCAGGCCGGCCTCGCCGGCCTGCGGCTCAGGCACGACGACCCGCGTGATGCCGTGCGCGGCGGCGGCCATGACCATCGGCAACACGCCGGGAACGCAACGGATGCGGCCGTCCAGGGCGAGCTCACCGATCAGCACGATGCCGTCGAGCGAGTCGACGGGCGGGGTCCCTGCGTCCGCGGAGAGCACCGCCACGGCGATCGCGAGGTCGAAGTGGGTCCCGCTCTTGGGTAGGTCAGCCGGGGAGAGCAGCACGGTGACCCGGCGTGTGTCGGGCCAGTGCAGGCCGCTGTTGTGGACCGCGGACCGGCAGCGCTCCCGTGACTCGTTGACCGAGGCGTCGGGCCGGCCGATGAGAGCGGTGGCGACCACTCCCGGGCCGATGTGCACCCCGACGTCGACCACGTGACCGACCGCGCCCTGCAGGGAGACCGAGTGGGTGGTGGAGTACATCAGCCGATCCCCCGCACGTGCTCGATCACGACCGGGCCGCGCCGTGGCGCGAGGATCCCGACGAGGTCCAGGCGCACGTCGTGCGCCACGACTCCGCGCGACTCTCGCCAGAGCAGGGCGAGGGTGGCGAGCCGGGCGACCTTGTCCTCGCGCACGGCCTCGACGGGGTGCCCTCGGGTGAGGTCGCGACGCGTCTTCACCTCGCACACGACCAGCACGTTGCCGTCACGCAGGACGAGGTCGATCTCGCCCGTGGAGCACCGCCAGTTCCGGTCGAGCA
>JBJMIO010000138.1:0-35681 GCA_045806765.1 Marmoricola sp.
CGGCATCGACCTGGCGATGGGCCGCGGCGTCGAGCACGGCCACGAGCACCACATCCGGGCGATCAACACGATCCGCAAGGAGGGCTCCATCAGAGCCGCCGTGGACAGCGGCGTGCTGACCGGCGGGATCATGCACGCCCTGGTGAAGCAGGAGAAGTCGTTCGTGCTGGTCGGCTCGGTGCGCGACGACGGCCCGCTGCCGGACGTGCACACCGACGTCATCGACGGTCAGCGAGCGATGCGGGCCGAGATCAGCGACGTCGGCTTCTGCCTGATGGTCGCCACCATGCTGCACTCGGTCGCGACCGGGAACATCCTGCCCGCCTCGATCCCGCTGGTCTGCGTGGACATCAACCCGGCCACGGTGACCAAGCTCGCCGACCGCGGCTCCTCGCAGGCGCGCGGCATCGTCACCGACGTCGGGCTGTTCCTCGAGCAGCTCGCCGGCGAGCTCGTCCCGGAGTACCGCCGCCGCTAGGGCAACCGCATCAGCTTGATGCCCGAGGACGCTTGCGAGAGGGCGGTCTTGAAGATCGGCGCCATGTCGGTCCCGGAGGCGGCGCAGAAGAAGTAGTCGCCGTCGCTGTTCTCCGCGTTGCGCCCGGTGGTGGTGCTGCAGTCGTTGTTGTTCGCGCTCGCCGCTCCCCCGGCCACCGGCGAGGCCGAGGCCGCCAGGACGTTGGTGACCTGGTTGCCGACCGGGTCGGAGTAGACGACGTTGGTGATCGTGCGGGTCGCGGTCTGCATGATCGTGCGGACCTTGCCGGAGAGCACGTCGCTGACCACCGTGATCGGGCCGTCCACGGTCGAGGAGGTGTTGGACGGCAGTGCGGCGTTGTTCGAGTCGCAGGTGACGCCGGAGAGGTTGTAGGCGATCGTGACGACCAGGATCCCTGCCGCCTTGGCCTGGGTGGCCACGTTCTGCAGGTTGCTGCAGGCGTTCTGGCCACCGACGTTGGTCACCGTGGTGGTCTTCGTCGTCGTGTTGTACGTCGTGGTGGTGTTGATGGTGATCTTGCTGGACCCGAAGCCGGTCGTCGTGGTGACCGTCACCGGCACCGCGACCGGGCCGGTGGTGACCAGGTTCGAGGTCGTCGCGGCCACGTTGGAGAACACGTCCGCGCTCGAGCTCAGCGAGGTGGTCCCCGAGGTGGCGGCGGTCTCGTTGGGCTGACCGTCGGTCTCGAAGATCAGCACCTTGCGCGGCGTACCGGTCTGGCGCACGGGCAGCGAGCTGAGGTTGTTCGTCGCGCCGACCGCCGAGCCGAGAAGGTAGCGGGCCGCAGCCTTCATCGGCGATGCCAGGGAGGTGCCGGTGCTCGACGCGGTGGTCAGGCAGCTGATGTCCTTGATCAGCTGGCTCGAGGTGTTCACGTCGGTGCCCGCGGAGTTGAGGTAGCCGGTGGTGAACGGCGTCGGGATCCAGGGACCCGTGGTGGTGCTCGTGCTCGGGCTGCTCTTGCACGAGGAGGGTGCCGTGGAGCTGGCGCGGCCGATGGATCCCAGCGAGACGTACTGCTGGGAGGGGGTCATCACCTTGAGCATGCTCTTGATCCCGGTGATCATCGCGTTGACGTCGGTCGAGCTCATCGAGCCGGTCCGGTCAGCCACGACCGTCACGTCCAGCGGGTTGGGCGGGATCGTGCCGCACGAGCCCTTGCACGCCACCGACTCGGTCGCGCCGGTGCCGCCCGAGTCGATCCCCAGGACGCGCGCGAAGGTGAACGGCACCTGCTTGCTGTCGCTGAGGCGGATGGTGTTGCACTGGTCGCCCACGCTGGGCTTGCACGGGATCGAGCAGATCCGGGAGCTGCACCGCAGACCCGTGTAGGTGCTGCCGACCTTGGCCGAGGCCGGGTTGCACACGCTCGGGATCTGGGTCGTGTCGAGGGTCCAGGTGCTGCCGCTGGCCACCGAGCCGATCACGCAGTAGTAGTCCACGGCCGGCGTCGCGATCGAGTCAGCCGCCTTCGCGAAGGAGGTGGCGTCGGCCAGTGACTGGGTGCCGTTGCCCGGGAGTGCATAGGCGCCGGCCTGGGCGCCGGCATCCATCGCGTCCTGCAGCTTCTGGCGCTCGTTGACCTGCGAGGCGAAGTCGACCCCGAGCGCGGCGCACCCCATCAGGACCACGGCGAGCATCGCGAACATGATCGCGACCGCTCCGCTCTGGTCCTTCCGCGAGCGCTGCTTCCGGATCACTCGATCCTCATCTCGACCGTCTTCTTGAGCACGATCCCGCTGCCGAACATGTTGCCCGCGGGCGTGATCCAGGAGTGGTTGTAGGAGACGTTGACGATCACGGTGCCGCCGCTGACGGCGTCGGTGGCGTAGCTGGTGCACGCGGTGTTGTCGGGCTTGCGGCAGGTGACCGTGACGGTGATCCGCGACGGCGTCGTCCCGACCGGCTCGATCGAGCTCAGGTCGTTGCGCACCGTGGTGGCGATGGTCGCAGCGTCCGAACCGAGCGAGCCGTCGCGTGCGCCCTCGCGGGCCGCGTTGTTGATCAGCGTGTCGCGGTTCATGGCCCAGCCGAAGTCCACGATCCCGAAGACGACCATGACCAGGATCGGCACGATCAGTGCGAATTCGAGTGCAGCCGCCCCGCGCTCGTCGCGGTGGCGGCGTGAGGTCTCACGTCCGTGTTGCATCGCCTATCCCCTCCCTGGGACAGGACGAGGATAGCAAGAGAAACGGACAAAGGGGATATTATGGACTAAAAGGTCTAGATCGAGGAGAGAGCCTCAGGAGCGTCGCGCGAGGTCCGCCGCGCCGATCAGGCCGGCGTCGTTGCCCAGCGCGGCGCGGACGATCCGCGGGGCCGGGCGGTGCCCGAATCCGGTCTGGGTGCCCTGGAAGGCGCGGATGATCCCGTCCACGTCGAGCCACTTCGACTCGCTCACGCCGCCGCCCACGACCACGACGTCGGGATCGAGGATCGCGCTCAGGGAGCCGATCCCCTCCCCGATCCAGTGCGCCAGCTCGGCGAAGCTCTGGAGCGCCGCCTGGTCGCCGCGCTCGGCGGCCTCGGAGACCATCGGCCCCTCGACGGCGGCCGGGTCTCCCCCGGCGAGCTCGAGCAGGGCAACGGCCCGCGTCGGGTCCTCCGCCGCCAGCTCGCGGGCCCGCGAGGTCAGGCCGGTCCCGGAGCCGTACTGCTCCCAGCAGCCGTGCAGGCCGCAGGCGCACAGGCGACCTCCTGGTACGACGCGCATGTGACCGAACTCCGCGGCCACGCCGAAGCCCCCGCGGAAGACCTCGCCGGCGTCCGGCCCGCCGAGGACCAACCCGCCACCGATGCCGGTGCCGATGGTGACCATCGCCAAGGTGCGGGCACCCTGACCGGCACCGAAGCGGTACTCCGCCCACGCTGCAGCGTTCGCGTCGTTCTCGATGATGGTCGGCAGCTTGACGCGGTCGGCAACCAGCTGGCGCAGCGGCTCGTCGCGCCAGGCCAGGTTGGGGGCGAACATCACCTCGGTGCGAGCCAGGTCGATGAAGCCGGCCGCGGCGACGCCCACCCCGGCGATCTGGTGGTCCGCGCGGTACTCGTCGACGACCTCGCCGATCGCGTCGGCGATCGCGGCCGGGTGCTCGGCCGGCGACTCGCGCCGCGACGTCTCAACCAGGTGGCCGTCCTCGGCCACGACCCCGGCGGCGATCTTCGTGCCGCCGACGTCGATCCCCACCGTCAAGCTCACTCCCAGGGCCCTTCGTCGTCGAGGTCGATCTTCTCCACCGGCGAGCCCTTGGCGTCTCCCGGCACCTGCGTGGCCAGCACCCCGGCCGCGGCCTGCATCAGCGAGCTGGCGGCCACCGCGAGGTGCGCCTTGACCTCGGGGCTGGTCGCCCGTACTGCATGGATCACCTGGCAGACCGGGCAGTACTTGCACTCGGTCGCGTCGGTAGCGATGTGCTCGTTGATCTGCTGGAGCGCGTCCGAGACCGCACCGGCCGCTCCGGCCGCCGTACCGGCGTAGTCGGTGCCCTGCTCCTTCGCCCAGCCCGAGAGCGCGGCGAACAGCTTCGCCGCCTCCTCGCCGACGCTGCCCACGTCGTCGTGCCCGGCTCCCGTGCTGCTGCCCGTGCTGCTGCCTGCGCTCGGGCCGGGAGCGTCGGAACGAGGGGTGTCTTCGTCGCTCACGCCTGCTCCTGGGGTTCGTCGTAGTCGCTGCGGAACCTCACCTGGAGGGATCCGGCCTCCACCCGCGCGCCGGTCACAGTGTGCCGTGCGAGTGCCGCGGGCAGGGCCAGCAGGCGACGGTACGACCCTACGGTGACGACGAGCTCGTCGCCGTGCCGGGCCAGGTCGACGTCCTCCTTGGCCGCGAACGGCAGGGCGATCCGCAGCACCGCACCGGTCTCGGTGCGGGTGATCGTCATCGGGCCGTCGCCGTCGGGCACCGCCAGCGGGTCGTCGCCGTCGTACGCCGCCTCGGCGAACGCCGCGAGCGCGGCCGCGCCCATCGGCTCGCCCGGCTGGTAGGAGGAGGTCCAGATCGGCAGGTCCACGAAGGACTGGCGCACCTCGGCCAGCACCGACTCCTGCGCGCTGACCCAGGCCTCGCGCCACGGGTCGGCGCCACCGGCCGGGAAGACCCGGTTCGCGATCACGCCGTCGACCCGGTAGCCGTAGAGCGAGAGCGTGGTCAGCGAGCGCCGCGCCTCGGCCACGACCACCGCCTCCGGGGTCAGCACCAACCGGACGCTGGCGTCCTTGTCGGTGAGGATCTGCTGGATCTCCTCGAGCTCGCCGTGCAGGCGCTCGACGGCCTCGAAGACGGAGTCCTCGGGCATCGGGACGCCGGCGGCCCGGGTGAGCACCGGGCGCAGTGCCCGCATCACCCGGCGCTGGACGCCGAACATCCGCGACATGTACCAGTTCAGGGCCTCGGGAAGAGCCAGCAGCCGCAGGGTCTCGGCGGTGGGCGCGCAGTCCACGACGATGACGTCCCACTGGTCCGAGAGCGCGTGCTGGCGCAGCTCGAGGAGCGCGAGCACCTCCTCGGCCCCGGGGATGACGGTGAGCTCCTCGGCGGTGATCGGGTCCACCCCGGCCGCGTCGAGCACGGACATCAGGTAGCCCTGGATGTCACCCCACGACCGCTCGAAGCGGCGCTGGGCGTCGACCTGGTGCACCCAGAGGTTCTCGGCGACCGGGGTCGGCTCGGCGCCGATCACGCAGGAGAACGCATCGCCGAGCGAGTGCGCCGCGTCGGTGGACATCACCAGGGTGCGCTGACCGCCGGCCGCCGCGAGGGTCGCCGTACCGGCCGCCGAGGTGGTCTTGCCGACGCCGCCCTTGCCGGTGAACAGGATGATCCGCGCCGCCATGCCGGTCAGCCCAGGGTCTCGACGCGCTTCTTCAAGCCCTTGAGCGCCGTGTCGATGATGACCTTCTCCGCCTTGCGCCGCAGCAACCCGATCATCGGGATCGCCACGTCGACGGAGAGCTGGTAGGTGACCTGGGTGCCGGAGCCGCCGGGCACGCCGGACGTGGCGACCAAGGCGTAGGAGCCCTCCATGGCGCGCAGCATCTTGCCCTCGGTCAGCGTCCACCGCAGCGTGCCGGCCCCGGCGTAGTCGTAGGCGAGGGTGTAGGAGTCCTTGATCGGGGCGGCCTCCAGCTCGAAGTGCACGCTGGTCGCGCGACCCTCGGGGTCGCGGGCGAGCACCTCGGCGGACTTCATGCCCTGGGCCCAGGCCGGGTAGGACTCGAAGTCGACGATCACGGCCATCACCTGGTCGGGAGTGGCGTCGATCACGATGCTCGAGGTCGTCTGTTCGGCCATGGACGGGAGGCTATCCGATCCTCCGACGCCCCTAGTACCGTGCAGGTGCCGGATGAGCAGCAGGTCACACCCGACGAGGAGCAGCGTGCGCGAGTACTCCACCCCCCTTCAGGTCACCATCCCGGAGAGCGGGAACCTGACGGACGACGTCGTCCGCAACGGTGTCGACCACCCGGGGACCGTCGTCTTCGCGCGCCGCAGCGGCGACCGGTGGAGCGACGTGACGGCTGCGGACTTCCTCGAGGAGGTCCGCGGCGTCGCCAAGGGCCTGATCGCCAGCGGCGTCGAGGCCGGGGACCGGGTGGCGCTGCTCTCGCGCACCCGCTACGAGTGGACCCTGTTCGACTACGCGATCTGGTTCGCCGGCGCGGCCACCGTGCCGATCTACGAGACCTCCAGCGCCGAGCAGATCGAGTGGATCCTGGCCGACTCCGGGGCGCGCGCGGTCGTCGCAGAGACCCCCGAGCACACCGGACGGCTCAAGGAGATCCGCGACCGGCTCCCCGAGGTCCACCACGTCTGGTCGATCGAGACCGGGAACGAGACCGGTGCGGTCTCGGTGCTGAGGACCCTGGGCACCGAGATCAGCGACGAGGACCTCGAGGCGCGGCGTACGAAGAACGGCATGGACGCGCTCGCCACGCTGATCTACACCTCAGGCACGACCGGGCGCCCCAAGGGCTGCATGCTCACCCACGGCAACTTCGCCTTCGAGCTCGGCGTCGCGGTCGACGAGCTGGAGAGCCTCTTCGGCACCGAGGACGCCTCCACGCTGCTGTTCCTGCCGCTGGCCCACGTCTTCGCACGGATCATCCAGGTCGGGTGCGTCAAGGCCCGGGTGCGCCTGGGCCACTCGGCCGACATCAAGAACCTGCTCGACGACTTCGAGGCCTTCCGCCCGACCTTCATCCTCGCGGTCCCCCGGGTCTTCGAGAAGGTCTTCAACACCGCCTCGCAGCGCGCGGTGGCCGACGGCAACGGCCGGATCTTCAACCGTGCCGCCGACGTCGCGATGGCCTGGTCGCGCGGCATGGAGAGCGGGCGCACCGGCGTCGCCGTCAGGGCGCAGCACGCGATCTTCGACCGGCTCGTCTACGGCAAGCTGCGCGACGCGCTCGGCGGACGCTGCACGTACGCCGTCTCCGGTGGCGCGCCGCTGGGCGACCGTCTCGGGCACTTCTACCGCGGCATCGGGGTCAACGTGCTGGAGGGCTACGGCCTGACCGAGACCACCGCCGCCCTGACGGTCAACCTGCCCGACGCGCAGAAGGTCGGCACCGTCGGACGACCCGTGCAGGGCACCGCCGTCCGGATCGCCGACGACGGCGAGCTGCTCTTCCGCGGCGGCCAGGTCTTCGCCGGCTACTGGGGCAACGACGAGGCGACCGCGGAGGCCAAGGACTCCGACGGCTGGTTCCACACCGGCGACGTCGGCGAGATCGACGACGAGGGCTTCGTGAGGATCACCGGGCGCAAGAAGGAGATCCTCGTGACCGCGGGCGGCAAGAACGTCGCCCCAGCCGTGCTCGAGGACCGCCTGCGCGCGCACCTGCTCGTGGACCAGTGCATCGTGGTCGGCGACGGGCGTCCGTTCATCGGCGCGCTCATCACCCTGGATCGCGAGACCGTGCGCGACTGGGCCGAGGCCAACGGCAAGCCGACCGAGGTCGCACGGATCATCGACGACCCCGATCTGCGCGCCGAGATCGAGGGCGCGGTCGAGGAGGCGAACAAGGCGGTCTCGAAGGCCGAGTCGATCCGCAAGTTCGCGATCCTGCCCGGCGAGTGGACCGAGGAGGGCGGGCAGCTCACGCCGAGCCTGAAGCTCAAGCGCAACGTGGTGATGCGCGAGAACGTCGACGAGGTGGAGGCGCTCTACTCGCGCTGATCCCCGCCGGATCCCCGCCGGATCCCCGCCGGATCCCCGCTGGATCCCCGCGCGCCATAGCCCATTCGGACTATCCCTTATCTGACTATCTGGACAGAAAGTTCACTTTCAAGTGCAAATGTCCTAATTGTCGGGCACAGTTCATGGTGCGACCGGTGCTGGAGGGTGTGCCGGACAAACACTTCGGTGCTCGCGTGCGAATGCCCTCCGGCGCATTCGTGCCGGTAAGAGGACTCCTTGCGCGAAGTACCACGAGAACAAGGGGGGTCCTCGATGGATCGCAGGAGAGTGCTGCTGACCGTCGCAGCCGTGATCGCCGCACTGGGCACGTTGCTCGTCTTCCTCTACGTCCGCGGTGCGGACAACAGGGCAGCGAACAAGTACGACGCCGTGGCGGTGCTCCGGGCTGTCAAGCAGATCAACGCGGGCGAGACCGTTGCCGAGGCTCAGGCCGCAGGCAAGATCGAGCAGAGCTCGGTGGCCGCCGGCGAGCGCCAGCCCGGAGCCCTGACCTCGCTCGACGCGATCAGCTCCGAGGTCGCGCAGACCACCATCTTCCCCGACGAGCAGATCATCGCGGCCAAGTTCGCGGCCACGCCGGCCTCGACCAGCACGCTGACGATCCCTGCGGGCATGATGGCGGTCTCGATCAACCTGACCGACACCGCACGTGTCGCCGGGTTCGTGAACCCGGGCGACGACGTCGCGATCTTCGTCAACACCAACGGAGCCGCCGGCCTCGGCTCGGCGAACAAGCTCCTGCTACCGAAGGTCCACGTCATCGGCGTCGGCACCACCACGGTCGTGGCCACGACGAAGACCGACGCCGCCACAGGTGCTCAGACGACCGAGCAGCTGCCCCGTACGCTGTTCACGCTCGGGGTCACCCAGGCGCAGGCGCAGCGGCTGATGTTCGCGACCGCGAACGGCGAGCTCGCACTCGGCCTGCTGAACAAGGACTCCGTGGTCACTCCGCACGAGAGCGTCGACGCCGGCAACCTCTTCCGGTGACCTGGATCCGAGCCGGAAAGGTCGTCTGAGATGCCAGTCCTCGTGGAGCCCGACAGCGGACGTGCGGCGTCCCTGGTCCGTGCCCTGCCCGCGGGCACCCAGGTCGTGGAGGACTCCGAGCACCTCGACAAGTGGTTGGTCGACAACGAGCACGAGTACGTCGTCGTCATCGGTCCGAGCACACCGCTGGACATCGCGCTCGCGGTCGGGGCGGCGCTGCGCGCCACGCACCCCGCCCTCGGTGTGGTGATGCTGCGCGAGCAGGCCACCGCCGAGGTGTTCCAGCGGGCGATGCAGGTCGGGGTGAGCGCCGTCGCGAGCGCGGAGGACCACGACAGCATCGCGGCCGCGGTCGACCGCAGCCGCCAGGCCTTCGAGGCGATCCGCGGACCGGTGGGCTCGCAGTCCGGTCGCGAGGGGAAGGTCATCACGGTCTTCTCGCCCAAGGGTGGGGTCGGCAAGACCACCGTGGCGGTCAACCTCGCGGTCGCCCTCGGCGCGGGCGGGTCCCGCTCCTGCCTGGTCGACCTGGACCTGGCATTCGGCGACATCGCCATCACCCTCCAGGTGATCCCGGACCACACCATCGCCGAGGCGATCGAGGCCGAGGAACACCTCGACTTCTCGCTGCTGGAGACGCTGCTGACCAAGCACGAGGCGTGCTCGATCCTGGCGGCGCCCACGCACCCCGACGCCAAGGAGCGGATCTCGCCCGCACTGGTACGACGGGTGCTGCGCATCCTGCGCGAGCACTTCGACTACGTCGTGGTCGACACCGCGCCGGCCTTCGACGACCAGGTGCTGCACGCCTTCGACGAGACCGACGACTGCATCCTGGTCGCCACCCTCGACGTGCCGACGGTCAAGAACGTCAAGGTCGCCCTGGAGACCCTCGACGCGCTGGAGCTGGTGGAGGGACGCCGGCACCTGCTGCTCAACCGGGCCGACGACGAGGTGGGCCTCTCGGCCCAGGTCGTCGAGGGCCTGCTGAAGATGAAGGTCACCACCGCGCTCCCCTCGGCCCTGGCCGTGGCGAACGCGACCAACCACGGGCGGCCGATCGTGCTGAGCCGCCCGGACCACCCGGTCAGCAAGGCGCTGGTCCGGCTGGCCCAGGACCTCCGCACGACAGGCACCGACGGCTCGCCGGCCCGCGCGAACGCCACCACGGTCGAGGAGACCAGGCGTCGCGTCTTCGGCCGGCGCCGCAAGTAGACGAACAGAAAGCTGGGGGTGGGGAGAATGAGTGAGTTCTCGGAACGACTTGCGGAGCTGATGCGCAACGGTACGGACGCTGGCACGCCGGCTCCGGCCGACGGTGCCACGGCGGGCAGCACGCCGCTCGTCGCGGCACCGCCCGCACCCGCGCCGGCTGCGACCGGGGCCCCGGTCACGCCCCCGGTCACGCCCCCGGTCACGCCCCCGGTCACGCCCCCGGCGACCGCGCCCGGTACGCCGAACGACACCACCGAGCCGTCCCGGCCGCGCCCGGCCCGCGCCGCACGTCCGGCCTCCGCCGGCGTCGCGCCGTCTGCGAGCGCGCCGGTGCCGACCAAGACCCCGGTGGCGACGGGTTCCCACGCCGGCGCCCACCGCGACAACACCGGGTCGGCGCAGAACGGCTCGACCACCGCCTCGGCGAAGCCCACGCCGCCGACCAAGAGCGTGTCGTCGGTCAAGCCCCCCAAGGGCAAGGTCAAGGACCGCTTCGACGACCTCAAGGGGTCGGTCCACGAGGAGCTGCTGGTCCAGCTCGGCCCGAAACTCTACGACGCCAACCTGACCGCCACCGAGCTCGAGGCGATGGTCCGCCAGGCCCTCGCCGACGTGATGGCCGCCAGCGAGCGCCCGCTGACCGGCAACGACCGCCAGCGGATCACCCAGGAGATCGCCGACGACATCCTCGGCTACGGCCCGCTGGAGCCCTACCTGCGTGACGACACCGTCGCCGAGGTCATGGTCAACGGCCCGTTCGACATCTGGCTGGAGCGTCGCGGCAAGCTCGAGCGGGTCGACGGCACCTTCAACGACGAGGCGCACCTGCGTCGCACGATCGACAAGATCGTCTCGCGCATCGGCCGTCGCATCGACGAGGCCTCCCCCATGGTCGACGCCCGCCTGCCCGACGGCAGCCGTGT
This sequence comes from Marmoricola sp., assembly GCA_045806765.1. Taxonomy (GTDB): domain Bacteria; phylum Actinomycetota; class Actinomycetes; order Propionibacteriales; family Nocardioidaceae; genus Marmoricola. The sequence continues at coordinate 10,827 of JBJMIO010000138.1, forward strand.
CAACGCCGTGGTCCCGCCGCTGGCGATCGACGGGAGCACGCTGACGATCCGCAAGTTCGCCACCGACCCGCTGACCGTGGAGCACCTCATCGAGTTCGGCTCGATGTCGCGCAAGACCGCGGACTTCCTCGAGGCCTGCGTGCGTGGGCGGCTCAACGTGATCGTCTCCGGCGGTACCGGTGCCGGGAAGACGACCACCCTGAACGTGCTCTCCTCCTTCATCCCCTCCGACGAGCGGATCGTGACGATCGAGGACGCCGCGGAGCTCCAGCTCAAGCAGGACCACGTGGTCCGGCTCGAGTCGCGCCCGGCCAACATCGAGGGCAAGGGCGAGGTCAGCATCCGCGACCTGGTCCGCAACTCGCTGCGCATGCGGCCCGACCGCATCGTCGTCGGCGAGGTCCGCGACGCCTCCGCGCTCGACATGCTCCAGGCCATGAACACCGGCCACGACGGCTCCATCTGCACCGTGCACTCCAACGGACCGCGCGACACGCTCGCCCGCCTGGAGACCCTGGTGCTGATGGCCGGCATGGACCTGCCGATGCGCGCCATCCGCGAGCAGGTGGCCTCCGCGGTCGACGTGATCGTGCACCAGGCACGCCTCAAGGACGGCACCCGCCGGATCACCCACGTCACCGAGGTCGAGCGGATGGAGGGCGATGTGATCACCCTCCAGGACATCTTCCTCTTCGACCAGTCGGCCGGCTTCGATGCCGACGGCCGCAGCCTCGGCGCGCTGAAGGCGACCGGCCTGCGTCCGAAGTTCCTGGAGAAGATGACCCACGCCAACGTGACGGTCGACCCGCGCACCTTCGCCCCGGAGTCGGCGTGAGCCGGCGGCCGGCCCGGGCGCTGGCCGCGGCGGCCGCCGTCGCACTCGGCCTGATGCTCCCGGCCGCCCTGGTGGCGCCGGCGCACGCGGCCGACTCCTCGAACGGCGCGAGCATCGACCACTCCGAGCAGAAGGACGGCACCCTGCGGCTGCTGGTCTCTGTCAAGGACGACGCCCCCGTCGACCTCTCGTCGGTCGGGCTGACGGTCGGCGGCACCCCGGTCGATGCGACGGCCGAGCTCGCCGCGTCCAGCGACGTGGTGCGACGTACGACGGTCCTGGCGATCGACACCAGCAACAGCATGAAGGGCCAGCGGATCGCTGAGGCGAAGAAGGCGGCGCTGAGCTACCTCGACACCGTCCCGGCGAACGTCGAGGTCGGCATCGTCACCTTCGACGACAAGGTGAACGTGCAGCAGGCCCCGAGCCTGGACCGCGCCGCGTCCAAGCAGGTCATCGGCTCGCTGAGCATGCACCTCAACACCGCGCTCTACGAGGGCGTGAAGGCCGCCATCACCGCGACCGGCGACCCCAGCGGTCAGCGCCAGGTGCTGGTGCTCTCCGACGGCCAGGACAACACCAAGGCGGCCTTGCAGCCCGTCGTCGACGCGATCACCGCCTCCGGGGTCAAGGTGGACGTGGTCTCCCTCGAGCAGGGCACCGCGGCTCCGGCGCCGCTCGCCGCGATGGCGAAGGCCGGCAAGGGAACCGTGGTCTCCGCCGCCGACCCGAAGGCCCTGACGGCCGCGTTCAGCGACGAGGCCGGTGTGCTCGCCCGCCAGGTCCTGGTCACCGCCCAGCTGCCCGACAGCGTGCACGCCAGCGACGCCACCGTCGCGGTCAGCCTCGACGCCGGCGGGACCGCGCACACCGCCTCGGCCTTCGTCGCCGTGCGCGACCACACGACGCCCGCGATCCCGACCTCGGCGATCGCCTCAAGCGGGCACGGACTCCAGGTCTCACAGCCCTTGATGTACGTCGCCCTGCTGGCCATCGGCGCCGGGCTGATCGGCCTGATCTACGCCCTGGCCGGCGCGCCGCGCGAGGTCAAGCTGCCACTGACCGACCAGATGGACCTCTACACCGCGACCGCGCCGAGCGGCGGCCCGACCCGCGCCCAGGTGCTCGCCCAGCAGGCGACCTCGCGCTCGCTCGCCGAGCAGGCGCGCCAGGCGGCCACCACGGTGCTGGCGACCAACGCCGGCGCGGAGGCGAAGATCGCCCAGCGGCTCGAGGGCGCCGGGATGGCGCTGAAGTCCTCGGAGTGGCTGCTGATGCACATCGGCATCGCCTTCGGCGCCGGCCTCCTCGGCGTGCTGATCAGCGGCGGCAACCCGCTCGTGATGATCCTCTTCGTGGTCCTCGGTGCGATCGGCCCGTGGCTCTACCTCGGCATGAAGCGCGGCAAGCGGCTCAAGGCCTTCGGCGCAGGTCTGGCCGACACCCTGCAGCTGATGTCGGGCAGCCTCTCGGCCGGGCTCTCGCTGGCGCAGTCGATGGACACCATCGTGCGCGAGGGCACCGAGCCGATCACCTCGGAGTTCAAGCGAGCGATCGTCGAGAGCCGGCTCGGCGTGGGCCTCGAGGACGCCCTGGACGGCGTCGCGGAGCGGATGGGCAGCCGTGACTTCAAGTGGGTCGTGATGGCGATCCGGATCCAGCGCGAGGTCGGCGGCAACCTCGCCGAGCTGCTGCTGACCGTGGCCGAGACGCTCCGCGAGCGCGAGTACCTGCGCCGCCACGTGCGGGCGCTCTCGGCCGAGGGAAGGCTCTCCTGCTGGATCCTCGGTGGGCTCCCGCCGGCCTTCCTGGTCTACCTCACCCTCACCAAACCGACGTACGTCAAGCCGATGTACACCACGCCGATCGGCTGGATGATGTGCATCGGCATGTCGGTGCTGCTCAGTGTCGGCATCTTCTGGATGTCCAAGGTCGCGAAGGTGGATGTCTGATGAGCGGAATGGTCATGTTCCTCGGTATCGCGCTGATCTTCGGCGCGCTCGTCATCGGGATCGCGGCAGTGGCGCTCTCCCCCCGCGGGGACCTGGGCGTCAACCGCTCGATCGCCGTGCTGGAGGCTCTCACCTCCGCGCCCAAGGAGCTCACCCAGGAGATCGACGCGCCGTTCGCCGACCGGGTGCTGCTGCCGCTGCTGGCGCGCGCCCAGGGTCTGGGCAAGCGGCTCACCCCGGCGGATGCGAACGAGCGGATCCACGAGAAGCTCGAGCTCTCCGGGAACCCGAACGGCTGGACCGCCGACCGGGTCAGCGCGGGCAAGGTGGTCTGCTTCTTCGGGGCGCTCGGGCTCTCGCTGCTGATCTCGATCGTGATGGGCCTGGGGTTCGTTCCGACGTTGATCTTCGTGGTCGGCGCCTCGGTCGCCGGATACATGGCGCCCAACTTCTACCTCTACCAGCGCGCCTACGACCGCTCCGAGACGATGCAGCGCGCCCTGCCGGACGCGATCGACCTGCTCACCATCTCGGTGGAGTCCGGTCTGGGCTTCGACGCCGCGGTCGCCCAGGTCGCCCGCAACACCGAGGGCCCGCTGGCCGAGGAGTTCGCCCGGATGCTGCAGGAGATGCAGATCGGCCGCGGTCGCACCGACGCGCTGCGCTCGATGGCCGAGCGGACCAACCTGCCGGACCTGCGCGCGTTCGTCAGCGCGATGGTGCAGGCCGACTCCTTCGGCATCCCGATCGCCAAGGTGCTGCGCGTCCAGTCCTCCGAGATCCGGGTCAAGAAGCGTCAGTGGGCCGAGGAGATGGCCCAGAAGGTGCCGGTCAAGATCCTGGTCCCGCTGATCTTCTGCATCCTGCCGTGCCTGTTCATCGCCGTCCTCGGGCCGGCGGGCATCCAGATCATGAACAGCTTCTCCGGCACGGTGAAGTGACCGATCTCCTCCGCGTGGCGGCCGCGGCCCGGGTCTTCACCCTGGCCGTGATCGTCTCGACGGCACTGGTGGGCGACCTCGCGCTCGACGGCCTCTGGTACGTCCTGGCCCTGGCGGTCATCGCCCAGGGTCTCTCGATGAGCCGGACCGTGCCGGACCGCGCGATCGTCGTCCTGGAGGGCGCGATCACGGGCGTCGTCGCCGTCTGGGCCTACCCGGACCACCAGGCTGCGTTCCCCTACCTGGCCATCCCGGTCCTGGTCGCCGGCATCTCCGGCGGCCTGCGCTGGGTCGGGGTCGCGCTGGTGACCGAGGCGCTGGCGATGAGCCTGGGCGGTTGGGCCTTCCTGGACCACTACGACGCCGACCTCGCCGGTACGGCGGTGACCTGGCTGACCACCGGCGCCGGGCTCGGCGGTCTGGGCACCTTCGCGCGACGCAGCGCGGCGAGCCGGGGCAGCGATGCGTCGTACCGCAGCGCGCTCGGGCTGATCCGGCGCCTGCACGAGCTCTCGGGCAGCCTGACCTCCGGGCTGGACCCGGTCGACCTGGCGGACCAGGCGATGGCGGTGATCGCCGAGGAGGTCGTCGTACGACGGGCGGTGGTGCTGCTGCGCCCGGGCAGCGAGTTCACCCCGCTGCGCTGGTCGACCGGGGCGACGAGCTTCGCGGTCGAGGAGCACCACGAGCTGCTCGAGGAGTCCTGGACGACGCAGCGCCCGGTGATCGGCTCGTCGTGGGTCGTGCTGCCGCTGAGCACCGGCTCGGAGCGGGTGGCGATCGTCCTGGTCGAGTGCGTGGCCGTACCCGAGCCACGCACGGTGGAGCTGGTCCTCGAGCGTCTCGCTCCGTCCGCGGTGCAGCTCAGCGCGGCTCTGCTGTTCGCCAGCGTGCACGAGTCCGCGACCGCCGAGGAACGCCGGCGCCTGGCGCGCGAGGTGCACGACGGCGTGGCCCAGGACGTCGCCTCGCTGGGCTACCTGGTCGACAACCTCGCCGCCTCGACGACCGACCCCCGGCAGTCCGAGGACGTCGCGCTGCTGCGCAAGGAGGTCACCCGGGTGGTCGCCGAGCTGCGCAACTCCGTCTTCGACCTGCGCAACGAGACCGGGGCCGGGCAGGGCCTGGGCCAGAGCATCGCGATCTTCGCGCGGCACGTCGGCTCGCACTCCCCGCTCACGGTGCACGTGACCCTGGACGAGTCCGAGGCCCTCCGGCTGCAACCGGGCGTGGAGGCCGAGCTGCTCCGGATCACGCAGGAGGCGATCAACAACGCGCGCCGGCACTCGGGCGGTGAGAACCTCTGGGTGCGCTGCGAGGTCCACCCGCCCACGGCCGAGATCACCGTGAGCGACGACGGCGACGGACTCCGCTCCCCGCGCGAGGACTCGCACGGCCTGCGGATCATGCGCGAGCGCGCCGAACGGATCGGGGCGCTGCTCTCGGTGGAGTCGCCGGTTGCCGCCGAGCACGGGACACGGGTCTCCATCCGGCTCGCCTGAGCACCGGATCAGCACAAAGCCACTAGGGTTCCGAGGAAGAACAGGGGGTCGGTGTGACCACGTCCGTAGTGCTCGTCGACGACCACGAGCTGATCCGTCACGGCCTGGCTGTGGCGTTCGCCCGCGAGGAGGGCTTCGCCGTCGTCGGTGAGGCCGGAACCATCGCCGAGGCGCACGCCCGGGTCACGGCCCTGCAGCCCGACGTCGCCATCATCGACCTGCGCCTGCCCGACGGGTCGGGCCTCGACCTGGTGCGCACCCTGCGCAAGGAGCGCGACGACCTCGGCCTGGTCGTGCTGACGATGTACGCCGGGGACGAGCAGATCTTCGCTGCCATGGACGCCGGGGCCTCGGCCTTCGTCGGCAAGGACGCCCCCAGCGGCGAGGTCATCGCGGCCGCCCGGCACGCCTCGGTGGCGCCGCGCAGCTTCACCTGTGCCGGCCTGCCGGAGGCGATGATGCGCAGGATGTCCTCGACCACCCCGAGGCTCTCGGACCGCGAGCGCCAGGTGCTCGACCTCCTCGCCGACGGGCTCGGGGTGGCCACGATCGCCACGAACCTCTACATCAGCGAGTCGACGGCGAAGACCCACATCGCCAAGGTCTACGAGAAGCTGGGGGCCGGCAACCGGGCCCAGGCACTGGTCGCCGCGATGCGGATGGGCCTGATCGACGCCACTCCACCGCCGAGCTGAGCGACGCGAGGGCTTCCGACCGGTCGCGCGGGTCGGGACCCTTGGCCCAGGACCTTTCGCCGTCCGTCGCGGTCCACGTGGCCCGAATTGACTATATGGTTCAAACCGGACATATCCTCCCGAAACTCCCTGAAAGTGACATAGTTGGGCATGTCGACGGGTTCACCGTCACCGCTCATGCAGTCAAAAGGGGAAGGGAAACCCAATGCTCGAGTTCATCCGGAACATCACCAGCCGCCGCAACGAGGACGGCGCCTCCGCCGTGGAGTACGGCCTGCTGGTCGCCGGCATCGCCGCGCTGATCGTGGCCATCGTCTTCCTGTTCGGCGGCGTCGTGAAGAACACCTTCAACAGCACCTGCGGCAAGATCAGCAGCGGTGTTGCCAACGGCAACGGCACGGTCGCTGCGACCACCTGCGCCTGAACCGCTACCGGTCCAGAAAGGACAACACCATGCTGGAGCTCATCCGCAAGTTCACCACCCGTCGTGACGAGGACGGCGCCTCCGCCGTGGAGTACGGCCTTCTCGTCGCCGGCATCGCCGCGCTCATCGTGGCCATCGTCTTCCTCTTCGGTGGCGTGGTGAAGAACGCGTTCAACAACACCTGCGGCAAGGTCAGCAGCGGCGTCGCGAACGGTGACGGCACCGTCACCGCGACCACCTGCGCCTGACGCAGCAGCAGTACTGGGGGGAACCTGGGCCACGACGCTTCGGCGTCGTGGCCCGGGTGCATTTTGCGGGCTGCCCGTCGGGAGGGCTACTCCCCCGGGTACATCTCCCGCGCCATCCCGATCCGCTGCAGCACGGTCGGGTGGGTGCCGAACCAGAACTGGCTGATCCGCGGCGGGGTCGGGTCCGAGAGCGAGCTGAGCGCCAGCCGGCGCTGCATCTCCACGAAGGTCGCCGGGTCCCGCGTGACCTCCAGGGCGGTGCGATCCGCGTGCGCCTCGACGGCGCGGCTGATGGTGTTCTCGACCGGGCTGGCCAGCAGCGAGCCGGCGGCCACCAGTGCGAGCAGCAGCGGCACCACCCGGGGGTCACCCGGGCCGGACACGCCGGCACGGCGCAGCAACCCGCCGCTGGAGAGCAGCAGCCCGAGGAGGCCGACGCCGAAGACCGAGCCGAGGGCGCCCAGGACGGTGCCGACCAGCACGTCGTCGTGCTTGGCGTGAGCGAGCTCGTGGGCCACGATCGAGCGGATCTCGGCATCGTCCAGCTGCTTCAGGACGGTGTCGTAGACGACCACCCGCCGGGTGCTGCCGAAACCGGAGACGTAGGCGTTCAGGGTCGTCGTACGGCGTGAGGCGTCGGCGACCAGGACGTCGTCGACGTGCACGTGCTCGGCCTCGGCGAGCTGGAAGATCTCGGTGCGCAGCGGACCGGCCTGCATCGGGGTGAAGTGGTTGAACAGCGGCTCGACCGCGACCGGGTAGACGAACGAGCCGAGGAACGCCAGCACGGCGGCCGCACCGGCCGCCCAGACCGGCCAGGTGCGCGGGGCGCGTCGGACCAGGGCGAGCACGACCACCAGGGCGATCGCGGTGAAGACCCAGTCGACCCCGAACGAGGTCACCTGGTCCTGCGCCCAGCCCGCCCAGCCCTGGGTGCTCAGACCCTGGTCGACCTCGACGTGCTGGGCCCGCGCCGCCAGCGGCATCTCGAGCACCGTGCCGATCAGGGTCACCGCGCCGCAGCCGAGCACGGTGACCAGCCACCACGGTCCGGGCAGGCGGCCCACCAGCGCGGCGCCACGCCGGGTCACGCCGAGCCACAGCGCGACGGCCAGGCCGATCGCCAGGTTGCCCCATCCGGTCAGCCGCAGCATCCAGGAGACGTGCTCGTCGCGCGCGATCTGGGCGGCGGTGAACACGCTGCGTGCAGACACTGCCTCGACGTGGTGGCCGGGCAGCCAGTGCCACGGGACGAGCACAGCCGCGAGCACGACGAAGGCGAGCCCGCCGATGCACGCGACGACCAGGCTGGTGGCGGTCCGGGGCCTCGGATCCGACACCGTGCTCATGGGTTCAGCCTGCCACGTGCCCGGCTGCCGGCAGGGTGCGCGCCAAGCGGCGTGCGTCGGCGCTCCAGCTCTTCACGAACGCCGCCTGGGTCGTCCCCAGCACGCGGCCGAACGCCGTGTCGAGGTTCTCCCCTCCGCTGACCACGAAGTAGAACGCCACCAGCTTCGCCTCGCCGTACAGGACCGCGACGTAGCGCGTCGCCAACCAGGCCTCCTCGTACGTCGCGCCGAGACCGGCAGCAGTCGGCGCGAGCTCGTCGGCTGTCGGCAGGTGGTCGGGCGGGCCGTGCCGGCGGATGCCGGCGAGGATCTGCGAGGCCGCGACCGCGACCGGGATCCCGGCGTGGTCCAGGGCGACGTAGTCGGCGAACCCCTCGAGCAGCCAGGTCGGCATGGTCGCGAAGGTGGCCCGGGTGGCCACGTGGGTGGACTCGTGGCTGATCACGACCTGCGCTCCCCGCGGACCGAGGGCGTCGAAGACCTGCGGGTTGAGGAACACGTGCACCGGCGCGGTCGGGACCAGCGATCCGTCGACCGAGGCGGTGACCGCGGCGATGTCGGCGTACTGCTGCTGGTCGGCCCCCAGGGCGTGGTCGAGCTCGTCCTGGGACGCCGGGACCTCGATGACCAGCCGCCCGTGCCAGCGCGGAAGCACCAGGCCGACGTCGCGGACGGCTCGCTGCGCGAGGCGGGAGTAGCGCGCACCGTCCCCGGTCCGGGTCAGCACCAGCGTGCGCCCGGCGGCCAGCGGGGTCACGGTGCCGGTCAGCCACAGCGGCGTGCGCCCGTCGTCGTCGCCGATCGAGGTGACCAGCTGGCCACCGGCGCCCGGCGCGAAGACGAACGTGGTCTCGTCGGTGGTCGTTGCGCTGTCCCAGCCGCTGATCCGGTAGGCGACCTCGACGGTCCCCTTCCAGGCGCCGGTCGCCGAGGAGTCGTTCGGGGCGACGGCGCTGCGGTCGTCGACGAAGCGCAGCGAGAGGTCGGCCAGGCCGAGCCGGTCGACATTCGCCGCGGCGTCGCCGAGCAACGTCTTCTCCGCACCCAGACCCAGCGCCGAGGCTGCCGTGCCGTCGTGCGCGCGCAGAGCAGACTCGAGACGCTCGACGGTCCGCGTCGCGGCGGCTGAGCGCGCGTCAGCGCCGTCGCCGGACGCCCGCGGCGGGGGGATGCTGGTGTTGCCCGAGCAGCCCGCGAGCCCGATCAGGCCCAGGAGCAGCAGGCAGACGAGAGCCCGCGGCAGGTCAGCCCGGACGGACCGCACCGGCGTACGGCATCGCGTGCAGGGTGGTCACCCGGACACCGGCGCTCGGGTTCTCCGCGTTCACGATCAGGCCGTTGCCGATGTACATGCCCACGTGACTCACGGGGCTGTAGTAGAAGACGAGGTCACCGGGCTGCAGCTCGCTCTCGGAGACCCGCATGCCCGAGCCCTGCTGAGCGTTCGAGGAGTGCGGCAGACCGACGCCGGCAGCACCCCAGGCGCGCATCGTCAGGCCGGAGCAGTCGAAGGCGCTCGGGCCCGAGGCACCGTAGACGTAGGCCTTGCCGACCTGGGCCATCGCGTAGCGCACCGCGATCGCGGCACGGCCGGTGGCGTCGACGTTCGGGACCGGGCCGGTGTAGTCGCCGCCGAGGATCTTGGCGCGCGCAGCGGCCTCGAGACCGTCGAGCACCTTGCGGGCCTTGGCCGCCTTGGTGTCGATCTCCTGCTTGTCCGCCTTCATCTGCGACTCGATGCCGCGCAGGCGGTCGGCCTCGTCCTTGACCGCGGCCTTGCGCAGCTTGAGCCGGTCCAGCTGCGTGCCGTAGGCCTTGAGCACCTGGCCGCGCTGGCTGTTGTACGACGCGACAGCGTTGAGGTTGTCCAGGAAGGCGTCCGGGTTGTCGGACAGGATCACCTGGGAGGCGGTGGAGAGCGCGTTGCCCTGGTACTGGTCGACCAGCATCGCGGCGACCTGCTTGCGCATGCCGTCGACCAGCGTCTGCTGACGGGTCAGGTCGGCATTGAGGGCGACCAGCTTGGTCTGGGTCGCGTCGACCTTGACCTTGGCGTCGTTGTACCGCTCGGATGCCGCCTCAGCCTGCTGGTCGAGCTTGGCGACCTGCTTCTTGACCGTCTCGAGGTCGGGCTTGGCCGACGCGGACGGCGTGGCGGCAAGGCCGATCCCCACGGTCACGACTGCGGTCAGGAGGGCGATCAGGGTAGCCACGAGGGCAGCGGTGCGTTTCCGGCCGTGAAGCACGAGCGGACGGTCTCCTCTTTGTCGGACGCTTACCAGGTGAGCTGACGGATTCGGGCGCAAAGATCGCCCTACCAGTACTTCCCAGGTCGTGGTGCTCGACCTGGTTGGCACCGGATTCACCCCAATGGAACGTGGTTCCCCGGCTCCGGTTCCGTGCCTTCCGAGGTGCACTTCACCGGACTCAGCGCGGCCCCTGAGCAACCCGTTTGGTCGCTCGTGCAGGGGCCTGAGTCATGAACCATAAACGAACGGTAACGAGGTGCCAAACGTCCCCCGCGCGTCGCGGTGTGTTTCGCGACACGTCCGCCCCAACAGTCACATCAGCCCCATCCGGCACAGCTCACCAGGGTCTTCGCAGGACGCGCCTGACTAGCCCGTCCAACCGGCCGTCGGGCCGCCCATCACACGCCCCTCAGGCCGACTCGACCACCGGTCCGTCGACCGCGGTCACCATCCGCAGCGGCGGGACCAGGCCGGAGTCGGCCAGCACCGCGAACGCCTGCTGCTCGTCGGCGTCGAAGCTCAGCTCCGGCGGCGGCCCGAGCAGCACGGTCACCACGCAGTCGTGGCACGACAACCCCCGGACCAGGCAGGTGTCGCAGTCGATGCGCACGCTCATCTCGTCACTCTCCTCCGCCCCACGTCCGGGGGCTCGGGAAGAAGGTCGCACCCACCCCCGACACGACCTCAGGAAGGATCGGTACCCGGGTCCACGTCGTTGCGGTCCACGAGCTCGATGGCGTCGTCGCGCCCGCACCAGCGGCAGGTCACCGACTCGACGACCTCCTCGCGCAGGTCGGTCTCCTCGACGCGGTGCTCGCCGGCGAGGTCGAAGTGCCAGAACTCCGTCGTACGGCGCGACCGGGCCACGTCGAACCGGGTGAGGTTGCCGCACCCGCCGCAGCGCCAGCGCTGGTGCTTGTGGGGAAGGGCGACGCTCACGATCTCTCCTCGAGTCCGGTCCGGCTCACGCGAGGAGAACACTAGTGCGCGCGCGTCCTGCACCGATCTGTCGGAGGTATTTCCTAGGTTCGGAACCATGACGACCACGGCCCACGCAGCTCAGATGAGCTTCGACGAGCTCGGCCGTCCGCTGCGCGACCTGACGTTCTGCGTCGTCGACCTCGAGACCACCGGCGCGGCCGTCTCCCAGGGCTGCATGATCACCGAGATCGGCGCGGTGAAGGTGCGCGGCGGCGAGGTCCTCGGCGAGTTCCAGACGCTGGTCAACCCGCGCACCGACATACCGCCCTTCATCGCCGTGCTGACCGGCATCACCAACTCGATGGTCGCCGGGGCGCCGTCCATCGAGTCCGCGCTGCCGGCGTTCCTGGAGTTCGCGCGCGGCAGCGTGCTGGTCGCGCACAACGCACCGTTCGACGTCGGCTTCCTCAAGCACTTCAGCGCCGAGCTCGGGCACGCCTGGCCCCGGTTCGAGGTGCTCGACACCGCCCGGCTCGCGCGCCGCGTGGTCACCCGCGACGACGCCCCGAACTGCAAGCTCAGCTCGCTGGCCGCCGCGTTCGGCTCGGCCACCACGCCCAACCACCGCGCGCTGCAGGACGCGCGCGCGACGGTCGACGTCCTGCACGGCCTCTTCGAGCGGCTCGGCGGCCTCGGGGTGCACACGCTGGAGGAGCTGCAGACCTACTCCTCGCGGGTGACCACCGCCCAGCGCCGCAAGCGCCACCTTGCCGAGGGCCTCCCGCACGCACCCGGGGTCTACCTCTTCCGCGACGAGCGCGAGCGGGTGCTCTACGTCGGGACCTCGCGCGACCTGCGCACGCGGGTGCGCTCCTACTTCACCGCCTCGGAAACCCGTTCGCGGATCGGCGAGATGGTCGGCATCGCGAGCCGCGTCGACGGCATCACGTGCGCCACCCCGCTGGAGGCCGAGGTCCGCGAGCTGCGCCTGATCGCCCAGCACAAGCCGCGCTACAACCGGCGCAGCCGGTTCCCCGAGAAGGTCCACTGGCTCAAGCTGACCAACGAGCCGTGGCCGCGGCTCTCGCTCGTGCGCCAGGTCCTCGACGACGGGGCCGACTACCTGGGCCCGTTCTCCTCGCGCAAGCGTGCGGAGAAGTCGTTGGCCGCGCTGCACCAGACGTTCCCGGTGCGGCAGTGCAGCGAGCGCCTGCCGCTCGCGCCCTCGCGCTCGGCTTGCGTGCTCGCCGAGATGGGCCGGTGCCTGTCCCCGTGCGACGGCAGCAGCGACCTCGACACGTACGCCGCCATGGTCGCCGGCCTGCGCGCCAACCTGCTGGCCCGCGCCGACGAGGTGGTCGAGGCGATCTCGGAGAAGATGGCCGAGCTCAGCGCCGACGAGCGCTACGAGGACGCCGGCGTCCACCGCGACCGGCTGGCCGCGTTCGTGCGCGCCGCGTCGCGCACCCAGCGGCTCAGCGCGCTGACGAGATGTCCCGAGGTGGTCGCCGCACGCCGCGAGGACGACGGCCGGTGGGCGGTGCACGTGGTCCGCTTCGGCCGGCTCGCGGGTGCCGGGGTCATCCCCGTCGATGCCCATGCCGGCCACTACGTCGAGCAGCTGCGGTTGTCCTCGGAGACGGTCGCCCCGGGCCTCGGGCCCACTCCGGCAGCGACCGCGGAGGAGACCGAGAAGGTGCTGCGCTGGCTGGAGAGCCCGGGCACCCGGCTCGTCCGGGTCGAGGGCACCTGGTCGTGCCCGGTGCGCGGAGCCTCACGCCACCTCGCCGTCCACGACGCGGTCGAGACCTCGCGGCAGAGCCTGGCGCCCTTCGACGAGCGTCGCTCGCTGCCCACGGTCCACCAGCCCGCGCGGTAGGTTTCCCCCATGATCACTGCCATCGTGTTCGTGAAGGCCGACGTCGCCCGGATCCCCGAGGTCGCCGAGACCATCGCCGCGCTCGACGGCGTCAGCGAGGTCTACTCGGTGACCGGTCAGATCGACCTGATCGCGATGGTCCGCGTCCGTGACCACGACGCCGTCGCGACCACCATCGCCGACCGCCTCAACAAGGTGCCCGGCGTGCTGGAGACCGAGACCCACATCGCGTTCCGCGCCTACTCCCAGCACGACCTGGAGTCGGCGTTCTCCCTCGGACTGGACTGAGGCGCTCAACGAGCCGGAGACCGCGGCGGCCGCCGGACCTGCGGGCGGATAGCCCTTTGTGACTACACCGGCCGGCCGATCGGTCCGATTATGCCCTTTGGGCCGTTTGATTGCGTAATGTCCCTTTTGTTCGTCCGTCTCCTGGTGGACGATCAGCAGGGAGCGGCGCGATCAAGGGGAGGGCCCGGCTCATGGCGCAGCAGCACGCGATGGACGACGTCTGGGTCGTCGTCCCGGTCTTCAACGAGGCCGAGACGATCGCCGAGGTGGTCGTCGCCCTGCGCGCGAGCTTCCCCCACGTGGTCTGCGTGGACGACGGGAGCGCGGACGAGTCGGCGGTGATGGCACGTGCCGCTGGCGCGCAGGTCCTGCGGCACGCGGTGAACCAGGGCCAGGGCGCCGCTCTGCAGACCGGCTTCGACCACGTCCTGCGCACCACCGACGCCCGCTACGTGGTGACCTTCGACGCCGACGGTCAGCACGTGGTCGCCGATGCCGTCCGGATGGTCGAGACCGCGCGTGCCGAGGGTGTCGAGGTCGTGCTGGCATCGAGGTTCGCCGGCACCAGCCACGAGATGCCGGCGATCCGCAGGCTCGTGCTCAAGGCCGGCACGGGTTTCACCAGGTGGAGCGCCAAGCTCGAGGTCACCGACACCCACAACGGGCTACGTGTGCTGAGCCGCACCGCTCTCGAGCGGATCCGACTGACCATGCCGCGGATGGCCTACGCCAGCGAGCTGCTCTCCGCCATCGTGCCGAACGGCCTGAGCTACACCGAGGTGCCCACAACGGTGAACTACACCGAGTACTCGCGGGGCAAGGGTCAGACGAACATCAACGCGGTCAACATCCTCTTCGACCTCGCGGTGCGCCGGGTGCGTGCCTCGTGATCGCGATCAAGGTCCTGCTGATCGGGGCGACGCTGGTCTTCGGCTGGATGACCCTGCGCGACCGCCAGCCCGCGAGCCACCAGGCCGTGCGCCGGATCGCGCTGCTGATGCTCGTCCCGGCCGGTGTCGTGGCGGTCGCGTTCCCCGGGACCACGGTGTGGGCTGCGCACCTGGTCGGGGTCAAGCGCGGAACCGACCTGCTCCTCTACGTCTTCGTGATGACCTTCCTGTTCACCACGCTCGCCTGCTACCAGCGGCTGCACCACGTCGAGCGGCAGCTCGTCCAGCTCACCCGCGAGCTGGCGCTGCAGGCCGAGCAGACCCGGGTGTGAACCGCGTGAGCACGCCGGTGCGCACAGCCCTGCTCGCAGGCGCGGGACTGCTGCTGGTCCAGCTCGGCTGGATCCTCAGCGTCATCCCAGGCTTCGGCATCGACGAGTTCGACCACGCGTTGCGGGCCAGCTCGGTGGCCGCAGGTCACTGGGAGCCCGGCCACGACCTGGTCACCGGCAAGGCGGGCCGGGGCGACCTGATCCCCGTGCGCTCGGACGTCGCGCGGACCATCGCTCCTGCGTGCAAGGCGCGGTCCTACACCGGTCCCTACAACTGCACGCCGAAGACCGACCTCGGCGACGGCACCGTCCTGATCGCCAGCGCGGCCTCGCGCTACAACCCGGTCTTCTACGCCTACGCCGGAACGCTCGCCAAGCCGTTCGGTGGTCAGGCGAACCTGCTGGCCATGCGGGTCGCGACCGCGCTCGCCGCCTGCGTCCTGTTCATGCTCACCGTGTGGCTCGCGGTTTCCGGCGCCCGGACCCGGTGGCCCCTGGTGGGCTGCCTGGTCGCCGCGCTTCCGACGACCGTGTACTCGACCGCGATCGCCTCACCCAACGGCATCGAGATGATCGCCGGTCTCGGGTTCTGGGTGGCCGCGCTGGCACTGGTCCGCGGACCGCGCGGGGCGCAGCGCCGCGCCTCGGCGTACGCGATCGCCGGTCTCTGTGCGGCGACGACGGCGAACACGCACACTCTCGGGATGCTCTGGCTGGGCCTGATCGTCACCGCGGTCGCGCTGCTGCACGGACCGGGCCGCACGGTCCGCGCCCTGCTCCCGGTGACCCGCCTCGAGCGGGCCGTCGCCGCTGCGACCGCCCTGGCGATCTCCTTCGAGCTCGTCTGGTTGCTGGTCTCGGGTGCCAACGACCCGACGCAGGAGCACACCGTCTTCCGCGGCAACCCGGTGCCCTACACGCTGACCGGCGCGCTCCTCTGGCCGCTGCAGGCGATCGGCGCCTTCCCGATGCGCGACGAGAACGCCCCGATGGCGCTCTACGCCCTCGCCCTCCTCGTCCTGGGCCTGATCGCGACCCTCACCGTGCGGCGTCTCGCACTACGTTCGCGCACCGCTCTCACGCTCGCGTTCGTCGCGTCGGTCTCCTGGCTCGTGCCGGCGGTGCTGACCGTCTACAGCTTCCACCAGATCGGGTCCGCCTGGCAGGGGCGGTACGGGATGCCGTTCAGCGTCGGTCTGATCGTCGTGGCCGCCGCCGTGCTCGACGACTCCTCGCGCCCGCCGCGCCGCAGCCGCGCGCTCGTCACGCTGTGCGTCGTCGCCGTCACGCTGACCCAGCTGATCGGCCAGCTCGGCGTCGTCGCCGGCGAGCACCGGCACACCGAGCTCGTGCACGCCGCCGGGTGGCACTCGCCCCCGGTGCTGCTGCTGGTGGTGCTCGCGCTGGGCGCCGGACTCTGCTGGTACGCCGGCGTGCGCGTCTCCGAGCCCGCGCCGTCCGACGAGGCGGCCGAGAGTTCGCGGGAGCTGGTGGTCGCGTGATCGACGTGCTGCTGCCCTTCTACGGCGACCCGGACCTGCTGCTGGAGACCGTCGGCAGCGTGCTGCGCCAGACCTCGACGAGCTGGCGCCTGGTGGTCGTGGACGACGGCTACCCCGACCCCTCGGTGCGTGCCTGGTTCGAGGCTCTGGACGACCCGCGGGTGGAGTACCACCGCAACCCGACCAACCTCGGCGCGAACCGCAACTACACCCGGGCGCTCAGCCTTGCGCGGGCCGAGCACGTGGTGGTGATGGGCGCCGACGACGTGATGCTGCCGACGTACCTGCGCGACGTGGAGGCGGCGCTCGAGCGCTTCCCCGACGTCGCCGTCGTCGAGACCGGCGTCGAGGTGATCGACGGCGAGGGCAACCTCGTGCTCCCGCTGGCCGACCGCGTCAAGCGACGCATGACCCCGCACGTCGACGCACCGCAGGAGCTCAGCGGCGAACCGCTGCTGGTCTCGCTGCTCCGTGGCAACTGGACCTACTTCCCGAGCCTGACCTGGCGCCGTGACGTGATCTCCGCGATCGGCTTCCGGTCCGACTTCCACGTCGTCCAGGACCTGGGGCTGCTCGTCGACGTGCTCCGCTCGGGCCGTTCGATGGCACTCTCCCCTGCTGTCGCGTTCCGGTACCGCCGGCACACCGGCAGCGACTCGGCGGTCAAGACGCTGAGCGGCGAGCGCTTCGCCGAGGAGCGCGACTACTTCCACCGCATCGCCGACGAGCTCGGCACCGCCGGCATGGACCGTGCTGCCCGGGCGGCCCGGCAGCACGTGACCTCACGCCTCCACGCCGCCGCACTGGTGCCGGCCGCGATCGGGGCCCGCGACGCGAGCGCCGCGCGCGGACTGATCCGGCACGCCGTCCTCCCCTAGCCCGATGCCCTAGCCTCGGAACCATGTCCTGGCTCGACGCGCTCGGGTGGCTCGGCTCCGCGCTGCTCGTCTACTCGGTGATGCAGGCTCGGGTCCTGCGCTTCCGGGTGCTCAACCTGGGCGCCTGCGTCGTGCTGACCGGCTACAACGCCAAGCTCGAGATCTGGCCGATGGTCGCGATGAACATCGCGCTGTGCGTGATCAACCTGTGGCACGTGCGCGCCCTGCTGACCACGCGTCACGACACCGAGGAGTACGCCGTCCTCGAGGTCGGCGGGCAGGACGAGTACCTGCGTCACGTCCTGCGGGTGCACGAGCCCGACATCCTGCGCTTCCAGCCCGACCTGGTCTGGGACGGCGCCGACCCCGACAACCTGGCCTTCGTGGTCCAGCGCGAAGACGAGACGGTCGGTGTCGTGCTGCTGCACACGGCCGGCTCCGAGGCCCGGGTCCTGCTGGACTACGTCACCCCGCGCTACCGGGACTTCTCGCCGGGCCAGTTCGTCTGGAGCCCCAGCGGCGTGCTCGGCGGACGCGGTCTGACCCGCGTCGTGACCTCACCGAGGATGGTCGGGGCGTACTACGCACGGCTCGGCTTCCGCCCGCGCGAGGACGGCGCGTTCGAGCTCAGCCTCTAGCCGCGGCCTCGACCCAGCGAGCCAGCGTCGCCTGCGCGGCGCCCTCGTCCAGGGCCGCCTCGGCGCGGGCGATCCCGGTAGCGACCCGGTCCTCGAGCGACCCGTCCCCGAGCGACCCGTCCCCGAGCGACCCGTCCTGGACCGCGTGCACGGCCAGGGCGGCGCCGGCGTTGAGCACGACCGCGTCGCGCACCGGTCCGCGGTCACCGGCGAGCAACCGGCGCACCACCTCGGCGTTGTACGCCGCGTCCTGACCGCGCAGTCCCTCCGCGGTGCCGGCGGCTATGCCGAACCGGGCGGGGTCCAGCGAGGTCGCGACAACCTCACCGCCGTGCACGGTCCAGACCTGCGAGGTGGTCGTCGTGGTCAGCTCGTCCAGCCCGTCGTCACCGCGGAAGACCCAGGCGTCGACGCCGCGGCGGGCGAAGACGCCGGCCATCACCGGGGCCATCCGGGCATCCGCGCACCCGATCGCCTGCGCGGCCGGCTTGGCCGGGTTGGCGATCGGGCCGAGGAAGTTGAAGGTGGTGCCGATGCCGAGCTCGCTGCGGGCGACGGCCGCGTGGCGCAGCGCCGGGTGGAACGCGGCGGCGAAGCAGAAGGTGATGCCGGCCTCGGCCGCGACGCGCGCGACCGCATCGGCGGGCAGGTCGAGCCGGATCCCGAGGACCTCCAGCACGTCGGCGCTGCCAGCCTTGCTGGAGGCCGAGCGGTTGCCGTGCTTGACCACGGTGACCCCGGCACCCGCGGCGACGATGGCGGCCATCGTGGAGATGTTGACCGAGAACGAGCGGTCACCGCCGGTGCCGACGATGTCCAGCGTGCGGCCCTCGACGTGCAGCGGGGTGGCTTGCGCGTACATCGCGTCGACCAGGCCCTGCATCTCCTCGACCGTCTCGCCCTTGGCGCGCAGCGCGACCGCGAAGCCGGCGATCTGCACCGGGGTGGCCGCGCCGGCGAGGATCTCCCCCATCGCCCAGGCGGTCTGGTCCGAGGACAGGTCGGTGCCCGACACGAGCCCGGAGAGGACCTCGGGCCAGGTGTGGCCGCTCACGGGCTCAGGCCTGGGCGGGGACCCGCGAGCGCAGCAGGCGGATGACCGCCTCGGCGAGCTCGATCGGGTCCAGCGGGTGCGGCACCGCGGCCTCGGCGCGCGACCAGGTCGCCAGCCACCGGTCGTCCGGGCGGCCGGTCAGCACGAGCACGGGCGGGGCCTGGAAGACCTCGTCCTTGAGCTGGCGTGCGATGCCCAGGCCGCCGGCCGGCGTGGCCTCGCCGTCGAGGATCGCCAGCGCGATGGTGCCGGAGTCGAGCTGCTGCCACACCACGGGCTCGGTGGCCACCTCGACGTACTCCAGCTCGGGGAGGTCGGGGTGGACGCGACGACCCAGGGCGAGGATCACCTGACGGCGTACGTCGGAGTCGTCGCTGTAGACCAGGACGCGGAGAGCGGGTGTGTTCGCAGTCACGTGCGTGATCCTAGTGGAGGGGTGCGCGCGGCGTCGCGGAGGCTTGGTTCCGGACCTCGACCCGTGAGTCACACCACCCCCTCCCGTAACCGTCCACGACACTCGCTCTCAAAAGTGGGGGGCGGGGTGGCACCCGGTCCGGCTCACGACATAATGGCGCTGTGGCGACAGCATCTGTGATCCCAGCATCCCGCTTGCACGGGCACCATGACCGACCGAGCATGGTCTCGGTCGGCACGATCATCTGGCTCTCCAGC
This sequence comes from Marmoricola sp., assembly GCA_045806765.1. Taxonomy (GTDB): domain Bacteria; phylum Actinomycetota; class Actinomycetes; order Propionibacteriales; family Nocardioidaceae; genus Marmoricola. The sequence goes on from JBJMIO010000138.1 coordinate 30,076, forward strand.
GAGCTCATGTTCTTCGCGGCGTTGTTCGCCTGCTACTTCACCATCAGGTCGGTGAGCCCCGAGCTGTGGGCCCAGACCACCAAGGACCTCAACGTGCCGTTCGCCTCGGTGAACACCACGATCCTGGTGCTCTCCTCGCTGACCTGCCAGCTCGGCGTCTTCGCCGCCGAGCGCGGCCAGGTCGGCCGCACCGGCAGCCTGATGAAGATCAAGCAGTGGGGCTTGCGCGAGTGGTTCGTGCTGACCTACATCATGGGCGCGATCTTCATCGGCGGCCAGGCGTTCGAGTACACCAACCTGGTGCACGACGGCATCACGATCCCGTCCTCGGCGTACGGCACGATGTTCTACCTGACCACCGGCTTCCACGGCCTGCACGTCACCGGCGGCCTGATCGCCTTCCTCTTCGTCCTCGGACGCACCTTCGTCGCTCGTCGGTTCACCCACGAGCAGGCCGTCACCGCGATCGTCGTGTCGTACTACTGGCACTTCGTCGACGTCGTGTGGATCGGCCTCTTCGCGACCATCTACCTGCTCAAGTAAGCCTGAACCGATAGGACCTGGTGTGCGACTGCTCACGCGCAAGATCTCAGCTCGGCTCTCGGCCCGTCGGCGCAGCCGGCTCGCGGCTCCCGCTGTGCTGATCATCGGCCTCCTGGCGACCGGCGGTGCCTACATGGCGCTCTCCCCCGCCGACGCTCACGAGGGCGGCCCGAATGCCGACCAGATCAAGCAGGGACGCGAGCTCTTCGCGGTCTCCTGCTCCTCCTGCCACGGCCTGAACGCCGAGGGCATCGTCACCAAGCGTGGCGGCAACTACGGCCCCTCCCTGATCGGCGTCGGCGCAGCCGCCGTCGACTTCCAGGTGAGCTCGGGCCGGATGCCGATGGCGCAGCCCGGCTCGCAGGCGCTGCGCAAGAGGCCGGTCTTCAACGACGCGGAGGTCTCCGCCCTCGCGGCGTACGTCGCCTCGCTCGGCCCCGGCCCGTCGATCCCGACCGAGGAGCAGTACAGCTCCAAGGGCGCGACCAACGAGGAGATCGTGCGCGGTGGCGAGTTCTTCCGCACCAACTGCACGGCGTGCCACAACTTCGCCGGCAGCGGCGGCGCCCTGCCGAAGGGCAAGTTCGCGCCCAGCCTGATCGGTGTCCCGGAGAAGCGCATCTACGAGGCCATGCTGACCGGCCCGCAGCAGATGCCCGTCTTCGCCGACGGCGTGCTCTCGCCGCAGGACAAGAAGGACATCATCTCCTACCTGAAGAAGCAGGAGGACACCCCGAACTACGGCGGTTTCGACCTCGGTTCGGTGGGTCCCGTCTCCGAGGGCATGTTCGCCTGGCTCGTGGGTATCGGTAGTCTCGTAGGAGCCGGAATCTGGATCACCTCGCAAACCGCCCGTTCCAAGAAGTCGATCAAGAAGGGTGACGCGGCGTGAGCGACCACCACGACAACGTTCCGGCAGTCCCGGACGAGCCCATCGCGAACCCCGGGCTCCCCGAGCACCTGCCTCGCCCGACCGACGTCGACCCGGCCGCCGAGAAGCGCGCCGAGCGTCAGGTGGCCCTGCTCTTCGGCCTCTCCTCGGTCTTCGCGCTGCTGTTCTGCGTGGCCTACTTCACGGTCGGCAAGGACGACGCGGTCTTCGGCATCGGCGCGCAGAACGCGAGCCTCGGCGCCGCGCTCGGCCTGGCGCTGCTGGCCATCGGCATCGGTGCGATCCAGTGGTCGCGCAAGCTGATGAGCGACCACGAGATCGTCGAGTACCGCCACCCGGCCGCCTCCCCGCAGGAGGACCGCGACGAGGCGCTCGCCGCGCTCGAGCTGGGCATCGAGGAGTCCGGCATCGGCCGGCGTCCGCTGGTGCGCAACTCGCTGCTCGGCGCGATGGCGATCCTGGGCCTGCCGGCCATCGTCGCCCTGCGCGACCTCGGCCCGCTGCCGGGCAACAAGCTCGCGCACACCGTGTGGGCCAAGGGCATGAAGGTCGTCCAGGACGTCGACGGCGCCCCGATCAAGCCGGGCGACATGGAGGTCGGCCAGCTGGTCAACGCCGAGCCCGAGATCATCGTCCCGCAGAGCGGTGAGTCCGAGCTCGAGGGCGCAGCGCTCCAGGCCGCGAAGGCCAAGGCAGCAGTGATCCTGGTCCGGATGCTCCCCGAGGACATCAAGGCCGCCCCGGACCGCAAGGACTGGGGCGTCGACGGGATCCTGTGCTACTCCAAGATCTGCACCCACGTCGGGTGCCCGATCTCCCTGTGGGAGCAGCAGACGCACCACCTGCTGTGCCCCTGCCACCAGTCGACGTTCGACCTGGCCGACAACGGCAAGGTCATCTTCGGCCCGGCCGGGCGGCACCTGCCGCAGCTGCCGCTGATGGTCGACGACGAGGGCTACCTGGTCGCGCAGAGCGACTTCACCGAACCTGTGGGTCCGAGCTACTGGGAACGGAACAACTACCATGTCTGACCTGAGCGCAGCCGCGTCCACCAACGGCACCTCTCCCGCAGGCGCCCCCAAGCCGAACCCCGCCGGCGCCATCGCGAACTGGGCCGACGAGCGGCTCGGCATCGCCACGGCGACCAAGAAGCAGCTCCGCAAGGTCTTCCCGGACCACTGGTCCTTCATGCTCGGCGAGATCGCGCTGTGGAGCTTCGTGATCCTGCTCCTGACCGGCGTGTTCCTCTCGCTCTGGTTCAAGCCGAGCATGGGCGAGGTCGTCTACAACGGCTCCTACGACCAGCTGCGCGGCATCAAGATGTCGGAGGCCTACGAGTCGACGCTGCACATCAGCTTCGACGTCCGTGCCGGACTGCTGATGCGCCAGATGCACCACTGGGCGGCGATGCTCTTCATTGCCGCGATGCTCGTGCACATGATGCGCGTCTTCCTCACCGGCGCGTTCCGCAAGCCGCGTGAGCTCAACTGGATCATCGGCGGCGTGCTGCTGCTCCTCGGCATCCTCGAGGGCTTCGCGGGCTACTCGCTGCCCGACGACCTGCTCTCGGGCACCGGTCTGCGGATCGCGGACGGCCTGGTGAAGGCGACCCCGGTGCTCGGCTCCTACATGTCGTTCTTCATGTTCGGCGGCGAGTTCCCCGGCGACGCGATCATCCCGCGCCTCTACATCGCGCACGTGCTGCTGATCCCGGGCCTGCTGCTCGCCCTGATCGGGGCCCACATGCTGCTGCTCGTCTACCACAAGCACACCCAGTGGCCCGGGCCCGGCAAGACCGAGGAGAACGTCGTCGGCTACCCGATGATGCCGGTCTACGCCGCCAAGGCCGGCGGGTTCTTCTTCATCGTCTTCGGCGTGGTCTCCCTGATGGGCGGTCTGATGACGATCAACCCGGTCTGGCGCTTCGGCCCGTACAACCCAGCCGAGGTGACCGCGGGCTCGCAGCCCGACTGGTACATGGGCATCGCCGAGGGCCTGCTGCGCATCATGCCCGGCTGGGAGACCCACATCTGGGGCATCACGATGAGCTGGAACATCTTCCTGCCGGGACAGATCGCCCCGATCGCGCTGCTCTCGCTCGTGCTCGCCTACCCGTTCATCGAGCAGTGGGTCACCGGGGACAAGACGGAGCACCACCTCCTCCAGCGTCCCCGCAACGCCCCGACGCGCACGGCGTTCCTGGCGATGATGGTCAGCGTCTACGGCCTGCTCTGGGCAGCCGGCGGCAACGACATCCTGGCCACGACGTTCCACCTCGACCTGAACACCATCACGTACTTCATGCGCGGGGCGATCTTCGTCATCCCGCCGCTGGTGTTCATCATCGCCAAGCGCTGGTGCATCTCGCTGCAGCGTCACGACAACGAGATGCTGCTGCACGGCTACGAGAGCGGCGTGATCATGCGCGACGCCCTGGGTGGCTACTCCGAGAAGCACGTGCCGCTCAGCGAGGGCCACGCCTACAGGCTGACCGCGCGGGCACGCGACGAGGTGTACGCCGGGATGAGCGAGACCGACGCGAACGGCGTCAGTGCCCCGAAGGCCCGGATGGACAAGCTGCGCGCGAAGGCGTCGCACGCGTGGTTCGCCACCAACGTCCAGAAGCCGACGCCCGAGGAGCTCGCCGAGGCGGCCCACCACAACGAGCTCGAGCACGCGCACGACGCTCCGCTGGAGGGTCACGCTGCGGATGGTCACCAGTTCGACGGCCGCCACGACGTGGCCGGGGACGACCTGACGCACAAGCACTGATCACCAGCACTGACGCACGACACACGAAGGGCCCGGGAGCACTGCTCCCGGGCCCTTCGCCGTTGCGGTGACAAAGTTGTCCGCGGGGTGCAACCGGGTGCGCCGCCGGTGCGTATTACCTCCTGAGAAGCACGACGAGGACGGGAAAGCACATGGACGAAGCTGAGTTCGACGAGTTCTACACCTCGTCCTTCAGCCGGCTGACCGGGCAGCTCTACGCGATGATCGGCGACCGGGACGAGGCACAGGAGTGCGTCCAGGAAGCGTTCGTCCGGGCCTGGTCCCGTCGAGGGGCGCTCTCACGCGCAGACCATCCCGAAGCCTGGGTGCGCACGACGGCGTACCGCCTCGCGGTGAGCCGCTGGCGACGCCGACGGATCGCGAAGCGACCCGCGGACCGGGCGCTCTCCCCCGCGCTGTCCAGCGCACCGGCCGACGAGACCCGCGTGGCCCTGGTCCAGGCGCTGAGCACGCTGCCGGAGAACCAGCGCCAGGCCATCGTCCTGCACCACCTGTGCGACCTGCCCATCCAGGCGGTCGCCCGCGAGGTCGGGGTGCCCGAGGGCACCATCAAGGCCCGCCTCTCCCGCGGACGCGTCGCCCTTGCCGCGCTGCTCGCTCCCACCGAGACCCACGACCCCGGAGCACGTCATGCCTGACTTCACCCCCGAGACCCGCATCCCCGGGCTCGACACGTTCGAGACCCGCGGCATCGCCACCGCCCCGCTCCCCGCCGAGGAGGTGCGCCGCCTGGGCAACCGGCGACGCGCCCGTCGGCAGACCGGCATCGTCGTGGCGTGCGCCGCGGTGGTGGCCGCTGCGGTGATCCCGGTGACCCTGCTGACCAACGACCCGACCCACGGTTCGCGGGACCAGCACGTCGCCCACCAGACACCGACGCCCACCGTGCCCAAGACGATCACCTACCCCGACCCGGGCGTCTTCGTGCAGTCCGAGGCCGACACGGCCAAGCTCACCGGCACGACGTCGCAGTTCAAGACCTTCGTCGCCGCGATCGCCCAGCGGGCGGTCCAGGAGGGCCAGTCCTGCCCGGACGCGGCCTCGGGGGTGACGGTGGAGAAGTACAGCACCGCCGGCTACGCCCTCGGCGCCTACAACGCCTGCGGCGGCTTCCAGATCGTCTGGGGTCTGCGGGACGGGGCCTGGAAGCAGGCGTTCGCCGGCCAGGACGTGCCCGACTGCGACTCGCTGCGCTTCTTCGGCATCCCCGAGTCCTTCGCGGGCCCCTGCAGCAACGAGTCCGGAGGGTTCGGGCCCACCGAGGTCAGCGGCCTGAAGCTGCGGATGACGCCCGCACAGATCACGGCCGCGGGCGGGAGCATCCCCCACCCCTCGACGACGCACTGCAGCGCCGTGACGCTGCCGTACCAGGTCCCCG